>NZ_JBJGZT010000001.1:0-297158 GCF_054050655.1 Geodermatophilus sp. SYSU D00663 | reverse complement strand
CGTCGGCCGACGCCCCGGGCCACCGGGTGGGGTGCTGGGTCAGCCGGCGGCCGTGATGGCGTCCACCGCGGGCTGGGCCTGGTCGCGCAGGGTGTCGGAGATCGGCGCGTTGCCGGCGTTGTCGGCGGCGGCCTGCTGGCCGTCCTCGCTGACCACGTAGGACATGAAGGCCTTGACGTTGTCGGCGGTCGCCTGCTCGTCGTACTCGACGCAGCCGATGTGGTAGCTGACCAGGACGATCGGGTACTCGCCCGAGCCCTCGGTCTGCCGGTTGACCTCGATGGCGAAGTCGTACTGGCCACGGCCCTCGACCGCGGGGGAGTTCTCCACGACGGCGGCGGCGGCCTCGGCCGACGGGGCGACGAACTCCGAGCCGACGCCGACGTTGGCGACACCGAGCTCGCCGGCGCGGCTGGCGTCGGCGTAGGTCACGGCACCGGCCGTGCTCTCGACGACGCCCACGACGCCGGACGTGCCGTTGGCGGCCTCGCCACCGGGCAGCGGCCACACGCCGTCGGGCTCCGAGGTCCACACGTCACCGGCGGTCTGGAACAGGTAGTCGGTGAAGTTGTCCGTGGTGCCGGAGTCGTCGGCGCGGTGCACGGGGGTGATCGCCGTGTCGGGCAGCTGGGCGTCCGGGTTGGCCTCGGCGATCGCCGGGTCGTTCCAGGTGGTGATCTGGCCGGTGAAGATGCGGGCGATCACGTCGGGCGTGAGGTTCAGCTGGTCGACGCCCTCGAGGTTGAAGATCACCGCGATCGGCGAGATGTAGTTCGGCAGCTCGAAGACCTCGCCGCCACCGCAGCGCTCCTGCGCGGCGGTGAGCTCCTCCTCGTCCAGAGCGGCGTCGGAGCCGGCGAAGTCGGCCCGGCCCTCGATGAACTGCTCGCGGCCCGCGCCGGAGCCGGCCGGGTCGTAGCTGAACTGGACGTCGGGGTACTCGCCCTCGAAGCCGGCCTGCCAGGCCTCCATGGCCGCCTGCTGGCTGCTGGCGCCGGCACCGACGAGGTCGCCGCTGAGCTCGGCGGCGCTCGCGCCGCTGCCGCCGTCGCCGCCGCCCGAGGCGCTGTCGGACTCGTTGGCGGCGCCACACGCGGCGAGCGTGAGGGTGCTGGCCAGCGCCGTGCTGAGGACGACGGCGCGCGACCGGGTGCTGAGCTTCAAGCCAGTGCCTTTCCGGAGGTGCCCGGACCTCAATGCCGGGCAGGGGAGGACCAACGGAACGGGACGGTAGGCAGCCCAGGTGGCCGGTCCCGGGTCGCTCGATGAACGCCCGGTGAACGCCGGTCGAGCCTTTCCCGACGGGGTGAGAACAGCATCACGTCCGGCAGGTGAACGCGTGCGAGTCGGGTGGCGGTGGACACGTCCGGTGCGGCACAAAGGGACGTTTGCGCCGCGTGCCCGGGATCAGGGGACGCGCCGCCAGGAGACGTCGACGGCGTACCGCGTGAAGCCGGTGCGCTCGTAGAGCGTCACCGCCGCGGTGTTGTCCTCCTCGGTGTAGAGGAGCACCTCGTCCAGCCCGCGCCCGCGCAGGTGTGCCAGGCCGCGCACGGTGAGCGCCCGGCCGAGCCCGAGCCCCTGGGCGTCGGGGTCGATGCCCAGCACGTACACCTCGCCGACGGCGTCCGGGCCGGCGTCGCCGGGCGGGTGCACCTTGGTCCAGTGCGCGCCGAGCAGCGCGCCGCCGGCGTCGGGGTCGCCGCGCCAGGCCAGCAGGAAGCCGGCCGGGTCGAACCAGGGCTCGGCCTCGCGCAGCCGCAGGTCCTCCGGCGTCCAGGCGCCCTGCTCGGGGTGGGCGGCGAAGGCCCGCGCGTTGAGCCGCAGCCAGGCGGCCTCGTCCCGGCCGGGGCGGAAGGCGGCCACGGACACGTCCGGCGGGAGCGGGGCGGCGGCGTCGAGGTCGGCGTCGGTGAGCGGGCGGCGCATCTGCAGCAGCACGCGGGCCCGGGTGTAGCCGCGGGCGCCGGCCAGCGCGGTGGCGGCCGGCAGGTCGCCGTGCGCCCAGACCCGCAGCGGACGGCCGTCGGCGAGCTCCTCGAGCCGGGTCAGCAGCGCGCCGCCCACCCCGCGCTCCCGGGCCGTGGGCGCGACGACCAGCTCGGCCTCGGCGTCCCCGGTGCCGTCACCGAGCTCGAGCCGGGCGTAGCCGGTGAGCGGGCCGTCCGGCTCGGTGGCGACGACGTCCCGGCCGCCGGGCGGGCCGCCGTGCTGCAGCCGCAGCTCGGCCTCCTCCGACAGCGGGCGGACGCCGTCGGCCGCCGCGGCCGCGCGCAGCAGCGCGAGGACGGCGGCGGTCCGCGCGGGGTCGAGCCCGGCGGAGTCGGAGACGGCGACGGCGCTCAGAGCAGCGGGGCGGTGGTGGGCGAGGTGTCGGCGACCGTGCCGGCGGACCGCTCGGCCTCGGCGCGGGCGGCCGCGGCGGTCGCGTCGGCGACCTGCTGGTCGAGCTTGTAGCCGACGTTGCGGACGGTGCCGATCAGCGCCTCGTGCTCGGTGCCGAGCTTGGCGCGCAGCCGGCGCACGTGGACGTCGACGGTGCGGGTGCCGCCGAAGTAGTCGTAGCCCCAGATCTCCTGCAGCAGCTGGGCGCGGGAGAACACCCGGCCCGGGTGCTGGGCGAGGTACTTGAGGAGCTCGAACTCCTTGTAGGTGAGGTCGAGCGGGCGGCCGCGCAGCTTCGCCGAGTAGCTGTGCTCGTCGATGACCAGCTCGCCGGCCTGGGTGACGCCGCCGTCGGCGCCGTCGGCGGGCGTGGTCGCGGCGAGCCGGCGGGCGGTGGCCCACTTCAGCCGGGCGTCCACCTCGGCCGGGCCGGCGGTGTCGAGCAGGACGTCGTCGACGCCCCAGTCGGCCGACAGCGCGACCAGCCCGCCCTCGGACAGGACCGCGACGAGGGCGGAGGCCACGCCGGTCGAGGACAGCAGGCTGCACAGCGTGCGGGCCTGGATGAGGTCGTGGCGGGCGTCGACGAGCACGACGTCGCCGGAGTCGCCGTCGAGCAGGCTCGACAGCTCGGGGGCAACGACGCGGACCTGGTGGCCGAGCAGCCCCAGGGCGGGCAGCACCTCGGTGGTCGCCTGACGCGCCGCGGTCATGAGCACGAGTCGCATGTCGTCTCCTCGGGGAGGGCATCGACGGCGCTGTCGAACCGAGACCGCAGGATAGCCGACGTGCGTCCCGTTCCCTCCGAGGTCACCCGAGCGCGTCCGGTGACGGTCCGCACCGAGGACGGCGTGCGGCTCGAGGGCGTCGTCGTCCCGGGCTCGGGGCCGGCGACGGGCGCGGTCTTCGTCGTGGCGCACGGGTTCACGAACTCCACCGCCTACCCGCCGTTCCGGCGGATGGCCGGCTGGCTGTCCCGGTTCGGCGAGGTGCGCGCCCTGGACTTCCGCGGGCACGGCCGCTCCGGGGGCGGCACGGGGGCCGGCGGCGACGACGAGCTGCGCGACGTCGACGCGGCGGTAGCCGCGGCGCGGGCCGACGGCGCGGGCGCGGTGGTGACCCTCGGGCTGTCCATGGGCGGGGGCGCGGTGCTGCGGCAGGCGGCGCACGGCCGGCACCGCCCTGACGCGGTGGTCGCCGTCAGCGCGGTCAGCCGCTGGTACGTCCGCGACACCCCGCCCATGCGCCGCGTGCACTGGCTGCTGGAGACGACGCTCGGCCGGCGGGCCGGCGCGCGCCTGCTCGGCGTCCGCCTGGCGCCGCCGTGGGAGACCGTGCCGTCGTCGCCGCTGGAGGCGGTCGCCCGGATCGCCCCGACGCCGCTGCTGCTCGTGCACGGCGACCGGGACGCCTACTTCCCGCTCGAGCACGCCCGCGCGCTGGCACGGGCGGCCGGCCCGACGGCGACCGCGTGGGTGGTCCCCGGCTTCGGACACGCCGAGAGCGCCCTCACCGCTCCGCTCGTCGAGCGCGTCGGGCGCTGGGCGTCTGCGACGATCGGGGGCGAGCGGGAGGTGCCGGCGCCGACGGGGGCGCCGGGCGGTCCCGGGCAGGAGGGGACGTGACCACGGCGCTGGACTCCCCGCCCGCCGCCCGCGCGCGGCACGCCGCCGCGGCCGTCGTCGCCGGCGCCGCCGTCGCACTGGTGCTGCTCGCGCCGGACCTGCTCGGGGAGCACGGCCGCCTGGCCGCCGTCCTCGTGCTGCAGGCCCTCCTCGTCGCGGGCTGGGTGGCCGCCACGGCGCCGGCCGGGGCGGCGGGTGTCGCGGTGGTCGGGGCGGCGGCCGCCGTCGGCGCCGACCTCGCCGTGGACCTGCTCGCCGGTGACGCGGACCGGCCCGGCCCCGGGTTGCTGCTGGCCGTCGCCGGGCCCGCGCTGATCGTCGCGGTGCTGCACCAGATGCTGCGCCGGCCGCCGCGCACCGACGTCGTCGGCTCGCTGGGCAGCGTGGCGCTGCTGGTCACCGCCGTCTGCGCGCTGGCGCTCCTGCTGCTGCCCGACGTCGCCGGCGACGACGGCGAGGTCGCCGCCGCGCCGCTGCTCACCGCCGGCGCCGCGCTGGTCGTCGCGCACCTCGCCGACGCCGTGCTGCCCCGCCCCGCGGTGGCCCCGGGCGCCGACCGCGGCGTGACGGGGCTGCTGCTCGCCGTGGCTACCGGGGTCGTGGTCACGCTGGTGGCGGGCGGCACCGGCGGGACGGCCGACGTCGTCGGCGGCGTCGCGACCGGCCTGGTGCTGGGCCTCGTCGCGGGCCTCGCCGGGACCGCCGCCTCGTTCGCGGTGGGCGGCGCCGGGGAGCGGCGCCGCGGTGCCGCCGTCGCCGGGGTCGCGGTCGAGGCCGTGCTGCCGCTGGCCGTCTGCGCGCCGGTGCTGCTGGCCCTGGCCGCCGTCTGATCCGCAGCCGTGCGCGCCCTGCTCGTCGTCCTCGCGCTGGTGGCCGTCCTCGCGCTGGTGGCCGACCCGGTCGCCGAGGGCGTCGCCGAGGACCGGGTCGCCGAGGCGCTGCGGGACGCCGGCGGGCTGGCCGGGACGCCCGACGTCGACGTCCGGGGCTGGCCGTTCCTCACCCAGGCGGTGTCGGGGACCTACGAGGACGTCCGCATCTCCCTGACCGCCGCCGAGCTCCGGCAGCCGGAGGGGACCACCGCCGACGTCCGGCTGCGCGGGGCGCACGTGCCGCTGTCCGACGCGCTGTCGGGGTCCGTGCGCGAGGTGCCGGTGGACCGGGTCGACGGCACGGCGACGCTGTCCTACGCGCTGCTCGCGCAGCAGCTCGGCGGCGACACCGCCGTGGCCCGCGAGGGCGACGGGCTGCGGGTCACCCGGACCGTGGAGGTGCTCGGCCACACCGTCCCGCTCACCGCCGCGGGCACGGTGTCGCTGGACGGCCAGGACCTCGTGGTCGACGTCGAGGAGGCCGACGCGGCCGGTGTCGACGTGCCCGACGTCGTCGTCGACCGGGCGAGCGACCTGCTCGACCTGCGCTACCCGGTCGAGCTGCCGTTCGGACTGGAGCTGACCGGCCTGCGCCCGGCCGACGCCGGCGTCGAGGTCACCGCCGCGGCCACCGACACGGTGCTGCGCGCGCCCTGAGCCGCCCGGGAATGCGCACCGAGGCGGTCGGGTTGGTGCGGGGGACGAGCGGGACCGCCCCGGCGGTGCTCGCCGGGGCGCTCGTGCCGACCGCCGCGGCGGCCCGGTGGCTGCGCACCCGCGACGGCCGGCCCAGGACGGAGGAGGAGCCCGTGGGCGGACCGACCGCGGTCCTCGAGGAGCTCGGCGTGCGGCCGGGCGAGGCGGACCTGACCGTCGTCCAGTTCTCCACCGCGTTCTGCGGGCCGTGCCGCACCACCCGCGCCCGGCTGCAGCACCTGGAGGCGACCCGGCCGGGCCTGGCGTACGTGCACGTCGACGCCGAGAGCCACCTCGACGCCGTCCGCGAGCTCGACGTCCGGCGCACGCCGACGCTGTTCTACCTGGACCGGTCGGGCAGGCTGCTGGGCCGCAGCAGCGGCGCCCCGCGCCCGGGGGAGCTCACCGCCCTGGTGGACGCGCACACGGGCGCCCGGTCGTGATCGGCTACCCTCGCCGCGTGGGCACCCTGCTGACCTCGCGCCGCACAGTGGACCTGTGCCGCGTCGGCAGCTGCCTGTGTCGCGCCTCCTGAGGGCGGTTCCACCCCGCCCAGACGTGCCCTGACCGCCGTCCGGAGACCCCTCTTCATGCCCCTGAGTCCTGCCGCACGGTCGACGTGCGCGGGCCCCGCCCCACCGCGTGGGTCACCGGCGCCGTCCTGGCCCTCGTCTCCGCCGTCGGCGCGGCGGGGTACCTGCTCGGTGCGCCGGTGCTCGGCGCCGTCGCCACCGGGTTCGTCCTCGTCGCGGCCCTGCTCGACGGGGCCACCGCGTCCTGCCCCGGCCGCGAGCCGTACCCGACCGTCCGGCGGGCCCGTCCCGCCCCCACCGCCTGACCGTCCGCACACCCACCACAGGGAGGAAGACCCCCCATGAGCCGCAACGACGTGCTCGTCACCGCCGACTGGGCGCAGGAGAACATCGGCGCCCCCGGCATCGTCTTCGTCGAGGTCGACGAGGACACCAGCGCCTACGACAAGGGCCACATCGAGGGCGCGGTCAAGCTGGACTGGAAGACCGACCTCCAGGACCCGCTGCGCCGCGACTTCGTGGGCAAGGAGCAGTTCGAGGAGCTGCTGTCCGCCAAGGGCATCGGCAACGACGACACCGTCGTCCTCTACGGCGGCAACAACAACTGGTTCGCCGCCTACGCCTACTGGTACTTCAAGCTCTACGGCCACGACCAGGTCAAGCTCCTCGACGGCGGCCGCAAGAAGTGGGAGCTCGACAGCCGCCCGCTGTCCTCCGACGCCGTCGAGCGCCCGGCCACCCAGTACCGGGCCCAGGAGCCCGACACCTCCATCCGCGCCTTCCGCGACGAGGTCGTCGCCGCGATCGGCCAGCAGAACCTGGTCGACGTCCGCTCGCCCGACGAGTTCGCCGGCAAGCTGGTCGCCCCCGCCCACCTGCCGCAGGAGGGCGCGCAGCGTCCCGGCCACATCCCGACCGCGGTGAACGTGCCGTGGAGCAAGGCGGCCAACGAGGACGGCACCTTCAAGAGCGACGACGAGCTGCGCAAGCTCTACGCCGACGCCGGCCTCGACGAGTCCAAGGACACCATCGCCTACTGCCGGATCGGTGAGCGCTCGAGCCACACCTGGTTCGTGCTGCGCGAGCTGCTCGGCCACCAGAACGTCAAGAACTACGACGGCTCCTGGACCGAGTACGGCTCGCTGGTCGGTGTCCCGATCGAGAAGGGGGCCTGAGCGTGTGCGGCGCCCCGAGGCAGGGCGGTGCCCTCGCCGGGATCGACCTGGCCACCCAGACGGTGATCCAGGGCCAGGTGTGGCACGACGGCGCGCCGGTGGCCGGTGCCTACGTCCGGCTGCTCGACGCCACCGACGAGTTCACCGCCGAGGTGGTCACCAGCCCGGAGGGCGAGTTCCGCTTCTTCGCCGCACCGGGCACCTGGAAGCTGCGCTCGCTGGCCCCCGTCGGCCGCGGTGAGCGCGTCGTCGAGGCCGAGGTCGGGCTGACGGAGACGACCGTCGTCCTCGAGAAGTAGTCCCCTGCGCACGGCGCCCCTCCCGGCTGCGGCCGGGAGGGGCGCCGTCGTGTCCGGGGTCGGTCGTGTCCGGGGTCGGTCGTGTCCGGGGTCGGTCGTGTCCGGGGTCAGGAGATGCCGGGCGGGAGCCGGTTGGGGCCGGCCTCCGGGGGGCGCGGCCGGTCCTCGGGGAACGCGCGGACGGCGACCAGCGCGACGTCGTCGGCGCCGGCCGCGGGCACCATCCGGGCCAGCACGGTGTCGCACAGCTCCTCCAGCGGGACCTCGCCGAGGTCGCGCAGGGCCTCCCGCAGCGCCGCCAGCCCGGCGTCGAGGTCGGCGTCGCGGCGCTCGACCAGGCCGTCGGTGACGAGGAGCAGGGTGTGCCCGTCCGCCAGCTCGGCCGTGTGGTCGGTGCGCCGCGTGTCGGGATCGACGCCGAGCATGCGGTCGGGGCGGGTCTCCAGCAGCGTGGTGGTCCCGTCCGGGGCGAGCAGGACCGGCGGCAGGTGGCCGGCGTTGCTCCAGCGCAGCACCCGGGTCCCGGCCACCGGCACGTCCGGGTGCCGCTCGACGCGGGCGAGCGCCACGGTGGCCAGGGTGCCCACCGCGAGGCCGCGCGCCGCGCGCTCGGTCCGCGTCAGCGTCGCCGACGGCGGTTCCTGCTGGTCCCAGGCCAGCGCCCGCACCAGCCCGCGCAGCTGGCCCATCGCCGCCGCGGCGTCGCTGTCGTGGCCGACGACGTCGCCGATCACGAGCACCGTCGCGCCGTCGGGCTGGAGGAAGGCGTCGTACCAGTCACCGCCGACCCGGGCGCCGTCGGCGGCCGGTCGGTAGCGGACCGCGATCTGCAGGTGGTCCGGCTCCGGCGGCGGGGTGAGCAGCGCCTGCTGCAGCCGGTCGGACAGCGCCCGCTCGACGGCGGCCTGCTCGGTGACCCGCCGCAGCTCCTCGGCCTGCCGGCGTGCGGCGAGCCGGTCGGTGAGGTCGCGGAAGGAGACGACGACGCCGGTCACCTCACCGTCCTCCACCATCGGGACGGCGATGAGCTCCACGGGCACCGGCGTGCCGTCCGTGCGCCAGAACACCTCCGAGTCGGCGGCGACGGTCCGGCCGGACCGCAGCGCCCGCCAGACCGGGCACTCCTCGCGGGGGTACGGGGAGCCGTCGGGCCGCCGGTGGTGCATGAGCTCGTGCTGGTCGTGACCGAGCTGCTCGGCGGCGGGCCGGCCGGTGATCCGCTCGGCGGCCGGGTTGACGAACTCCACCCGCCCGGCCAGGTCGAGGCCGTAGATCCCGTCGGCGACGGTCGCGAGCACCCGTTCGTGGCGGGCCGCCGTCCGGGCGAGCTCGGCCTCCACCCGGTGCAGGCCGTCCGCCGTGGTCCGTGGGTCGATGGCGCCGTCCTCCTCCGCTCCGCCGGGCCGTGACCCCTCCAGGGTGCCCGACGCGCCCAGGTGCGCAGCCCGGGCACCGCCGCGGCGGGTGGCCTCCCGTGATCGGCACGGCGCCCATCCGCCCCGCGGCGGGTCCCGCGGCGCAGCGCCGGGTGGGTGCCTACCGTGGCGTCGTGGTCGCCGCCTGGGTCCTCGTCGCGCTCGCCGTGCTGCTGGCGGTCGCGTGCGGCGTCGCCGCGAGGCGGCTGGCCCGGCGGCCGGCCGAGCGGTCCCGCCGCGTGCCGCCGTCGCCGCCGGGCCGGCCCGCCCGCGGGCGCTGACCGCCGCGGGAGCGCAGGTCGCGGCCGGGCTACGGTGGCGGGCATGCCTCCCCGGGACGCCGGCCGGTGACCGGCCCGACCGAACTGCCCGTCGCCGACACCGTCGACGTCCGCGAGGGCCCCGAGGTGGCGCACGGCCTGCTGTCGGTGCTGCCGCTGCTGGGCGAGTGGCACGGCGAGGGCGTGCTCGCCGGCGGGGACGCCGGCGACCGGCGCTTCGGCCAGTGGATCCGGTTCGCCCACGACGGCCGCGACTTCCTCGCCTACGAGTCGCGCACCTGGCTGATCGGCGACGACGGCCGGGTCGAGGGCCCCGCGTCCCGCGAGTCCGGCTTCTGGCGGCCGCGCGGCGAGGACGACGTCGAGCTGCTGGTGACCAGCGCCGAGGGCGTGCTCGAGCTGTACGTCGGCCGCGCCCGCACGACGACGAGCTGGGAGCTCACCACCGACGTCGTCGCGCGGACCCAGGACGCGCCGGACACCACCCGCGCCGTGCGGCTGTACGGCATCGTCGAGGGGGCGCTCATGTACGCCGTCGACCGCGCCGGCGCGGACACCCCGCTGCGGCCCACCATGTCGGCGCGGCTGGAGCGGCTGCGGTGACCGCCCCGGGAGACACGCCCCGGCAGGTGGCCGACCGCTACGTCGACGCCGTCTGCGACCTCGACCCGATCGTCGCGACGTCGCTGGGCACCCGGCCCGGCGACGACCGGCTGCCCGACCCCAGCCCCGCCGGCCTCGAGGCGGAGGCCGAGCTGACCCGCTCGACGCTGGCCGAGCTGGACGCCGTCCTCGCCGCCGACCCGGCGCTGGACGAGGACCCGGTCGAGCGCCGCTGCGCCCGGCTGCTGCGCGAGCGGCTGGGCGCCGAGCTGGCCGCGCACGAGGCCGGCGAGGGCTTCCGGGCGCTGTCGAACCTGTTCAGCCCGGTGCACTCCATCCGCCAGGTCTTCCTGCTCATGCCGACGGCGACCGACGACGACTGGGGCGTGGTCGCCCGCCGGATGGCCCGGGTGCCCGAGGCCTACCGCGGCTACCTCGACACGCTGCGCGAGGGCGCCCGCCGCGGGCTGTTCGTGGCGCCGCGGCAGGTGTCCACCGTCGTCGGCCAGCTCGGCGAGTGGCTCACCGGGCCGTTCTTCGGCGGGCTGGCGGCCTCCGGCCCCGACGCGGTGCGCGGCGACCTCGACGCCGCCGCCCGCGCGGCCGACGCCGCGGTGGCCGAGGTCCGCGACTTCCTGCGCGACGAGTACCTCCCGCGGGCGGAGGGGACGCCGGACGCCGTCGGCCGGGACCGGTACGCCGTCGCCGCCCGCCGGTGGAACGGCTCGGACCTCGGCGCGGGGGAGGGCCTGGAGGAGGCCTACGCGTGGGGCTGGGCCGAGCACCGGCGGCTGCTGGCCGAGCAGCAGGCCGAGGCCCGGGCGCTGCGGCCGGGCTCCTCGCCCAAGGAGGCCATGGCCTGGCTCGACGAGCACGGCCCCGCCGTCGACGGCGTCGAGGCCGTCCGGCAGCGGCTGCAGGCGATGATGGACGAGGCGGTCACCGCCCTCGACGGCACCCACTTCGACCTCGCCGAGCCGGTCCGCCGGGTGGAGGCGATGATCGCGCCGCCCGGCAGCGCGGCGGCGCCGTACTACACCCGCCCGGCGCAGGACTTCTCCCGGCCGGGCCGCACCTGGCTGCCGACGCTGGGCCGCGAGCGGTTCCCGCTCTGGGACCTGGTGTCGATCTGGTACCACGAGGGCGTCCCGGGCCACCACCTGCAGCTGGCGCAGTGGGCCTACGTCTCCGGCGACCTGTCCACCTACCAGACGTCGCTGGGCTCGGTCAGCGCGAACGTCGAGGGCTGGGCGCTGTACGCCGAGCGGCTCATGGACGAGCTCGGGTACCTCACCGACACCGGCGCCCGGATGGGCTACCTCGACGCCCAGCAGCTGCGTGCCATCCGCGTGGTCATCGACATCGGCATGCACCTGCGCCTGCCGGTGCCCGAGGACGCCGAGGGCGTGCTGGCCGAGCACCGCGGGCAGCCGTGGACACCGGAGCTCGCGCGGGCGTTCGCCCGCGAGCACCTGGGCAGCGACCCGGCGTTCCTCGACAGCGAGCTGATCCGCTACCTGGGCCTGCCCGGGCAGGCGATCAGCTACAAGCTCGGCGAGCGCGCCTGGCTGGCCGGCCGGGCGGCGGCGCAGCGGGCGCGCGGTGCCGACTTCGACCTGAAGGCCTGGCACATGGCGGCGCTGTCGCAGGGCTCGCTCGGGCTCGACGACCTCGAGGCCGAGCTCGCGGTCCTCTAGTCCGGGGGTCCGTCCGCGGTCAGCCCGATCAGCGCACCGAGCTCGGCCACCGCGCGGGCGAAGTAGGCGTCGGCGTCCTCGACCGACCCGGTGAGGTGGCCGAACAGCTCGAAGCTGACCGTGCCGTACAGCGCGCTCCAGGCCAGCAGGGCGCGCACCCGGACGGCGTCGTCGATGCCCGGGGCGTCCTGGCCCAGGATCTCGACCGCCACGTCGCCGAGCAGGCCGGGCACCCGGCCGCCGTACCCGTGCAGCCGGCCCGCCCGGGCGGCGTCGGCGAGCACGCGGCCGAGGACGACGCCGACCCGCGACGCGGCCGGGACGGTGTCGCGCGGCGCGCTGTAGCCGGGGACGGGGGAGCCGTAGAGCAGCGCCCACTCGTGCGGGTGGGCCCGGGCCCGGTCGCGCACCGCCGCGCACACGGCCGCCCAGCGCCGCTCCGGCGCCGCGGCCGGGTCGTCGGCGGCCTCGGCCGCCTCCCCGAGGGCGTCGTAGCCGTCGATGATCAGCCGGGTCAGCAGGTCGTCGCGGCTCGGGAAGTAGCGGTACACCGCCGACGACGCCATGCCCAGCTCCCGCGCCACCGCGCGCAGCGACAGCCCCGCCGCCCCGACCTCGGCGAGCTGGCGGCGAGCCGCCTCGGTGATCTCGGCGGTCAGCTCGGCGCGGACGCGCTGGCGGGCGGTGGGCACCCGGCCATGCTCCCCGGCGAGAGCGCTGTACACAAGGGAGAGCACTGCTCTTGACAGCCCCACTCCGGGTACGAGAGCGTCGTCCTCGAACGAGAGCACCGCTCTCGATGAGACGACGAGGAGATCGCCATGGCACTGCACGTGATCGTCGGCAAGGGCCCGGTGGGCACGACGACGGCGGAGCTGCTGGCCGCCCGCGGCCACCGGGTGCGGGTGCTGTCGCGCAGCGGCGGCGTCTCCACCGGCGCGGTCGAGCACCGCCGGGTGGACGCCGCCGACGCCGCGGCCCTCACGGCCGCCACCGAGGGCGCCGCCGCTCTCTACAACGCGGTCAACCCCGCCTACCACCGCTGGACGACCGACTGGCCGCCGGTGGCCGCCGCCCTGCTCACCGCGGCCGAGCGGACGGAGGCGGTGCTCGTGACGATGGCCAACCTCTACGTCTACGGCCGGCCCACCGCGCCGATGACGCCGGAGAGCCCGCTCGCCGCCACCGACACCAAGGGCCGCGTGCGGGTGGCCATGTGGCGGGAGGCGCTGGCCGCGCACGAGGCCGGCCGGATCCGGATGACCGAGGCCCGCGCCGCGGACTTCGTCGGACCGCAGGTGCCGGCCGCGCAGTCGCACCTGGTGCGCCAGCTCCCGGCGCTGCGCCGCGGCCGCCGCGCCTGGGTGGTCGGCGACCCCGACGCGCCCCGCAGCTGGGCGTACCTGCCCGACGTCGCCGCCACGCTCGCGACCCTCGGCACCGACGCGCGGGCGCTGGGCCGGGCCTGGCACGTGCCGAGCACCCCGCCGCGCTCCCAGCGGCAGGCGCTCGGCGACCTCGCGCGGGCGATGGGCCGGGAGCCGGTGCCGGTCAGCGGCATCCCGTGGCCGGTGCTCCGCGCCGCCGGCTGGTTCTCGCCGGTGCTGCGGGAGGTCCTCGACGTGCGGCACCAGTTCGACCAGGAGTACGTGGTCGACGCGACGGCGACCACCGAGGTCTTCGGCCTGACCGCCACACCGTGGGACGAGGTCGTCGCCGCGACCGCCGGCGCGCCGGAGCCGGCGCGGGCCTGAGCCTCAGGCCCGCGGGGCCACCGCGTTGACCGGGTCGCTGTCGGGCGCGACCGGGTCGGCGGGGGCCGCCGGGGCCACCTCGAGCCGGGTGGCCAGCAGCGCGTCGACGGCGGCCACCCCGGCGCCGACGTAGGTGCTGGTGAGCGCGGGGTCGGTGACGACGCACCAGGCGCGGTCGGCCGGCCACCACAGCGCGGCGCTCTGCTCGTACGGCTCGGGGGCGAAGTTGCTGGCGGCCCGCTCCACCGGCCCGCGGGTCAGCAGGAGGTCGGCGCGGGGCAGGCGCAGCCGGGGCAGGTCGGCGGCGCCGCCGTCGTCCCAGCCGAACCAGCACTCACCCGGCGTCGTGGTCTGGTCCCCGAGGACCGCGGCCAGCTCCCGCGCGACGTGCGCCACCAGGTGGCCCTCGGCGGGGGCGTCGTTCCACAGCCCGGGCTGGTCGGCCTCGCCGAGGTACTCCCAGGAGCCGGTGATGCCGGGCCACTGCATGAGGCGGTGCGCCCGCGTGCCGTTGGCCGCGGCCACCTCGTCCCAGCGGACGTGCACGTCGACGTCGCCGTCGTAGCGGACGGCGGGGTGGAAGACGCGGGCGTAGGCGGGGAAGCGGGCCGGCAGGAGCGCGGCCACGGTGTCGGGGGGAGCGGCACGGACGGCGTCGGTGATCCAACGGCCGGCCGGTGCGGAACGTCCAGCGGTCTGCACGGCCGCCGTTCCTCCCCCTCAGCGCGCTGGGCGGGTCCGTGCCCAGGGACGGACAACCCCCGGGCCGCTCCGCGGCGCCACCTCGGGAGGCGGCAGCTCACGGGCCGACTGGACAAGTGTCGGCAGCCCGGGGGTCGGGTGACTGTCCGGTTCTCGCTCGCCGCCGTACGACGGACGGGCGATCATGCCGTCGTTCGGATTCCACTCCGAACGGGCGGCCCATCTGGACGGCGGCTAGCGGACAGCCACCTCACGAGTCCGATAAGAACTCAATTGTTCGGACCACCTCCCCTCTCGTGTACCTCGACGGTACGTCGCAGTTCCGGGGTCGGCAACGACGTTGTTCAGCCGTCGGCTGAACCCCTGCGCAGGCCCGGGGCGCCGGGCGTGTCGGGGTCGCGCTGGTAGACGTCGGGGATGCCGTCGTGGTCGGCGTCGACCGCCTCCAGCGCCTCGATGCGCCGGTAGCGGCGGTTGCGCAGCCGCAGCACCACGCTCGCCAGCAACGCCGACGTCAGGGTGCCGACGAGCACGCCGACCTTGACGTGGTCGTCGCGCTCGCTGCCGGTGCCGAAGGCCAGCTCGCCGATGAGCAGCGACACGGTGAACCCGATGCCCCCGAGCAGCGCCATGCCGACCAGGTCCGGCCAGCCCAGCTCGTCGGCGAACTCCGCGCGGGTGAACCGGGTGACCAGCCAGGTGGCGCCCACGATCCCGAGGACCTTGCCCACGACCAGGCCGACGACGATGCCGAGCGCGACCCGGTCGCCGAGCGACTCGACCAGCCCGGACAGCCCGCCCACGGTCACCCCGGCGGCGAAGAACGCGAAGACCGGCACGGCGACGCCCGCCGAGATCGGCCGGAAGCGGTGCTCCAGGTGCTCGGCCAGCCCCGGCCCCGCGCCCGGCCCGCCGGCCGCCTCGCTGCGCACCACCGGGACCGTGAACGCCAGCAGCACGCCGGCCACCGTGGCGTGCACGCCCGACTCGTGGACGAGGACCCAGGTGAGCAGCGCCAGCGGCAGCAGCAGCCACCACGAGCGGACCCGCTTCTGCACCAGGAGGCCGAACACCGCGAGCGGGACCAGCGCCAGCGCCAGCCACCCGACGGCCAGCGACGACGTGTAGAAGACCGCGATGACCGCGATGGCCAGCAGGTCGTCGACGACGGCCAGGGTGAGCAGGAACGTCCGCAGCGCGCTCGGCAGGTGGGTGCTGATCACCGCCAGGACGGCGAGGGCGAAGGCGATGTCGGTCGCCGTCGGGATCGCCCAGCCGCGCAGGGCGTCACCGCCGCCCAGGTTGACCAGCACGTAGAGCACCGCGGGCACCACCATCCCGCCGACCGCCGCGGCCACCGGCAGCACCGCCCGCCGCGGGTCGCGCAGGTCGCCGGCGACGAACTCGCGCTTGAGCTCCAGCCCGGCGACGAAGAAGAAGACCGCCAGCAGCCCGTCGGCGGCCCAGGTGCCCAACGTCAGGTCCAGGTGCAGGGACGCCGGCCCGACCCGGGTGTCGCGCAGCGCCTCGTAGGAGTCCGCCCACGGCGAGTTGGCCCACACCAGGGCGACGACGGTGCCGATCAGCAGCAGGACGCCGCCGACGGTCTCCCTGCGCAGGACGGCGGCGATCCGGCTGGCCTCGGTCCACGAGCCGCGGCTGAACACGCGGGTGGATCCGTGCGGGGTGGTCATCGGGCGGCTCCTGGGGGAGGGGTCGGTCACGACACCGCCGACCAGACTTCCCGGCACACCTGGCGGCCACCCTACCGGCGGCCCCGTCGTCGCCGTCCGTGCACGGGGCCGGTCCGTAGAGTGGGCGCCGTGGACCCCCGCCCGGCACCGCCCCCGCGGGAGCGGTCCCTCCGGCTCGCGGAGCTGGCCGGCCGGCGCGTCGGGGTCTGGGGACACGGCCGCGAGGGGCGCGCCGCGGTCGCCGCAGCCCGCGCCGCCGGCGCCGCGTCGGTCCTGGTCGCCGACAGCCGCCCCGTCGACCCGGCGTCGCTGCCCGACGCCGTGACCGCCACCGCCGACGTCGCCGACCTCGCCGGCTGCGACGTCGTGTTCCGGTCGCCCGGGATCAGCCCCTACCGCGAGGACGCCCGGACGCTGGCCGACCGCACGCTCGTGACCACCGGCACCGGCGTCGCGCTCGCCGAGGCCGCCGCGCGCGGGATCCCGGTCCTCTGCGTCACCGGCACCAAGGGCAAGAGCACGACCAGCGCGCTGGCCGCCGCGGTCCTCACCGCCGCCAGCCGCCCGGCCGTGCACGCCGGCAACATCGGCACCCCGCTGCTCGACGTCCTGGACGGGGTCGGGGACCGCACGCTCGTCGTCGAGGTCTCGAGCTACCAGGCCGCCGCCGTCCCGGACTTCGCCGGCCGCGGCGCGCTCACCTCGCTCGCCCCCGAGCACCTGGACTGGCACGGCTCGGTCGAGACCTACTACCGCGACAAGCTGCGCGTGTTCTCCTCCTGCCCGGAGCGCTCGGTCGTCGTCAGCGCCCAGGCGCGCCCGCTGGCCGCCGGGTACCTCGACGCCGCGCAGCTGGTCGACCCCGCCGACGTGCTGCCCCCGGGCCTGGCCGCGGCCGTGCAGCCGGTGCACCTGCCCGGCGCGCACAACCGCAGCAACGTCGAGGTCGCGCTGGCCGCCTGCGCCCTGCTCGGTCTGGACCTCGCCGCCACCGCCGACGCCGTGACCGGCGCCGTCGCCGCCTTCCGCGCGCTGCCCCACCGGCTCGCGCCGGTGGCCACCCTCGGCGGCGTCACCTTCGTCGACGACACGCTGAGCACCACCCCCGTCTCGGTGCTGGCCGCGCTCGACGCGCTCGCCGGCCGGCCCGTCACGCTCATCGCCGGCGGCCAGGACCGGGGCCTGGACTACACGGGCCTGGCCGCGACGTTGGTGGCCCGGCGGGAGGAGGTCGCCCTGGTGACCGTCCCCGACACCGGGGCCCGGCTGGCCGACGACGTCCGCCGGGCGGCCGACGGCGCCGCCGTGCGGCTGACCGAGACGGCGTCGCTGGCCGAGGCGGTCGCGGCGGCGATCGCCGGCACCGCCCCGGGCGGCGTCGTGCTCCTGTCGCCCGGCGCCCCCAGCTACAACCGCTTCCGCGACTTCGAGGAGTTGGCAGCCACCTATGAGCAGATCCTCGTCGACGCCGGCGCCGACCGTGTCCACGGTGTCTGAGGCCGGCGCCTTCGTCGTCGCCGGCCGGTCCCTCGACCTCACGACCGGCGAGGCGGCCTTCACCTACCGGCTCGGCGACGACGAGTTCACCGAGCGGCTCACCCTCGACCCGGCGCTGCTGACCGGCGCCGCGCCCGCGCAGCCCGGTGCCGCCGTCGAGGCCGCGCTGGACCTGGTGCACCTGGTCATGGGCACCAGCTACTACAAGCTGGCCGCGCCCGGCCGGGTCACCGTGGAGCGGCCGGTCACCGCCGCGCAGCTCGCCGTCGCGCAGGCCGCCTACACCCACGGGCTCGGCGAGTTCGCCGCGGTCAACCACCTGCCGGTGCCGCACCGGGTCCGGTTCGACGCCGAGGTCCGCGAGCCCGGCCCCGTCCCGGCCGGCGGCGGGCGCGGCGCGCTGCTCCCGGTGGGCGGCGGAAAGGACTCCGCGCTGGCGATCGTCGTCATCCCCGACGGGACGGCGCTGGCGATCAACCCGACCCGCGCGCAGCGCGACGTCGCCCGCGCGGCCGGCGTCCCGCTGGTCGAGGTCCGCCGCAGGCTGGACCCGCTGCTGGCGGAGCGGACCGCGCAGGGCGGCCTCAACGGGCACGTGCCGGTGACCGCGATCAACTCCTCGATCGCCACGCTGGTCGCCGTCCTCGGCGGCCACGACCCGGTCGTGTTCGCCAACGAGCGCTCCGCCGACGAGGAGACGCTCACGATCGACGGCGCGAGCGTCAACCACCAGTACTCGAAGTCCTACGAGTTCGAGCGCCTGTTCGCCGCGGCCGCCGCCGAGGTCGGCGCCGGCTACTTCAGCCTCACCCGGCAGCTGTCGGAGCTGGCCACCGTGGCCGCCGTCGCCGCGCTGCCGCTGAAGGCCGACATCCTCAGCTGCAACCGCTCCTACACGCAGGAGCACCTGGGCGGGCGGGCCGAGCAGCGCTGGTGCCTGCACTGCGACAAGTGCCTGTTCACGTTCCTCTGCTTCGCCGTCTTCCTGACCCCCGACGAGGCGCAGGCGGTGTTCGGCGGGAACCCGCTGGCCGACGTCGCGCTCGCCGACGGGTTCCGGAGGCTGTGGGCCACCGAGAAGCCGTTCGACTGCGTGGGCGAGCGGGCCGAGAGCGCGGCGGCGATGGCGCACCTGGCGGCCAGCCGGTCGTGGGGCGACGCGCCGGTCGTGCGGGCGCTCGGCGCCGAGGCCGCGGCCGCTGCGGAGGTGACCGGGGCGACCGTCGCGCGGTTCCTCCCGCCGCGCGGCGAGCACGCCATCCCCGAGCGGTACCTGGAGTCCCTGCGGCGCGTGCTGGCCGACGCCCGCAGCGCCGTCGCGTAGCCCGCCCGGAACTACGCTCCTTGCCGTGACGACCGAGCACGGTCCCGCGCCGCTGGCCGAGCGGCTGCGGGCGCAGGGGCTGCGGCTGACCCCGCAGCGTCAGCAGGTGCTGGCCGCCGTCGCCGCGCTCGACCACGCCACCCCCGAGGCCATCGGTGCCCGGCTGCGCGAGGAGGCCGGGCCCGGCGGCGCGGCGCCGGACACCTCGACCGTCTACCGCACGCTGGAGCTGCTCGAGCGGCTCGGCCTCGTGTGGCACACCCACGTCGCCAAGGGCGCGCCGGTCTACCACGCGTCCGAGCACCCGCACCTGCACGTGGTCTGCGCCACCTGCGGGGAGATCTCCTCCGCCGACCCGGCGCTGCTGGAGCAGGCCGCGGAACGTCTGGCCGCCGACCTGGGTTTCACCCTGGACGTGGGGCACGTGGCGCTGTCGGGCACGTGCCGCCGATGCAGGGGAGCCGGGACGGAGAACGCATGACCACCACCTCACCGCTGGCCGCACGGGCCGGCGCCGTCGTCGCCGAGGGCGCGACCGTGGCCACCCACTACGGCGACCCGCTGCGCGAGCAGCGGCTGCTCGCCGAGGGCGCCGGGCTCGTCGACCGCAGCGACCGCGACGTGCTCACCGTCCCCGGCGCCGACCGGCTCACCTGGCTGCACAGCCTCACCAGCCAGCACCTCGAGCGGCTGGCCGACGGCACCGGCACCGAGGCGCTGGTCCTCTCGCCGCACGGCCACGTCGAGCACCACCTGGTCCTCGCCGAGCTCGGCGGCACCACCTGGGCCGACGTCGAGCCCGGCACCGGCGCGGCGCTGCAGACCTTCCTCGACCGGATGCGGTTCATGCTCCGCGTCGAGCCCGCGCTGGTGACCGCCGACCGGGCGCTGCTGTCGCTGGTCGGCCCCCGCTCGCCCGAGGTGCTCGCCGCCGCCGGGCTGCCCGCGCCGGAGGGCCCGTACGCCGTCGCCGCGTCGCCGGGCGGCGGCTGGGTGCGCCGGATGCCGCCCCTCGGAGACGGCGGCGCGACCGCGTTCGACCTGCTCGTGCCGCGTGCCGGGATCGCCGCCCGCGCCGACGCGCTGACCGCCGCCGGCGCCGGGCTCGCCGGGCTGGACGCCTACGAGGCGCTGCGGGTGGAGGCCCGCCGGCCGCGCCTGGGCGTCGACTCCGACCACCGCACCATCCCCAACGAGCTGGAGTGGCTGACCACCGCCGTCCACCTCGAGAAGGGCTGCTACCGGGGGCAGGAGACGGTCGCGCGGGTGCACAACCTCGGCCGTCCGCCGCGGCGGCTGGTCCTGCTCCACCTCGACGGCGTCAGCGAGGACCTGCCCGTCCCGGGGACGCCGGTGACCTCCGGCGCCCGCGAGGTCGGCCGCACCGGCACGGTCGTGCGGCACCACGAGCTCGGCGTCGTCGCGCTGGCCCTGGTCAAGCAGTCGGTGGCCCCCGGGGCCGAGCTCGCCGTCGGCGGGTCGCGCGCCGCCGTGGACCCCGACGACGCGCCCGCCGCCCTCGACGACACCCGGGCCGCGGCCCGCGACCGGGTGCGCGCGGTGCGGTCTGCCACCATCGGGCGGTGACCTCCGCAAGCTCTGGCCCGACCGCCGCCGGCGGTGCGGCCGTCGACGCGCTGCTCGACCCCCGATTCCTCGCCGACGTGGAGTCCCGCCCCATGGCCGAGGTGCGCGGGCTGCGCCGCCGCGCCGAGCAGGAGGAGGTCAACCTCTCCTACACGCGGCGGCTGCTGCAGGGGCGGCTCGACATCGTCCGACGCGAGCTGCAGCGCCGCGCCGAGCACGACGGGCGCTCGCTGGTCGACCTGCTGCCCGAGATCCTCGCCGAGAAGGGCCGCGGCCCCGCGCACGGCCTCGGCCGGCACCAGACGGTGCAGCCGGCGGCGCCGGAGGAGTACGAGTCCTGGGTCAACGCACTGACCCCCGACGTCGACCTCTCCGCCGTCCCCGACCTCGCCGACGCCGACCTCGAGCGGGCCGCCCGCGCGCTGGCCGCCGCCGAGGGCTCGCTGTCCGAGCGTCGGCGGGGCGTGCAGCAGGTGATGGACGCCCTCGCCGGGGAGCTGGCCCGCCGGTACCGCAACGGCGAGGCCGACGTGGCCGCGCTGCTCGCGGCCGAGGGGCGCCATTGATGGAGGACCCCCTCGCCCCCCACCCCTCGCAGGCTCCCGGCGGGACCCTGCACGGGGACCGTTCCGGTACGTCACCGTGGCCGGACGCGCCGGTCCTCGTGGAGGTCTGGCGCTCGGGGTTCCTGGAGTCCGTCCACCGCGGCGCGGTCGTCGTCGTCGGTCCCGACGGCGGGGTGCGCTGGTCGGCCGGTGACGTCGCCCGCCCGGTCCTGCCCCGCTCGTCGAACAAGCCGGTGCAGGCCACGGCCTACCTCGCGGCCGGCTGGCAGCCGCGCTCGGGTGAGGAGCTGGCCGTCTCGGCCGGCTCGCACGCCGGTGAGGACGGCCACCGCGACCTCGCCGCCGCCGTGCTCGCCGCCGCCGGCCTCGGTCCGGACGCGCTGGGCTGCCCGGCGGCCCTCCCCGGGCACGAGCCGACCCGCGCCGCCTGGCTGGTCGCCGGCCGCGAGCCGGAGCGGCTGGCGTTCAACTGCTCGGGCAAGCACGCCGCGATGCTCGCCTCCTGCGTCGCCGCCGGCTGGCCGACCGAGGGCTACCTCGATCCCGGCCACCCGCTGCAGCAGGCGATCGAGGCCCGCCTGTCCGACGCGGCCGGCGAGCAGGTGGCCGCCGTCGTCGTCGACGGGTGCGGCGCGCCGCAGCACGGGCTGTCCCTGACCGGGCTGGCGCGCGGCGTCGGCTCCCTGGTGGAGGCGCCGTCGGGCAGCCCCGAGCGGGCGGTGGCCGACGCGATGCGGGCGCACCCCTGGTACGTCGCCGGCACCGGCCGGGACGACACCGACCTCATGACCGCCGTCCCCGGGCTGCTGGTCAAGGGCGGGGCCGACGGCGTGCACGTCGCCGCGCTGCCCGGCCGCGGTGCGGTCGCGTTCAAGCTCGACGACGGCGGCGACCGCGGGCGCGCGCCCGTCCTCGCCGCCGCGCTGCGCCGGCTCGGGGTGGACGCCGAGGCGCTGGCCCGCTGGTCGGTCACCCCCGTGACCGGCGGCGACGGCGTCGTCGGCGAGGTCCGGTCCTCGGCGGTGCTCGCCGGCTGACGACGACACGCCGGGTGTGAGGCGACTCACGCCCCGGTGCTTGCTCCTCCGCTTGCAGTTGCTAGCACCCGTGGTTAGCGTCGGAGACGTGCAGACCCCCGGCGAGTTCGTGAGCGGTCAGGTGAGGTCGGTCCGCGAGAAGGTGGACCAGCTCGCCGGCAGCGTCGCGGAGACCGTCGCGGCCGAGGCCCAGCAGGTCTCGGCGGTGCGCTCGCAGGTCGGGGAGTACATCCGGGAGCAGCGCAGCGCCGCCCGGGTGTCCCTGCGCGAGCTCGCCCGCACCGCGGGGGTGAGCAACCCCTACCTGTCGCAGGTGGAACGGGGGCTGCGCAAGCCGTCGGCGGAGATCCTCGCCGCCATCGCCCGGGGTCTGAAGATCTCCGCCGAGTCGCTCTACGAGCAGGCGGGCATCCTCGACCGGCGGGCCGGCAACCCCGACACGGTCGCGGCCATCCGGTCCGACGACCAGCTCTCCGAGCGGCACAAGGCCGTGCTCGTCGAGCTGTACGAGACCTACGTCCGCGAGTACGCGGCCACCCGCACCACCGCACCGAGCACCGCCCCGGGCGTTCCGCCCGGATCCGACCCGACCCCCTCCAAGGAGTCCGCATGACCACCGCCACCACCCTGCTGGAGCAGGTCGCCGAGCGCGGCCGCCGTCAGTTCCTCGTCGCCGTCGGCGCCGGTGACCTCGCCGTCGAGCAGGCCCGCACCGTGCTCGCCTCGCTGCGCACCCTCCCCGGTGAGGCCCAGGTCCAGGTCGACCTGGCCACCAAGGAGGCCCGCACCCGCGCCGAGCAGGCCGCCGACCGCGCCCGCGAGGCCGTCACCCAGGCCCGCGCCAACGGCCGTCAGCTGGCCACCGCCGTCCGTCCGGACGTCGTCGTGAGCACCGTCTCGACCCTGGTCGAGCAGGCCCGCACCCAGGCCACCGCCACCGTCGAGCAGCTGGCCGAGCGCGGTGCCGACGTGCTGCAGGAGCTGCGCCGCCAGCCCGGCTTCCGCCGCTTCGTGGTCCGCGCCGAGCAGGCCGTCGACACCGTCGAGGACGCCGTCGAGGAGGTCATCGAGGAGGCCGCCGAGGCCGTGAACGAGGCCTCCGACGAGGTCACCTCGCTGGTCCAGAAGGCCGCCTCGAAGACCACCAAGGCCGCCGCCAAGGCCGAGCAGGCCGTCGACCAGGCCGCCGACCAGGCCAAGGCCGCCATCGAGGAGGGCGCCGAGGCCACCGACGAGGCGACCGCCAAGGCGGCCCGCAAGCCGGCCAAGCGCACCACCGCCGCCCGCGGCAAGGCCACCGGCACCTCGGCCCGCGTGAGCCGCACCCGCACCGCCAAGACCACCGACTGAGCAAGGACCCTCCTGCCCCCCGCCGCTCGCACGCTCGCGGCGGGCCCCTGCAGGAGGGCCACGCGAGACCAGGGCCCCGGAGCTGCCACCGCGCTCCGGGGCCCTGTCGCGTCCCCGGGAGTGGGACGTCCCCCGCGGGGGAGGCAGTGACGGCGTCCCGGCGGGTACCCTCCGGGCATGGGGTTCGACTGGGCCGTTCTCGAGGGCCTGCGGCTGGTGTTGCTGGCCGTCGCGGCCTGGGCGTTCGTCGACGCCGTCATCCGTCCGGCTGCCGGCTACGTCGCCGCCGGCAAGCTGAGCAAGCCGGCGTGGGCGGCGATCACCGCGCTGGCCGCGGTGGTCATCTACCTGCAGGGGCCGATGACCTTCCTCGGCCTGCCCGCGGTGATCGCCACCGTCGTCTACCTGGTCGACGTGCGGCCCGCGGTCCGCGGCGTGCAGCGGGGCAACAGCAGCTGGTGAGCCGGCCCGCCGGGTCGGCGGGTCACCAGCGGTCGTCCGCGGGCATCAGCACCCACAGGACGAGGTACGCGATGAACTGCGGCCCCGGCAGGATGCACGAGACCACGAACGCCAGCCGCAGGGCGCCGGTGGAGATGCCGTAGCGGCGGGCGATCCCGGCGCACACGCCGGCGATCATCTTGTTGCGGGTGTCGCGGGCGAGACGGCGCGGGGCCGGTGCGGGGTACGTCATGACCCGACACTAGGCGCGGCCGGCCGCCCCGGACATCGGGGAAGACCCTGGTCAGCGGCCGAAGACCCCTGGGGGAGGCTCCGGTGAGGGCACGGCGCCGTCGTCGTGCACCGGCTGCGCCCTGCCGGTGAACCGGCCGAGGTCGGGGCCGGCCACCACCCGCGCCGGCATCGGGTCCCCCGCGCAGCGCCGGGTCAGCCCGGCCACCGGCAGCTCCGCGTCGGAGGCCACCGCCACCAGGTTGCCGAACCGCCGTCCGCGCAGCGTGCCCGGCTCGGCCAGGACGGCGACGTGCCGGAAGACGGCGCACAGCGTGGCCACCTGGCCGCGGGCGAAGCGCAGCGGCGGGCCGTCGGCGACGTTGGCCGCCAGCACCCCGCCCGGCCGCAGCACCCGGTGCACCTCGGCGGCGTACTCGACCGTCGTCAGGTGGGCGGGGGTGCGGGCGCCGGCGAAGACGTCGCTGACGACGACGTCGGCGCTCGCCGTCGGCAGCGCGGCCAGGCCGGCGCGGGCGTCGGCGGCGCGCACCCGCACGCGGGCGCCGCGGGGCAGCGGCAGGTGGGCGCGGACCAGGTCGGTGAGCCGCTGGTCGAGCTCCACCACCCGCTGCCGCGAGCCGGGGCGGGTCACCGCCACGTAGCGGGCCAGCGTCAGCGCGCCGCCGCCGAGGTGGACGACGTCGAGCGGCTCGCCCTCCGGCGCGGCGAGGTCGAGCACGTGACCCATCCGGCGCACGTACTCGAACTCCAGGTGCGCGGGGTCGTCGAGGTCGACGTGCGACTGCGGCGTGCCGTCGACCACCAGCACCCAGGAGCCGTCGCGGTCGGCGTCGCCGAGCAGCTCGGCGGTGCCGCCGTCGACCTCGGTGGGGCCGGGCGGGAGCACCTCCGGCCGGGGACGCCTCACGCCGGCGCCACCGCCGACCAGCGGACGGTGAGCTCGCCGTGCCGCCAGCGGCGGCTGCTCCCGACCAGCGGCCAGCCGTCGTCGGCCAGCGCCTGCACCGCGGCGGTCCAGCGCTGCCGCGGTCCGAACGTCGACAGGCCCGCCGCCGAGGCCCACGCGGCGTCCAGGGCGCGCAGCAGGGTGTGCACCGGGCGGCCGGGGACGTTGTGGTGGATGAGCGCCTTGGGCAGCCGCTCGGCGAGGTCGGAGGGGCGCTCGAGGTCGGCGACCCGCGCGGCCAGCGTGAGGGTCAGCGGCCCGTCGGCGTCCAGGGCCACCCAGGTCGCCCGCCGTCCCCACTCGTCGCAGGTGCCCTCGACCAGCAGCCCCCCGGGGCCCAGGGCGGCGCACATCGTCTCCCACGCCCGCGCGGCCGACGCCTCGTCGTACTGGCGCAGCACGTTGAACGCCCGCACGAGGACCGGCTGCAGCCCGGCCAGCTCGAACCCGCCGACGCGGAAGTCGACCCGGGGCGGGTCGCGGTCCCCGGCGACGGCGGCGACGCGGTCCGGGTCGATCTCGAGGCCGACCACCTCGAGCCCCGGGACCTCCGGGCCCAGCCGCTCGGCCAGCTCCAGCGTGGTGACCGCCGAGGAGCCGTAGCCGAGGTCGACCACCAGCGGGCGGGCCGCGTCGCGCAGCCGCGGCACCTGGGTGGCGACCAGCCAGCGGTCGACCCGGCGCAGCCGGTTGGCGTTCGTGGTGCCCCGCGTGGGCAGGCCCAGCGCCCGCGCGCGGCCGGCGGCCAGCCGGGGGTGGGCCTTCCTCGGCGCCAGGTTCGCCCGGCGCTTGTGCTCGCTGCCCCCGTCGCTCACCGGCCCCGAGGGTAGTCGCCCTGCCCGGCGGGCTCGCGCGCCGCGGCTACCGTGGGCTGGTGCTCCTCCGCTCCGACGCCCGTCTCGCCGACCTCACCACCCTCGGCGTCGGCGGCCCCGTCGAGCGGCTGGTCGAGGTCACCGACGCCGCCGAGCTGGTCGCCGCCGTGCGGGAGGCCGACGAGGCCGGGCGGCCGCTGCTCGTCCTCGGCGGCGGGTCGAACCTGGTCGCGCCCGACGAGGGGTGGGCCGGTGACGTCGTCGCGGTGCGCAGCCGCGGGGTCGAGCGGCGCGGCGACGTCCTCGAGGTGCAGGCCGGCGAGGACTGGGACGACCTCGTCGCGCTCACCGTCGCGCAGGAGCTCGCCGGCATGGAGGCGCTGTCGGGCATCCCCGGCTCGACCGGCGCCACCCCGGTGCAGAACGTCGGCGCCTACGGCCAGGAGGTCGCGCAGACGATCACCGAGGTGCGGGTGTACGACCGCGCCGAGAAGCGCGAGCGCACGCTGACCAACGCCGAGTGCGCCTTCGGCTACCGCGACAGCCGGCTCAAGCGCGAGCCCGGCCGGTTCGTCGTCCTCACCGTGACCTTCGCGCTGGACGCCGGGCCGCTGTCCCGGCCGGTGGGCTACGCCGAGCTGGCCAAGCGGCTGGGCGTGGACCTCGGCGGGCGCGCGCCGCTGGCCGACGTCCGTGCGGCGGTGCTCGAGCTGCGCCGCGGCAAGGGGATGGTCGTCGACCCCGCCGACCCCGACACCCGCAGCGCCGGGTCGTTCTTCACCAACCCGGTCGTCCCGGCGGAGCAGGCGGTGCCCGGCTGCCCGAGCTGGCCGGCCGGGGACGGGCTGGTCAAGCTCAGCGCGGCGTGGCTGGTGCAGTCGGCCGGCTTCGGCCGCGGCACGCGCGAGGGCCGGGTCGGGACGTCGTCGCGGCACAGCCTCGCGCTGACCACCGAGCCCGGCGCGACGGCGGCCGAGCTCATGGCCTTCGCCGACCGCGTCGTCGCGGCGGTCCGCGAGCGCTTCGGCGTCACCCTGGTCCCGGAGCCCACCCGGCTGTAGGCCGCGACCCGCGCACCCCGGACCCCGACGCCGTCGCAGCCTGCCCGCGGGCTCAGTCGGACTCGCGGTGCACCTTGTGCTGGGCGGCCTGGGCGCGCGGGCGGACGACGAGCAGGTCGACGTTGACGTGGTGCGGGCGGGTGAGCGCCCAGGCGACGCAGTCGGCGACGTCCTCGGCCACCAGGGGCCGGCGCACGCCGCGGTAGACCGACTCCGCCCTCTCCCGGTCGCCGACCCGGTTGAGGGTGAACTCCTCGGTCTTGACCATCCCGGGCGCGATCTCCACGACCCGGACCGGCTGGTCGTACAGCTCCAGCCGCAGCGTCTCGGCCAGGGTGTGCACCGCGTGCTTGGCCGCCGTGTACGACGCCCCGCCCTCGTAGGAGACCAGCCCCGCGGTGGAGCCCATGAACAGCAGGTCGCCGGCGCCGGACGCGACGAGCTTGGGCAGCAGCGCCTTGGTCAGCCGGACGGTGCCGAGCACGTTCACCTCGTAGGTCCGCGCCCAGGAGTCGAGGTCGGCCTCGGCCACCGGCGCGGCGTCGAACGCCCCGCCGGCGTTGTTGACCAGCACGTCCACGCGGTCCAGGGCGGCGGCGAACGCCTCGACCGACGCCGGGTCGGTGAGGTCCAGCGGCAGCGCCCGGGCGCCGATCCGCTCGGCGAGCGCGGTCAGCCGGTCCAGCCGCCGGGCCCCCACGACGACGTCGAAGCCCTCGGCCGCCAGCCGGGCCGCGGTGGCCGCGCCGATGCCGCTCGAGGCGCCCGTGACGACGGCGGTGCGGCCGGTCCCCGGCAGCGGCCGCGGGCCGGAGGAGGAGATCTCGGCAACACCGGTCATGTGGTCATCCTGACCCTGTTGCAGGATGGGGAGTCGACAGGGGTGCCGCACCGGCACCCGGGGCGGCGAGGCGGGAGGTCGTGGGTGCCTGCTCGCCGCCTCCTCCCTCCGCGCGCGCCGCGGCGGGTGGCGACCATCTCGGTGCACACCAGCCCGCTCGACCAGCCCGGCGCCGGCGACGCCGGGGGCATGAACGTCTACATCGTCGAGGTCTCCCGCCGGCTGGCCGCCCGCGGCATCGCCGTCGACGTGTTCACCCGCGCCACCTCCAGCGAGCTGCCGCCGGTGGTCGAGATGAGCCCGGGCGTGACCGTGCGGCACGTCAGCGCCGGGCCGTTCGAGGGCCTGGGCAAGGAGGAGCTGCCCGGCCAGCTGTGCGCCTTCACCGCCGGCGTGCTGCGCGAGGAGGCCCAGCACGAGCCGGGCCACTACGACGTCGTCCACTCGCACTACTGGCTCTCGGGTCAGGTCGGCTGGCTGGCGCGCGACCGGTGGAACGTGCCGCTGATCCACACCGCGCACACCCTCGCCAAGGTGAAGAACGCCGCGCTGGCCGACGGCGACCGGCCCGAGCCGCGCGCCCGCGTGATCGGCGAGGAGCAGGTGGTCGCCGAGGCCGACCGGCTGGTGGCCAACACCGACGAGGAGGCCGACCAGCTCGTCGAGCACTACGGGGCCGACCCGCGCCGCACCCTCGTCGTCCCCCCGGGCGTGGACCTCGACCGGTTTGCCCCCGGCGACCGCACCGCCGCCCGCCGCGCGCTGCGCCTGCCCGCCGACGCCGTCGTGCTGACCTTCGTCGGCCGCATCCAGCCGCTCAAGGCGCCCGACCTGCTGCTGGCCACCGCCGCCCGGATGCTCGAGGACGACCCCGCGCTGCGCTCCCGGCTGCGGGTGCACGTCGTCGGGGCGCCGAGCGGGTCGGGCCTGGAGGCGCCGCGGCAGCTGGAGGAGCTCGCCGCGCACCTGGGCATCGCCGACCTGGTGCGCTTCCTCCCGCCGCAGCCGCCCGACCGGCTGGCCCTGCACTACCGCGCCGCCGACGTCGCCGTCGTCCCCAGCCACAACGAGTCCTTCGGCCTGGTCGCGCTCGAGGCGCAGGCCTGCGGGACGCCGGTGGTCGCCGCGTCGGTCGGCGGCCTGCGGACGGCGGTCCGCGACGGTGTGTCCGGCGTCCTGGTCGACGGGCGGGACCCGGGCGCCTACGCGGCGGCGGTCCGCGCGGTCCTCGAGCGCCGGCAGCTGATGGGCGCCGGTGCCCGCCGGCACGCCGCGGCCTTCTCCTGGGACCGCACCGCCGACGCGCTGGTGGCCGCCTACTCCTCGGCCGCCGCCGAGATGGCCGCGGCCGCCCGGCGCAGCCGCGCGCTGGGCTCGCTGCGGCCGGTGGCCGGGACGCAGGTGGCCTGGTGAACGAGGGGGCGCGGTGAGCGACGGGACCAGGGAGGCGCCCTCCACCCGCGCCGACGTCGTCGCCGCCCTGGACGCCGTCATCGGCCGCACGCTGCGCGAGGCCGACCTGGTGCACGAGCACCCGGCGCCCGGCCGCTGGCTGGTCGACCTCCCGGGCACCAAGAAGCTCAAGACGGTCTGCGGGCTCATCGTCGGCGAGCACGCGCTGCGGATCGAGGCGTTCGTCTGCCGCCAGCCCGACGAGAACCGCGAGCAGCTGTGGACCTACCTGCTGCAGCACAACGCGCGCATGTACGGCGTCGCCTACTCGGTCGACCGGGTCGGCGACGTCTACCTCACCGGCCGCGTCCCGCACGCCGCGGTGACCCCGGAGGAGCTCGACCGGCTGCTCGGCGCGGTCCTCAGCTACGCCGACGACCACTTCAACACGATGCTCGAGATCGGCTTCGGCACCTCGATCCGCCGGGAGTGGGAGTGGCGGGTCAAGCGCGGTGAGTCGCTGCGCAACCTGGAGGCCTTCGCCGCCTTCGCCCAGCGGGGCACGACCCGGCGACCGGCCGACGGCGGGGGAGCGTCCTCCGCGGACGACGGGGGATGACCACCACCGGGCGGCCGGCGGCGGCGCCGGCCGTCGAGGAGCGCCCCGGCTACGCCCGGCGGTGGTGGGTGCTGGCCACGATGACCGTCTGCCTGCTCGTGGTGATCACCGGCAACACGACGCTCAACGTCGCCATCCCGACGCTGCAGCGGGAGCTCGGCGCCACCCAGGGCGAGCTCCAGTGGGCCGTCGACGCCTACATCGTGGTCTTCGCCGGGCTGCTGTTCTCCTGGGGCGTCATCGGGGACCGCATCGGCCGCCGCCGGGTGCTGCTGATCGGTCTCGCGGTCTTCGCCGGCGGCTCGGTGCTGGCGGCCTCCTCCGACAGCCCGCTGGAGCTCATCGCGTGGCGGGCGGTCATGGGCGTCGGCGGGGCCGCGGTGCAGCCGACGACGCTCGCCGTCATCACCAACGTCTTCCCGCCGGCCGAGCGCGGCCGCGCCATCGGGATCTGGGCGGCCACCGCCGGGCTCGCCGTCGCCGGCGGCCCGCTGGCCAGCGGTCTCGTGCTGACGCACTTCTGGTGGGGCGCGATCTTCCTCATCGGCGTGCCGGTCGCCCTGGTCGGCGTCCTCGGCACGCTCGCGTTCGTGCCCGAGTCGCGGGACCCCGACCCCGGCCGGCTCGACGTCCCGGGCGTGCTGCTGTCGATCGCCGCGCTGGCCGGGCTGGTCTACGGGATCATCCACGGCGGCTCGGGCGTGGGCTGGGGGACGCCCGGGGTGCTCGTCCCGCTGGTCGGCGGCGCGCTGCTCGTGGTGCTGTTCGTCTGGCTGCAGCGGCGCTCGACGCACCCGGCGCTCGACGTCTCGCTGTTCCGCAACCCGGCGTTCTCCGCGGCCGCCGCCGCGCTGGGCCTGAACTTCTTCGCCCTGATGGGCGCGACCTTCTACCTCGTCTACTACCTGCAGGGCGCCCGCGGCTACGACCCGCTGCAGTCCGGCGCCGCGCTCATCCCGGTGGCGCTGGGCATGGCGGTGATGGCGCCGCGCAGCTCCCGGCTGGCCGAGCGGTTCGGCGCCAAGGCCGTCTGCGCGACCGGGTTCGGGCTCATCACGCTGTCGTTCCTGGGCTTCCAGCTGCTCGACCAGGCCGCGCCGCTGTGGCTGCTGCTCACCACGCTGACGGTGCAGGGGCTGGGCATGGGGGCGGTCATGGCCCCGGCCACCGAGTCGATCATGTCGGTCGTGCCGCGGGAGAAGGCCGGCGCGGGCGCGGCGGTGAACAACACCGTCCGCCAGGTGGGCGGGGCGCTCGGCGTCGCGATCCTCGGCTCGGTGCTGGCGACCGCGTACGCGGCCAACGTCCGCGGCGCCGTCGACGTGCTGCCGGCCGGGCTGCGCGACGAGGCGAGCACCTCCGTCGCGGCGACCCTCGAGCTGGCCGGGGCGACGGCGGACGAGGCGCGGGCCGCCGGCGACGCCGAGCTCGCCGCGGCCGCCGACGCGCTCGCCGACACCGCCCGCGACGCGTTCGTCGCGGCGATGCACCTGACCGCCGTCGGGACCGCGGCGGCCGCGGCGGTCGCTGCCGTCGTCGTCCTGGTGTGGCTGCCCGGGCGACGCGAGACGGGCGCACGGGCGACCTGACGGGCCTAGCGTGGGTGCGTGCAGGAGCCGCCCGCCGCGCAGGAACGGCTGGGCCGCGCGCTGATCGGCGTGGTCGCCGCGTCCGGCCTGGTCTACCCGCTGCTGCTGTGCGCGGTGCAGCTGGTGCTGGCGCAGCTGTTCGTCGTCGACGTCGCCGCCACCGCGCTGTGGCTGGCGGTCGCGCTGACCTGCAGCGTGGCGCTCGTCGCCGCCGTGCGCTGGGGTGCCGCCCGCCGGGTGGTCAGCCCGTGGCTGCTGCTCGGGCTGGTCCCGCCGGTGCTGTACGAGGCCTGGGTGCTCTGGCCGCTGCTGGCAGGATGACCGGTGTGACGACGCCTGTCGAGAACGCGCCCGGAACCCTCGTCCTGCTCCGCCACGGCGAGAGCGAGTGGAACAAGGCCAACCTGTTCACCGGCTGGGTGGACGTCGAGCTGTCGGAGAAGGGCCGGGCCGAGGCGGCCCGTGGCGGGCAGCTGCTGGCCGAGCACGGCCTGCTGCCCGACGTGCTGCACACCTCGCTGCTGCGGCGGGCGATCACCACCGCGGAGCTGGCGCTGGCGGCCGCCGACCGGCAGTGGATCCCGGTGCGCCGCTCGTGGCGGCTCAACGAGCGGCACTACGGCGCGCTGCAGGGCAAGGACAAGGCGGCCACCCTCGCCGAGTACGGCGAGGAGCAGTTCATGACCTGGCGGCGCTCCTACAGCACCCCGCCGCCGCCGATCGAGGCCGGCAGCGAGTTCTCGCAGGACGCCGACCCGCGCTACGCCTTCCTGCCGCCGGAGGTGCGCCCGGCCACCGAGTGCCTGGCCGACGTCGTCGTCCGGATGCTCCCGTACTGGTACGACGCGATCGTCCCGGACCTGCGCAGCGGCGCCACCGTGCTGGTGGCCGCGCACGGCAACAGCCTGCGGGCGCTGGTCAAGCACCTCGACGGCATGGGCGAGGACGAGGTGGTCGGGCTGAACATCCCCACCGGCGTCCCGCTGCGCTACGACCTCGACGCCGACCTGCGGCCGGTGAAGCCGGGCGGGGAGTACCTCGACCCCGAGGCCGCCGCGGCCGCGATCGAGGCGGTCAGGAACCAGGGCAAGAAGTAGCGAGCGACAGCGAGCTCGTGCTGACGAGAGGGGGCCGGAGGCCTCCGCGAGGGAGCACGGTCGGTGCTCCGCGCGACTAACACCGCGCGTGGTCGCGGTGGGAGCCCGGTGGGGCGACGATGTGCAGAGGGCCTCCCCACCGCCGGCGGTGGGGAGGCCCTCGTGCGGGTGGGGTGGGGTCAGACCGCCTGCATGTCCCGCTCGCCGGTGACGAGGAAGACCACCCGGCGGGCGACGCTCACGGCGTGGTCGGCGAAGCGCTCGTAGTAGCGGCCGAGCAGGGTGATGTCGATGGCCGACTCCATGCCGTGCGTCCAGCCGGGGCTGAGCAGCTCGGTGAACAGCTGGCGGTGCAGCTGGTCCATGAGGTCGTCGTCCTTCTCCAGCTGCGCGGCGCCCTCGACGTCGAGCTTGGCGATGACGGCGCCGACCTGCGTGACCAGGCTCTGCGCGACGTGGCCGGCCTCGAGGAAGATCGGCCGCACCTCGGCGGGGACGGCGGACTCCGGGAAGCGCATCCGGGCGAGCTTGGCCACGTGGACGGCGAGGTCGCCCATGCGCTCGAGGTCGCCGACGATCCGCATCGCCGTGGTGACCGTGCGCAGGTCGGTGGCGACCGGCTGCTGACGCGCGAGCAGGGTGAAGCAGCGCTCCTCGATGCTCTCGCGCACCGCGTCGATGTGCTCGTCGCCGGCGATGACCAGGTCGGCCAGGGCGACGTCGGCGTCGAGCAGCGCGGTCGTGGCCTTGTTCATCGCCGACCCGACGGAGTTGGCCATCTCCACCAGGCAGTGGTTGATGTCCTCGAGCTCTTCGCGGTAGTGCTCGCGCACGGGTCCTCCTCGTCGGCCGGCCGTCCACCGGGTACCGCCGTCCGGACACCGTCTGCTCGGTGCGCCGTCCTGACGGTTCGAGGGTAGGCGGTGAGGAGACACCGGACGGGCCCGATCGGTGAACGTGGGGGCACCCCAGCGTGAACAGTCGCCCTACCCGGTCGCGGCACCACTCACACGGGGGATGACCGGGTCCGGACGCGGCCTAGCATCGGCCCCGTGAGCACGCTGGTCGCCCTCGGGGCCGGCTTCGTCGTCGGCGCCGTCGTGGCGGCCGTCGTCGTGCTGCTCGTCCGCCGGCCCGCCGACGGGACCGAGCGCCCCGGCGACGACGACGCCCGGACCGCGCCCTCCGAGGCGCTGCTCGCCCGCCGGCTGCTCGACCTCATGGACCCCGCGGTCCTCCTGCTGGACAAGGACGACGCCGTCGTCGTGGCCAACCCGACCGCGCGCGGACTCGGGATCGTCCGCGAGCGCCGGCTCGTCGTCCCCGCGCTGCAGGACCTCGTGAAGGAGGTCCGTCGCCGCGGGCACCGGCGCTCGGACGTCAGCCTCCCCGGCGAGGTCGTCGGCGGCGGCACGCGGCTGGTCGGCGCGCACGGTGTCCGGCTGGACACCCCGCCCGGCGAGGTCGCGCCCTCGGCCGTCCCCGGCCCCGTGGCGCTTGTCCTCCAGGACGTGACCGAGGCCCGCCGGGTCGAGGCGGTCCGGCGCGACTTCGTCGCGAACGTCGGGCACGAGCTGAAGACGCCGGTCGGTGCGCTGGGCCTGCTCGCCGAGGCCATGCAGGGCGCCGCCGACGACCCGGACACCGTCCAGCGCTTCGCCGCGCGGATGGCGCACGAGGCCGACCGGCTGGCCCGGCTCGTGCGCGAGCTCATCGACCTGTCCCGCCTGCAGGGCGCCGAACCGCTGCCCGAGCTCGTGCCCGTCGACGTCGACACGGTGCTCGCCGAGGCCGTCGACCGCACCGGCCTGGCCGCGGCGGCCAAGGGCATCACGATCGCCGTCGGCGGCGCCCACGGGCTGGTCGTGCGGGGCGTGGAGGCCCAGCTGACGACGGCGGTGACCAACCTGCTGGCCAACGCGGTCGCCTACAGCCCCGAGAACACGAAGATCGCCGTCGGGGCGCGGGCGCGCGGCGGGTTCGCCGAGATCGCCGTCACCGACAGCGGCATCGGCATCCCGCGGGCCGACCGGGAGCGGGTCTTCGAGCGCTTCTACCGCGTGGACCAGTCGCGGGCGAGCAGCACCGGCGGCACCGGTCTGGGGCTGGCGATCGTCAAGCACGTGGCCAGCAACCACGGCGGTTCGGTCAGCGTGTGGAGCGAGGAGGGCCTCGGCTCCACCTTCACGCTGCGCATCCCCCTGGCGGTCGAGGACCGCCGCGAAGCTCCCGGCGCGGCCGCTGGTGCGGCGCCGGTCCTCCAGGAAGGACGGTCATGACCCGAGTGCTCGTGGTGGAGGACGAGGAGTCCTTCTCCGACGCGCTGTCCTACATGCTCGGGCGGGAGGGGTTCGAGGCGGTCGTCGCCGCGACCGGCCCCGACGCCCTGGCCGAGTTCGACCGCGCGGGCGCCGACGTCGTCCTGCTCGACCTCATGCTCCCCGGCCTGCCGGGCACCGAGGTGTGCCGGGCACTGCGTTCCCGCAGCAACGTCCCGATCATCATGCTCACGGCCAAGGACTCCGAGGTCGACAAGGTCGTGGGCCTGGAGCTCGGCGCCGACGACTACGTCACCAAGCCGTACTCGGCGCGCGAGCTGGTCGCCCGGATCCGGGCGGTGCTGCGCCGCCGCGGCGACGTCGACGCCCCCGCCGACGGCGCGCTGGAGGTCGGCCCGGTGCGGATGGACGTCGAGCGGCACGTGGTCGCCGTCGACGGCGAGACGGTGGCGCTGCCGCTCAAGGAGTTCGACCTGCTCGAGCTGCTGCTGCGCAACGCCGGGCGGGTGCTGACCCGCGGCCAGCTCATCGACCGCGTGTGGGGCTCGGACTACGTGGGCGACACCAAGACCCTCGACGTCCACGTCAAGCGGCTGCGCGCCAAGATCGAGCCCGACCCGGCCAACCCCAAGCACCTCGTGACGGTGCGGGGTCTGGGCTACAAGTTCGAGCAGTGACACGGTCGGCCCACCGGCCTCCACCGCGGCCAGGACGGGTGGCCGGCCGCCGCTGAGCCGCTTCCCGTCGCCGCGAGGGAGGACCCTGCGGGCCCTCCGCTCCCGGCGACCGCCTCCGGCGTCCGTCGAGGAAGGGGCCGGCCGGGGTCACTGACCCCGGCCGGTCTCCTCCTGGAGCTCGTCGATCTTCCGGGACGCGTCGGCCTTCGTGATGTCCTCCGGCACGTCCTCGCCGGCCTGGCGGGCCAGCGTGCCGAGGTAGCTCTTCTGCGCCCCGGTGGCGGGCTCGTCGCCGGTCACCCAGTCCGACGGGTCCTTCTCGGCGGTGGGGTCGCCGGCCTGGCCGGTGTTCGCGTTGGATTCGCTCATGTGTTCGATCCTAGGCGTGGGTGAGCTCCGCCGCAGGTCGAGCGGCCTGGCCGGCCGCGGCGGCCCGCGCGGCCTCCCAGCGCCGGCCGGTGCGGTAGACGTGCACGCTCCCGCAGGAGGGGCACTCGACCGCCAGCGCGATGTGGGTCGGGTGGTTGACGACCGACCGGATGCGCCGTTCGGCGACCAGCTCGTCGGTCCGGGTCACGGGGCAGGTGATCAGCAACATGGGAGGAGCGTGCTCCGCGTCCGCACCCGCGACGAGTGGCAGGGGTGACATGGATCGCGTCTTTCCTGCCATCATGTCCGCGTGACCGGATCCGACCGCCCGCTCGTCGTCAGCCTGCTCGCCGGGGACGGCGTCCTCGGCGCCTTCGGCCTGGGCGTCGCCGCCGAGGTCTTCGGCTACGACTACCGCCGCTTCGGCATGCCGCGCTTCGACTTCGCGATCGTCACCGACCGGCCGGGCGTCGTCCGCACCGACACCGGGCTGTCGCTGTACGTCGAGCACGGCCTCGAGCGGCTGGCCGTCTCCGACATCGTGCTGGTGACCGCGTGGGAGAAGCTGTCCGCGCCCGTCCCGCCGGCGGTCCTCGACGCGCTGCGCGCCGTGCACGCCCGCGGCGCCCAAATCGTCAGCCACTGCACCGGCGCCTTCGTCGTCGCGGCGGCCGGGCTGCTCGACGGCAAGCGCGCCACCACCCACTGGCGGTACGCCGGTGAGCTGGCCGCCCGGTACCCGTCGGTCGACGTCGACCCGCGGGTCCTCTACGTCGACGAGGGCCGGATCATCACCGGCGCCGGGACGGCGAGCGGCGTGGACGCCCTGCTGCACCTCGTCCGCCGGGAGTGGGGCGCCGCGGCGGCCAACGCCCTGGCGCGCGAGATGGTCGTGCCGCCGCACCGCGACGGCGGGCAGGCCCAGTACATCGACGAGCCGGTCGCCCGCTGCGAGGACGACCTGCTCGGCGTCGTCCTGGACTGGGCCCGGGCGCACCTGGCCGAGGACATCAGCGTCGAGGCGCTGGCCCGGCGCGCGCTGATGAGCCCGCGCAGCTTCGCCCGCCGGTTCAAGGCCACGACCGGCACGACGCCGCACGCCTGGCTGCTGTCCCAGCGGCTGGCAGCGGCCGAGGCGCTGCTCGAGGAGAGCGACGCCCCGGTGGAGGAGATCGCCCGGCTGGTCGGCTTCGGCACCGCCGCCGGGTTCCGCGAGCAGTTCAGCCGCCGCCGCGGCGTCTCACCGCGGGCGTACCGGCAGACCTTCCGCACCGGCGGCGCCCGGGTCGAGCTCGTCCCGGCGGGCGAGGACCCCGCCGCCTAGGACCCCGCCGCCCAGGACCCCGCCGCCCAGGACCCCGCCGCCCAGGACCCGCCGCCCAGGACCCGCCGCCCAGGACGGGTCCGGCCGCCGAGGTCGTGGGTCCCGAACTGCAGGACGGCACCGGCGAAGCGGTCCGCGGGCACCAGCCCGTCGAGACCCGCCCGCACGTGCGCGTCAGGCCAGGGGGACGGGGCGCGCGACGCCGACCAGGGAGTCCAGCCGGCCGGCGTTGCTCGGCGCGAGCGGGCTGCGGACCACCCGCGTCAGCGCGAACCCGGCGCGGGCCAGCAGCATCGCGTGCGTGCGCGGGGTGAAGTGCCAGATGTGCTCGGCCGGCTTCAGCGTCCACCAGCGGGTGCCGAGCAGCCGCGCCGGCAGCGACGAGACGTAGGGCGTGGAGAACAGGACGACGCCGTCGTCGGCCACGAGGGAGCGGGCGGTGCGCCAGAAGTCGAGCGGGTCGGGCACGTGCTCGACGGTGTCCCACGCGCAGACGACGTCGAAGCCCGGCTCCAGCGGCGCCTCGGCGAGCTGGCCGCAGAACACGTCCAGGCCGAGCACCTCGGTGGCGTGCTTCGCCCCGGTGCGGGACAGCTCCACCCCGCTGGTCCGCCAGCCGGCCCGGCGCGCGGCGTCGAGGAACAGGCCGTAGCCGGCGCCGACCTCGAGCAGCCGGCCGCCGGCGGCGCGGCCCCGGACCCGGTCGAGCAGCGCGAGCCGCCCGGCGGTCCAGGTGCGCTGCAGCAGCATCGCGGGGTCGAACCGGCGGGGCTCCTGCGCCGCCCCGTCGACGGCGCTGCCGTACACGCCGCCCTCGAAGTAGCCGACGTCGTCGTAGAGCCGCTGCAGCGCCTCCGGCCGCAGCCGGGGGCTGACGAACACCAGGCCGCAGGACGGGCAGCGGACGACGCCGAACGGGGAGAGGTCGTGCACGAGCCGGCCGGGGACGCCGCAGAGGCAGCACCCCACCGCCTCGGTGTCCTCGGGGGTCCATGTCACCGGGCCGGGGGTCACCGGGGCGCTCACGCCGGTCAGCCTACGGAGCCTCCGGTGATCCCCCCGGTACCGGTCCGCGCGGCGCCGACGGGCGGGTCGGCCGCGCCGGCGGCGCCGTCGGGACGCTCGCCGAGCTCGGGATAGCGCTGGGTGACCAGCGTGGTGATCTTCCGCCGCACCGCGCGCGACACCAGACCGTCGCCGTCCGGGCCCCCGTCGGCGCCGAGCAGCTCGCCCGGTACGACGACGTAGCGGTCGGGCGCGGCCTCGGCCTGGGCGAGGAACGCCGCGCGCACCGCGTCGGCGTCGGCGTCGACGGGACGGGCGGTGACGGCGGAGTCGACGACCACGGTGAGGTCGGGCAGCAGGCCGCGGGTGGCCCACAGCGAGGTGCGGAAGATGCGGTCGGCGTCCAGGCCCTGCCCGGCGCCGTGGAAGGCGATCGAGGTGTCCACGTAGTGGTTGCACACCACGACCTCGCGCCGCTGCAGCGCCGGCCGGATGACCGTGGCCACGTGCTCGGCGCGGTCGGCGGCCGCCAGCAGCGCCGCGGTGTAGGCGGCCACCGGGTGGCCCTCGCCGTCGGTCGCGCCGGGCACCTCCGGCGCCGGCGGGTAGAGCAGCGTGCGGACCTGCCGGCCCAGCGCCGTGTCGCTCGGCTCGTGCGTGGCCACCACCGGGCAGCCGCAGTCGCGCAGCACCTGGGCGAGCTCGGCGGTGTACCGGCGGGTGAGGTCGCGGTCGGCGCCCTCGACGACGACGAACAGGCCGGTGCCGCTGGCCGAGGCCGACAGGATGTCCGAGCTGCCCCACAGCAGCCGGAACACGTCGCGGGGTCGGGTGCCCGGCCGGCCGCGCGGGACGACCTGGCGGACGGCGTAGGCGCTCACCAGCAGCGCGAGGACGCCGCCGATCAGCAGCGTGAGGCCCGGCCCGGTGAGGCTGAGCATCAGCTCGCCCACGCGCAGGTCGTGGTTGCCGAGCAGGCCGGCCAGGCCCGGGCCGACGGCGACCGACAGCAGCAGGACGATGCGCACCGACGACACGACGAAGGCGAACACCCGGCCGCGCAGCCGGTCCTCGACCTCGTAGCCGATGAGCGTGTAGCCGATGATCCAGGAGATCCCGGCGAACAGGCCGACGAGGAACGCCGCCATGGTGGCGAGGACGAAGTCCTGCAGCAGGGACATCGCCAGCAGCGCGATCCCGGCCAGGCCAATGGAGCGGGCGAACAGGCTGCGCCGGGGGACCGTGGGCAGGATCCGCGGCCCGACCAGCATGCCGAGGGCCAGGCCGGTGAAGACGATGCCGAACACCACGCCGTAACCGGCGGCGCCGGCGTCCAGGGTGGCGATGTAGAGCTGCGCCACGCCGATGATCAGCCCGCCCGCCCCGAACGCGCCGATGACGCCGACGTACAGCGCGCGCATCAGCGGCTGCCCCCGCAGGAAGGAGACGCCCTCGACGACGAGGGAGAACACGTTCGACGACGACTGCCGGTCGACGGGCGTCCGCGGGATGAGCCGCCGGGACAGGAGCACCGTGGTGGCCGACAGGGCGAAGCTCGCCGAGTTGAACAGCAGGGCGACGACGATCGCCGTCCGCGCGTCGCCCGCCTCGCCGCTGCCGGGGAACACGCGCGCGACGGTGGACAGCAGGGCGAACAGCAGCGACGCCACGGGCACCGCGCCGTAGACGCTGAACAGCGACACCTGGTTGGCCACGGCCAGCCGCTCGCGCGGCACGATCGCCACCCAGATCGCCTGCTTGGCCGGGTTGGTGAACAGCCCCACCGCCTCGACGAGGAACTGGGCCACGTAGAGCCAGGTCAGCTCGTAGCTGAAGGCGATCGACAGGTACAGCGAGCAGGCCAGCAGGTCACCGACGACGACGGTGGTGCGGCGGTCGAGCCGGTCGGCCAGGGCGCCGGCGATCGGGCCGAGGAGCAGGTCGGGCAGCAGCCGGGTGAGGATGACGCCGGAGATCGCCGCGCCCTGGACGCCGAGCGACTCGTCGCGGGTGAGCTGCTGGGCCATCGCCGTGGTGGCCAGCAGGCCCAGCCAGTCGCCGAGGCTGGAGACGGTGATAGCCGCCCACATGCGGCGGAACACCGGGATGCGCAGGAGGACCAGCAGCGCGTTCTCCTGCGCCCGCCCGCTGGCCGACGACCCCGCCGGGCGCGCGCGGGGGCTCGCCGCCTGTCCGTCGCTCACAGTCCTCGCCGTCCGGTCGTCGCGGTCGTCCCCAGCAGGGTAGTGGCGGGCGGTGCCGATCCGGCCCCCGCCGCACCCGGGCGGGGGAGTGCCCTCAGGCGCCGGGCCGCAGCCGGGGCAGCGGGAGGGGCACCGGCGCCGGGCTGGCCGGGTGCGGGGCGACCAGGCCGAGGTCCAGCCGGGCCTCGGTGAGCCGGCGCAGCTCGGCGTAGGCGACCGGGCCGAGCAGGCTGGTGAGCTCGGCGGCGTAGGTGGCCACCAGCGGCTCGGGGGAGACGTGCGCGGCCGGCGAGCCGGTGCACCACCAGTGCAGGTCGGCGCCGCCCGGGCCCCAGCCGCGTCGGTCGAACTCGCCGATCGTGCTGACCAGGACCGTCGTCCCGTCGGGCCGCTCGACCTCCTCCTGCTCGCGGCGCACCGGCAGCTGCCAGCAGACGTCGGGCTTGGTGAGCAGCGGGTGCAGTTTCTCCCGCAGCGCCATCCGGTGCAGCGCGCAGCCGGTGCCGCCCGGGAAGCCGGGGCGGTTGAGGAAGACGCAGGCGCCGTCGACCAGGCGGGTGCGCAGGGAGCGGACGCCGCCCTCCTCGGGGGCCGCGTCGTCGGCGGAGTCCTCCTCGGTCCAGGCGCCGCGGCCGAGCGGCGCGAGCTGCCAGTCCTCGTCGGCGAGGTCGGCGACGGCGGCGGTCACCCGGGCGAGGTCGTCCTCGTCGCTGAAGAACGCGCCGTGGCTGCAGCAGCCGTCGTCGGCCCGGCCCTCGACGACACCGGCGCAGCCGCGGCCGAACACGCAGGTCCAGGCCGAGGACAGCCAGGTCAGGTCGGCGCGGACGACGTGCCGCGGGTCGGCCGGGTCCGGGAACTCGATCCACTCGCGGGCGAAGTCCGGGTCGACCTCCGGCGGTACGTCATGCACCGGTCCAGCCTAGGGACGGCCCGCCCGGCAGACTGACCGCATGCGGCTCGGGGTGCTGGACGTCGGCTCGAACACCGTCCACCTGCTCGTGGTGGACGCCCACCGCGGCGGCCACCCCACCCCGACCTACGACGACCGCGCGGTCCTGCGCCTGGCCGAGCACGTCGGCAAGGACGACGTCCTCTCCAAGACCGGGGAGAAGGCGCTGGTCGCCGCCGTGCGCAAGGCCTGCCGGCGGGCCGAGGAGCAGGGCTGTGACGAGGTCCTCGCGCTGGTCACCTCGGCCATCCGCGAGGCGGTCAACGGCATGGAGGTGCTCGACCGCGTCCGCGCGCAGACCGGCGTCGAGCTGCAGGTGACCAGCGGCGAGGAGGAGGCGCGGCTGACCTTCCTCGCCGTCCGCCGCTGGTACGGGTGGAGCGCGGGCCGGCTGCTGGTCCTCGACATCGGCGGCGGCTCGCTGGAGCTGGCCAGCGGCGTCGACGAGGACCCCGACGTCGCGCTGTCCGTGCCGCTGGGCGCCGGGCGGATGACCCGCCGCTTCCTGCAGGACGCCGCCGAGGGCGGCCGGCCCGACCTGGCCGCCCTCGGCGCGCTGCGCGAGCACGCGGCCGACGTGCTCAAGCCGGCGGCGAGGAAGCTGCGCGGCGCCGGCGCGCCGGACCTCGTGGCGGCGACGAGCAAGACCTTCCGCACGCTGGCCCGGCTGACCGGCGCGGCGCCCTACTCGGCCGGCCTGCGGGTGCCGCGCGAGCTCACCCTCGACGGCCTCGGCCAGCTGATCGGCTTCGTGTCCCGCATCGAGGCGCGCAGCCTCGCCGAGCTGCGCGGCGTGTCGCCCGACCGCGCCCACCAGGTGCCGGCCGGTGCCGTGGTGGCGCAGGCGGCCATGCAGGCGCTGGAACTACCCTCCGTCAAGATCTGTCCGTGGGCGCTGCGCGAGGGCGTCATCCTGCGGCGACTGGACTCCTTGGGAGGCGCGTGATGGCACAGCCCCGCAGGGACCCCGATCCCGGGCGCGGCCCGGAGACCGGCGGCCGGCCGCTGGCCGACATCCTGCGCGAGGCCGGCATCGAGGCACCGCGCAGCGTGCGCCGGCGCCGCGGCGACACCGGGGACATCCCGATCAAGCAGCGCCGCCGGGACCCCGACGCCGAGGACGGCCCCAACCCCGGCCGCCGCGCCGGCGACACCGGCCGGGTCCCCGGGGCCGGCCGGCCGTCCCCCGACACGGGGCCGGTCGCCGACACCGGCCGCCCCGCGCGGGACCGGGCGGCGGAGAAGGCGGCCGCCCGGGCCGAGAGGGCGGGCAGGGCCGAGAAGGCCGCCGAGAGGGCCGGCAGGACCCGGGACACCGGCCGCGTCGCGGGGGCGCCGGCCGGGGACGGGCGCGGACCCGCCGAGCCGTCGACCGCGGCCATCCCGGGCATCCGGCCCTCCCGCAAACCCGGCGTCCCCGGCGCCTCGGCGGAGCCCGCGCCCGCCACCGGCCCGATCCCGGTCGCCCGCGCCGGGGAGACCGAGGTCCTCGACGAGCCGCTCGGCGCCAAGGAGGGCGCACTGGCCTGGCTGCGCTTCGCCGGTGAGCTGGTCCTGGCGCTGGCCGCCGGCGTCGGCATCTACTTCCTGGCCACCGTCGTCTGGGAGCAGGTGCCGCAGGTCGCGGTGGTCCTCGCCCCGCTCGCGGTGACCGGCCTGGTCGCCGGCGTGGGCGCCTGGCGGCAGCGCACCGGCCGCGAGCCCACCGGGCTGCGGCTGGTCGCCGTCCTCGTGTTCGCCGGGACGCTGCTCACCATCGCCCCGGCCGCCGGGCTGCTCACCGGCACCTGAGGGGCCGCCGGGCAGCCCGGCGGCGCGTCACTCGTCCTCGTCGTCCCCGTCGGCGCCGGCCTGGCCGAACTGCTCGACGATCGCCGCGGTGAACGCGTCGAGGTCGTCGGGCTCGCGGCTGGTGACCAGGTTGCCGTCGACGACGACCTCCTCGTCGACCCACTTCGCGCCCGCGTTGCGCAGGTCGGTCTGCAGCGACGGCCACGACGTCATCCGCCGGCCCCGGACGACGTCGGCCTCCGCCAGCACCCACGGCGCGTGGCAGATCGCCGCGACCGGCTTGTCCGCGTCGAAGAACGCCTTCACGAAGGCGACGGCGTCGGCGTCGGCCCGGACGAAGTCGCCGTTGATGACGCCGCCGGGCAGGACCAGCGCCGCGTAGTCCTCGGGGTCGGCCGAGGCGACGGTCGTGTCCACCTTCCTCGTGTCGCCCTTGTCGATGTGCTGGTACATCGTGATGCTGCCGCTCTCCAGTGACACCAGCTCCGGCTCGGCCCCGGCGTCCTCCAGCGCCTGCCACGGCCGTTCCAGCTCGACCTGCTCGACGCCGTCGGTCGCGAGCACGGCCACTTTCATCCCGTCCAGTTCTCCTGCCATGCGGGCGCGGCTACCCGGCACCGGGAGGCGGCACACCCGCGCGCACTACCGTCCGACGCGGGGTCGATGCGGCGTCCGGCGCACACCGAGAGCTGGGAGAACGGGATGGCACAGCGGCAGGGCCTGGCGGTCTACGGCGGCGGCAAGATGGGCGAGGCGCTGCTGGCCGGGCTGGTGAAGAGGCAGGGCCCGGACGGTGTGGTCGTCTGCGAGCGGCACCCGGAGCGTGGCCGCGAGCTCGCCACCCGCTACGGGATCGACGTCGTCGGGATCGAGGAGGCGGCCGCCCGCGCGCGGGTGCTGCTCCTGGCGGTCAAGCCGCAGGACCTGCCGGCGCTGCTGGAGCGGCTGGCGCCGTCGGTGGACCCCGGGCACCTGGTGGTGAGCATCGCCGCCGGCATCGCCACCGCCACCATCGAGGCGGCGCTGCCGGCCGGCGTGCCGGTGGTGCGGGTCATGCCCAACACCCCGGCGCTGGTCGACGAGGGGATGAGCGTGCTGTCGGCCGGGGCGTCGGCGGGCGAGGCGGAGCTGGACGAGGCCGAGGCGCTGCTGTCCACCGTCGGCCGGGTGGCGCGGGTGCCCGAGTACCAGCAGGACGCGGTGACGGCGCTGTCCGGCAGCGGGCCCGCCTACTTCTTCTACCTCGTCGAGGCGATGGTCGACGCCGGCGTGCTGCTCGGCCTGCCGCGGGCGCTCACCACCGAGCTGGTGGTGCAGACGGCGCTGGGGTCAGCGGTGATGCTGCGCGAGTCGGGGGAGCACCCGGCCCAGCTGCGGGACGCGGTGAGCAGCCCCGGCGGCACCACCATCGCCGGCATCCGGGAGCTGGAGCGGCACTCGGTGCGCTCGGCGCTCATCGCGGCCATCGAGGCGGCCGCCCGGCGCTCGGTGGAGCTCGGCCGGACCGACGGGAGCCGGTGACGGTAACCCGCCCGTGACCGGAGTGGGGGGACGCTGCGTCACGGTGTCGACACGGCGACGTGGAGACGCGCCGATACGGCTGTGAAGCGAGTTGCATAGGTGTAGTTCTGCCAGGGACGGACCGTTCCCCGTGTCCGTTTCTTCCATCGCTTCCGTCACGCGGGTCCCCCTACTCTCTGTGTCAGCACGTGCGTGTCCCGTAGTCGGTGGGGAAGCCGACGCCCGACGCGTGCTAGGTCCGGAGAGCTGATCATGACCATGCCCCAGCGCACCAACGCCGCTTACGTCCGCCCGGCCGTCCCCGGCCCGCGGCCCATGGCCCGCCCGATGCCGGCCGCCGCCGTCGCGCGCCCCGTCGGCCCGGCCCACCCCGCCGCGATGCCCGTCGGCCGCCCGGCCGTCCCGCAGCCGCGCGCCGCGGTCACCTTCCTGACCGTCGCCGAGGTCGCCAGCATGATGCGCGTCTCCAAGATGACCGTGTACCGCCTCGTGCACGCCGGCGAGCTGTCCGCCGTCCGCGTCGGCCGCTCCTTCCGCGTCCCCGAGCGCGCCGTCCAGGACTACCTGCGCGACGCCTACACCGACATCGCCTGACGGAGGACCTCCCTGCCCCCACGCCTCGCTCCGTCCGGCGCGGGCCCCGGCAGGAAGGCCGTTCCAGCACCTCGCCAGGCCCCTGCGGAGGGGCCGTTCCACCCCCTCGCCAGGGGGAGATCCATCCGGCCCGGTTCCCGCGGCAGCGTCGCCGCGGGGGCGCCGGGTAGGCTCGGGCGCCGAGCGACACCCCGGCCCCGGCCGGAGCCGTCGCACACGAGCTGATCCACACTCGCGTGGCGTCCGGTTCCGAACCAGCGGTCCCCGGCGCGACACGCGGCAACGACGTCGGGAGCAGGACATGGGTTCGGTCATCAAGAAGCGCCGCAAGCGGATGGCGAAGAAGAAGCACCGCAAGCTCCTGAAGAAGACCCGCGTGCAGCGTCGCAACAAGAAGTGAGCTGACGCTCGTGCCGCCTGCCGTCGTCCTCGTCACCGGTGTCAGCCGGTGGCTCGGGGGTGCGCTGGCGGCCGAGCTCGCTCGCGACCCGTCCATCGACCGGGTCATCGGGGTCGACACCGTCCCCCCGTCCGCGGAGCTGCTCCGCCGCCTCGGCCGCACCGAGTTCGTGCGTGCCGACATCCGCAACCCGCTGATCGGCAAGGTCATCAGCACCGCGGCGGTCGACACCGTCGTGCACATGAACATCAGTTCCACGCCCGCCGGGTCCGGCGGGCGGGGGCCGATGAAGGAGCTCAACGTCATCGGGACGATGCAGCTCCTCGCCGCCTGCCAGCGCGCGCCCTCGGTGCGCCGGCTGGTGCTCAAGTCGACCAGCGCCGTCTACGGCGCCTCCCCGCGCGACCCCGCCGTCTTCACCGAGGCGATGCAGGCGCGCCGGGTGCCGTCGGGCGGGTTCGCCAAGGACAGCCTCGACATCGAGGGCTACGTGCGGTCCTTCGCGCGCCGCCGTCCCGACGTCGGGGTCGCCGCCCTGCGGTTCACCAACTTCATCGGCCCGCGCATCGACTCGGTGCTCACCGGGTTCCTGCGCATGCCCGTCGTCCCCACCGCCCTCGGCTACGACGCGCGCGTGCAGCTGCTGCACGAGGACGACGCCCTCGGCGTCCTCACCCGCGCCACGACCGGGGACTTCGCGGGGACGGTGAACGTCGGGGGAGGGGGCACGTTGCTGCTGTCCCAGGTCATCCGCCGGCTGGGCCGGCTGCAGCTGCCGGTGCCCTCGCCGGCGCTGGGCTCCCTCGGCCGGCTCACCCGCCGCTTCGGCTACGTCGACTACTCCCCGGAGCAGATGCGCTTCCTCAACTTCGGCCGGGTCGTGGACACGACCGTGCTGCGCACCGAGTTCGGCTACACCCCCCGCTACACGACCGCCGAGGCGCTGGCCGACTACGCGCGCACCGTCCCGCCGGTGGTCCCGCCGGCCCTGGTCGGCGAGGCGACCGACCGGGCCCGCGGGCTGGTCGCGCGGGCCGGGTCGGTCGCCTCCTCCGTGGGGACGACGGTGCAGGGCCGGCTGCGGCCGACGCCGGCCCCGCCGGGACTGCGGGCGGTGCGCGATGCCTGAGGCCCGCGTCATCCGGCTGCGCCCCGACGACGACGGCCGGCCGCACGTCCCGCCGCCGTCGGACCCGAGCTGGGACGAGCAGGTCGCCGGCGGCCTGGAGTTCCTCCGCCGCCGCCTGACCGGCGAGTACGAGACGGACGAGTTCGGCTTCGACACCGACCTCACCGACCACGTGCTCCTGCCGGTGCTGCGGCCGCTGTTCAACCGGTGGTTCCGCGTCGAGACCCACGGCATCGAGAACGTGCCCACCGACGGCGGGGCGCTGGTGGTCGCCAACCACTCCGGCACGCTGCCCGTCGACGCGCTCATGGCGACCGTGGCGCTGCACGACGACCACCCGGCGCAGCGGCGGTTCCGGCTGCTCGGCGCCGACCTGGTCTTCGACCTGCCCTTCGTCGGGTCGCTGGCCCGCAAGTTCGGCGCCACGCTGGCCTGCAGCGAGGACGCCGAGCGGCTGCTGTGCGCCGACGAGCTGGTGGGCGTCTTCCCCGAGGGGTTCAAGGGCATCGGCAAGCCGTTCCGCGACCGGTACACGCTGCAGCGGTTCGGCCGGGGCGGTTTCGTCACGGCGGCTCTGCGCACCGGCAAGCCGATCGTCCCCTGCGCCATCGTGGGCGCCGAGGAGATCTACCCGATGGTCGGCAACGCGAAGACCCTCGCGCGGCTGCTCGGGTTGCCGTACTTCCCGGTGACGCCGACCTTCCCCGCGCTCGGCCCGCTCGGGCTGGTGCCGCTGCCGTCGAAGTGGCTGATCGCCTTCGGCGAGCCGATCGAGACGGCGCACTACGGCCCGGCCGCCGCCGAGGACCCGATGCTGGTGTTCAACCTGACCGACCAGGTCCGGGAGACCATCCAGCACTCGATCTACCAGCTGCTCCTGCAGCGCAGGTCCGTCTTCAGCTGACACCGTCGGCCTCCGGCCGACACCGCGGCCACGTGCCGTCCTCCTGCCGCGTGGAGCCCTTCCTGCCGCTCGGTCGCGGGAGCCCTCGGCCCCCACGTCCTCGCAGCACCTCGCAGGGCGGCTCCCGGGCCCTCGCCGGGGACCCTCCGGGCCGCCTCCTCAGGCCCGTCGGCGGCGGAGGGCGACCGCGCCGCCGACGACGCCGCCGGTGACCGCCGCGGCCGCGACCGTGGGGACGCCGATGCGGGCGGCCTTCCGGCCGGTGCGGAAGTCGCGGACGGTCCAGTCGCGGGAGCGGGCGACCGCGCGCAGCTCGGTGTCGGGGTTCACCGCCACCGCCGTCCCGGTCAGGGTGAGCATCGGCAGGTCGTTGGCCGAGTCGCTGTAGGCGGTGCAGCGGGCGAGGTCCAGGCCCTCCCGCTCGGCCAGCGCCCGCACCGCCTCCGCCTTGGCCTCGCCGTGCATGAGCTCGCCGACCAGCCGGCCGGTGTAGCGGCCGTCGACCACCTCGGCGACCGTGCCCAGCGCGCCGGTGAGCCCCAGCCGGTGGGCGATGATCCGGGCCAGCTCCACCGGTGTCGCAGTGACCAGCCACACCCGCTGGCCGGCGTCGAGGTGCTGCTGGGCGAGGTTGCGGGTGCCCGACCAGATCCGGTCGGCCATGAGCTCGTCGTAGATCTCCTCGCCGGCGTCGACGATCTCGGCGACCTCGCGGCCGGCGACGAAGGCCAGCGCGGTCTCGCGGATGGTGTGCATGTCGCCGGCGCTCTCGTTGCCCGCGACCCGGAACTTGGCCTGCTGCCACGCGAAGCGGGCGATGTCGCGGGAGGTCAGGTACTTCCGCGAGGCCAGGCCGCGGGCGAACCAGAACAGCGAGGCGCCCATCATCATCGTGTTGTCGACGTCGAAGAACGCGGCGGCGGTGCGGTCGGCCACCACGGCCGGGACCGGCTCGACCTCCGCGGCGGCCGCGGACGCCGCGCCGGCGACGTGCGCGCGGATCTCCTCCTCGGACGGCGCCCCGCCGTCCTGCCTGCGGCGGCCGCGGAACGGCAGACCCGGCACGGGCTCCCTCCCCTGGGGTGGTCCCTCCGCCCTGGGGCGGTACCCGACCGACCCTATCGGCCGCCCGCGGGGGCCCCCGACCCGGACCGGGGCCTCAGCAGATGATCGGCCAGAGGCAGATCGGCAGCGGGGTGTCCAGGACCGGGGGCGGCGTGGTGGTCGACGGCGCGGACGGCTGACCGCCGCCCCCGGGCAGCGGGAGCGGCGGCAGGGGCAGGCCCCCGCCGGGCACGGGCGGGGCCGTCGTCGGCGCGGTGCCGCCGGTCGGGACGCTCCCGCCCCCGGAGCCGGTCGGCGCCGCCGGGCCGCTGCCGGTCGACGGCGCGGGCGGCGCGCTCGAGGGCGCCGTGGTCCCCGAGCCGACCGTCGGCGGGGCCGGGTGCGTCGACGGCGCGGCCGGCTGGTCGGGGGTCGGGGCACCGGGGCCGGCCGGTGCGGGCGCCGTGGTCCCCGAGCCGACCGTCGGCGGGGCCGTGGTGGCCCCGCAGGCGACGGGCAGCGGGCCGAACCGGTCGGCGCCGGAGACGGCGGGGCCGGCGGGGCAGTCGAGCGCGGTGCGCAGCTCCGCGGCGCGGGTGCCGACCTCCGAGACCACCTCGAGCGAGCGGGTGGCGGCGGTGCCGGCGTCCGCGGGCAGCGCGTCCTGCAGGCCGGCGAGGCCGGAGCCCTGGTCCTCGGCCCAGCCGGCGAGCACCGCCAGGGGAGCGGCATCGCGGCCGGCGACGGCCTGGGTGAGCACCAGGGCGGCGCCCTCGGTGGTCTGGGCGTCCATGGTGGCGAGGGTGTCGACGACCAGGTCGGCCGGCGGCGTGGCCGCGCCGTCCTCGACCAGGTCGCCGAGCTCCTGCAGCCGGGTGGTGGCGAACTCCAGCAGCGTCAGGCCGCGCTCGTCGCCGGCCAGCGCGAGCTGGGTCTGCTCGGTGCCCCGCTTCAGGGCGTAGAGCGCGTCGCCGGGTTCGGCGTCGGTGGACAGCGCGACCAGGGACCCGAGCGCGGTGACCGCCAGCGCCGCACCGGCGACCCCGGCGGTCAGCCGGGACCGCCACGCCGGGCGGCCGGGTGCCGGCCGGGCGACCCGCAGCCGGGACAGGCCCCGGCGTGGCCCCGGCTCCGGCGCCGGCTCCGGCGAGCGGACGGCGGCCATCGCCACCAGCCGGGCGCGGGTGGCCGCGCGGAAGTCGGGCGCGGGCTCGTCGTCGAGGTCCACGGCGAGCGCGCGGAGCCGGTCCTCGAGGGCCGCCTCCCGCTGCCGCGCGGACGCACGGCGGGATGCTCCCGCGGCGTCGTGCTCGGCGCTCACCTGGGTCCTCCGGTCTGTCGGTCGGGGCTCGGTCGACGGGAGCAACGACGCAGGTCAGGGGCCGTTACGGCGTACCCGCGGGTAACAACGCCGCGTCCCCCGCCCGGGGTCCCGCGGGTCACCGGAGCCCCTCCGGCAGCAGGCCGGCCAGCCGCCGCACCGCCCGGTGCTGCAGCGCCTTGACCGCGCCGTCCTTCTTGCCCATGACCGCCGCGGTCTCCGACACCGACAGCCCCTGGAGGAACCGCAGCGAGATGCACTCCTGCTGCTCGCTGCCCAGCTGGCGGATGCACGCCAGCAGCTGCTCGTTGGTCAGCCGCGAGACGACGGCGTCCTCGGGACCGTCGGTGGCCTGGTCGGCGTCGCGCATGTCCGCGGTGGTGACCTCCAGCCGGAACCGGCTGCTCTTCACGTGGTCGCGGATGATGTTGCGGGCGATCGTCACCAGCCAGGCGCCGACGTCGCGGCCCTGGAAGGACAGCGAGTCGATGCGCCGCAGCGCGCGGACGAACGTCTCACTGGTGAAGTCCTCGGCCTGGGCGCGGTCGCCCACGCGGTGCAGCACGTACCGGTGGACCAGCGTCACGTAGTGGTCGTAGAGCCGGCCGAACGCCTCGGCGTCGCCGGCCTGCGCCTGCCGGACGAGGTCCCAGACGTCGACCCGGTCGTCGGGCAGGTCCTCCTCGAGCGCCGCCAGCTCCTCGGCGAGCGCCTCCTCGTCCTCCTCGGGCGGCTCCACCACGGTCCCGGGGGCGGCCCCGTCGGGAGCGACGGCCTCCGGAGCGACGGCCTCCGGAGCGACGGCCTCGGCGTCGACGACGGCGTCCGGCTCCGCCGGTGCGACCTCCACGCTGGCGCGCGGGTACGGCGTCGGGCGGGGGCGGGGACCGGGCCGCCGCCCCGCCGGGACGGCGGACGACCGCTCGTCCACCGGGCGCGACTGCGGCATGCGGGACGTCGACCTCCTCGTCGGCCCGCCGAGCCGTGACGGCTCGCCCGACGGGGGTCCTCCCGGCTCGGCGGTGTCCCGCTGTCCTGCGGGTCCTCTCACATGGTGACAACATCACTGCGAACCGTCCACGTCGGCCGGCCGTGCGGTACGTCCCGGTACCCCGCCGGGGGGACCGCCGCCGCCCCGCAGGAGGTGTCCTGTGACCGAGACCCCCGTGCGGCTGGAGCTGCTGACCCGGGCCGGCTGCCACCTGTGCGTGACCGCGGCCGAGACGCTCGCGCGGATCGCCGGGGAGGCCGGGGTCACCACCCGCGAGGTCGACGTCGACGCCGACCCGGAGCTGCAGGCCGAGTACGGCGACCGGGTGCCGGTGGTGCTGCTCGACGGCCGGGAGCACTCCTACTTCACCGTCGACGTCCCCCGGCTGCGCCGCGACCTCGGCATCGCATGAGGACCCCGTCCTCCCCACCCCTCGCAGGCTCGGGGCGGGACCCGGGACGGGGCCGTCACGAGGGTCGGAAGACCCCCGGGCGGGTATGGTCTCGGACACAGCCGCGGGCATCCGCGCTGGCCCGGGGCCCGAGGGCGTCCCCGGGACTTTGTTCCTGCGTTCACAAGCGGTTACCGTGGCTGTCGCCGGGTGGGCGTACCGCCCGGATCCCCGATGTCGTCCGCCCACGCAGGCTCCCGCCGGCGCCCGGGCGCGACCGCTGTGGAGTAGGCCCGTGATGCAGTCGCGGCCCCGGATCCCGGAGGCCACCGTCGCCCGGCTGGCCGTGTACCTGCGGGTGCTCACCGGACTCGCCGACAGCGGCCGCGGCACCGTCTCCTCCGGCGAGCTGGCCTCGGCGGCCGGCGTCAACCCCGCCGGGCTGCGCAAGGACCTCTCCCACCTCGGCCCGTGCGGCGTGCGCGGGGTCGGTTACGACGTGGCCACCCTGCGCGACCGCATCGCGGCCGTGCTCGGGATGGAGACCGCGCACGCGTGCGTCCTCGTCGGGATCGGGAACCTGGGGTCGGCGCTGGCCGGCTACGGGGGCTTCGGCAACCGCGGCTTCGAGTTCGTCGGCCTGTTCGACGCCTCGCCGGCCCGGGTGGGGCAGCGGATCGGCGACCTGCGGGTCCGGCCGATGGAGGAGCTCGACGAGGTCGTCGCCGCCACGCGGGCGACGATCGGGGTCATCACGACACCGGCCGAGGTGGCGCAGCGGGTCTGCGACCGGCTGACCAGGGCCGGGGTGAGGAGCATCTTGAACTTCGCGCCGGTGGCGCTCACCGCACCCGCCGGGGTCGGCGTCCGCCAGGTCGACCTCTCCGTCGAGCTGCAGGTCCTCGCGTTCCTCGACAAGCAGCGGGGCGCCCTCCCGGGAACGGCGCTCGGCACCGGGCTCGCCCCCGCCGGGGGGATGGCATGAGCCTGCTCGCCGTCGGCATCAGCCACCAGACCGCGCCGGTCGCGCTGCTCGAGCAGGTCGCGATGAGCGCGGACGACAGGGTCAAGGCGCTGCACGAGCTGGTCGGGAGCGACCACGTCAGCGAGGCGCTGGTGCTGGCCACCTGCAACCGGGTCGAGGTCTTCGCCGAGGTCGACCGCTTCCACGGCGGCGTCGCCGAGGTCAGCCGGGTGCTGGCCCGCCAGGCCGGCGCCTCCGTCGAGGAGCTCTCGCCCTACGTCACCGTCCACTACGAGGACCAGGCCGTCGCCCACCTGTTCACCGTGGCCGCGGGCCTGGACTCCATGGTGGTCGGCGAGACCCAGGTCCTCGGCCAGCTGCGCGCCGCCTACGCCCTCGCCCAGGAGGAGGGGACGGTCGGCCGCTCGCTGCACCCGGTCGCCCAGCACGCCCTGCGGGTGGGCAAGCGGGTGCACTCCGAGACCGGCATCGACCGCGCGGGCGCCAACCTGGTCACCGTCTCCCTCGACCACGCCGAGCAGCGGGTCGGCCCGCTGGCCGGCCGCCCGACGCTGGTGGTCGGCGCCGGGTCGATGGGCGCGCTGGCCGCCACCACGCTGTCCCGCCGCGGCGCGCTGGTCACCGTCGCCAGCCGCTCGCCGGAGTCGGCCGCCCGCCTGGCCGCCGCGGTCGACGGCGGCACCGCCGAGCTCACCGACCTGCGCGCGGCGATCGCCGACGCCGACGTCGTGGTCACCTGCACCGGCGCCACCGGCCTGGTGGTGGGCACCGACGTCGTCGCCGGCGCCATGGCCGACCGGGACGGCCGTCCGCTGGCCGTCGTCGACCTGGCCCTGCCCCGCGACGTCGACCCGGGCGTGGCCGCGCTGCCCGGCGTGCACCTGGTCGACCTGGCGCTGCTGCAGGGCGAGCGCTCGGCCGCCGGGGGCACCGGCCCGGTCGCCGCCGACGACGTCTCCGCCGCGCACGCGCTCATCGAGGCCGAGACCGCGCTGCTGCGCGCCGAGCGGCAGGCCGCCGCCGTCGCCCCGACCGTGTCCGCGCTGCGCAGCCAGGCCGCCGAGGTCGTCGACGCCGAGCTGCTGCGCCTGTCCACCCGGCTGCCCGACCTCGACGCCCGCGCCCGCGGCGAGATCGCCCGCACCGTGCGGCGGGTGGTCGACAAGCTGCTGCACGAGCCGACCGTGCGGGTCAAGGAGCTGGCCGCCACCCCCGGCGGCGTCGACTACGCCGACGCGCTGCGGGCGCTGTTCGGCCTCGGCATCGACACGGAGGTGCCCGAGGACGGCACCCGGCTGGCCGAGGCGGTCACCGTCGACCCCGACGACCTGCGCCCCGGCGGTGTGGCGTGACCGCGCCGTCGACCGGCACCGCCACCCGCACGCTGCGCCTGGGCACCCGCGCCAGCCAGCTCGCCCGCACCCAGTCGCAGACCGTCGCCGACGCGATCACCGCGGCCAGCGGCGTGCCGGTGGAGCTGGTGCACATCAGCACCGAGGGCGACCGGTCGGCCGCGGCCATCGCCCAGCTCGGCGGCACCGGCGTCTTCGTCACCGCGATCCGCAGGGCGCTGCTCGAGGGCACCGTCGACGTCGCGGTGCACAGCTACAAGGACCTGCCCACCGCGCCCGAGCCCGGGCTGGTGCTGGCCGCCGTCCCGCCGCGGGAGGACCCCCGCGACGCGCTGGTCGCCCGCGACCGCCTGACCCTCGGCGAGCTGCCGGCCGGCGCCCGCGTCGGCACCGGCGCCCCGCGGCGGGTCGCCCAGCTGCGCGCGCTCGGCCTGGGCCTGGAGGTCGTGCCGATCCGCGGCAACGTCGACACCCGGATGGCCCGCGTCGTCCCGGGCGACCTCGACGCCGTCGTGCTCGCCCGCGCCGGGCTCGCCCGCCTGGGCCGGCTGGCCGCGGTCACCGAGACCCTCGACCCGCTGCAGGTGCTGCCCGCCCCGGCGCAGGGCGCCCTGGCCGTCGAGTGCCGGGCGGACGACGAGCGGACGCTGCAGCTGCTCGTTCCCCTCGACGACGCCGGCACCCGTGCCTGCGTGCTCGCCGAGCGCACCACGCTGGCCGCGCTCGAGGCCGGCTGCAGCGCCCCGGTGGCCGCCTACGCGGAGCTGGCCGAGGGCGAGGACGGCGCCGAGCTGTACCTGCGTGCCTCGGTCACCGCGATCGACGGCAGCGACGGCGTCCGCGGCTCGGTCACCGGGCCGGTCGGCGAGGCTCAGCGGCTGGGCCGCGACCTCGCCGCCGACCTGCTCGACCGCGGCGCCGCGGAGCTCGTGGCGGCCGCCCGGTGAGCCCCGGGCGCCGTCCCCCCGCCGGGCAGACCGCTCCGGCACCCCAGACCCCCACCCACGCCCTCCCCAGGGCCTCGACACCAACAAGGACCAGGAGCTCGTGATGACGCGCTTCCGCAAGACCCCCGGCCGCGTCGTCTTCGTCGGCGCCGGCCCCGGTGACCCCGGCATGCTCACCGCCCGGGCCACGGCCGCGATCGCCGAGGCCGCGGTGCTGCACGTCGACCCCGACGTGCCCGCCGCCCTCCTCGACGCCGTGCGCGCCGGCCGCCCCGGCGTCGAGCCGACCGTCGTGAGCGGCGAGCCGGCCGACGTCGCCAAGGCCGCCGTCGCGGCCGCGAAGACCGGCGACGTCGTCGTCCGGCTGGTCGCCGGCGACCCGTTCACCTCCGACGCCGTGGTCAAGGAGGTGCTCGCCGTCGGCCGCACCTCCGTGCCCTTCGACGTCGTCCCCGGCGTCGCCCCTGCCACCGCGGTCCCGGCCTTCGCCGGCGTCGCGCTCGGCGGCACCTCGCTGACCGCCGACCTGCGCCACAGCGACGTCGACCTGCCCGCGCTGGCCGGGGCCGCGCACGCCCTCGGCGCCCCGGTGGTGCTGCAGGGCGGCGCCGAGCAGCTGCCCGACGCCGCCGCGCGGCTGGTCGAGGGCGGCCTGTCCGGCAGCACGCCGGTCGTCGTCACCACCGGCGGCTCGGGCACCGGCCAGAAGAGCGTGACCGCCAAGCTGTCGGCCGTCGCCGAGAAGACCGCCGACCTCGGCGGCGTCAGCGGGCCGGTCGTGGCCACCGTCGGCGCCGCCGTCGACAAGCGCGGCAAGCTCTCCTGGTGGGAGAGCCGCCCGCTGTTCGGCTGGCGGGTGCTGGTGCCGCGCACCAAGGACCAGGCCGGCGAGATGAGCGACCGGCTGCGGGCCTACGGCGCGGTGCCGGTCGAGGTGCCGACCATCGCCGTCGAGCCGCCGCGCAGCCCCGCGCAGATGGACCGCGCCATCAAGGGCCTGGTCACCGGCCGCTACGGCTGGATCGTGTTCACCTCGGCCAACGCGGTGCGCGCGGTCCGGGAGAAGTTCGCCGAGCTGGGCCTCGACGCCCGCGCCTTCGCCGGCGTGAAGGTCGCCTGCGTCGGCGAGCAGACCGCCGAGGCGGTCCGCGCGTTCGGCATCGTGCCGGAGCTGGTGCCCACCGGGCAGCAGTCCAGCGAGGGCCTGCTGGCCGACTTCCCCGAGTACGACGACGTGCTGGACCCGATCAACCGGGTGCTGCTGCCCCGCGCCGACATCGCCACCGAGACCCTCGCCGCGGGCCTGCAGGAGCGCGGCTGGGAGATCGACGACGTGACCGCCTACCGCACCGTGCGCGCCGCCCCGCCGGCCGCCGCGGTCCGCGAGGCGATCAAGGGCGGCGGCTTCGACGCGGTGTGCTTCACCTCCTCGAGCACCGTGCGCAACCTGGTCGGCATCGCCGGCAAGCCGCACGCGAAGACCGTCGTCGCCGTCATCGGCCCCGCCACCGCGGCCACCGCGCAGGAGTTCGGCCTGCGGGTCGACGTCCAGCCCGAGACCGCCGCGGTGCTCCCGCTGGTCGACGCGCTGGCCGAGTACGCCGAGGCGCGGCGGGAGGGTGAGGGCGAGTGACCTCCCCGCAGGGCGGGTCGAACCCGGGCTTCGCGCGCGGGCGCCGGCTGCGGTCGACGCCCGCGCTGCGGCGGCTCACCGCGCAGACCCGGGTGGCCCCGGCCGACCTGGTGCTGCCGGTGTTCGTCAAGGAGGGCATCGACCGGCCGCAGCCGATCGGCGCGATGCCCGGCGTCGTGCAGCACACGCTGGACTCGCTGCGGAAGGCCGCGCACGAGGCGGCCGACGCCGGCATCGGCGGGCTGATCCTCTTCGGCATCCCCGCCGAGAAGGACGAGGCCGGCTCGCAGGCCGACGCCGCCGACGGGATCGTCAACGTGGCGCTGCGCCAGCTGCGCGCCGACCTCGGCGACGAGCTGGTGCTCGTGGCCGACCTGTGCCTGTGCGAGTACACCTCGCACGGGCACTGCGGCCTGGTCACCCCGGCCGGCGTCGTGGACAACGACCCGACGCTGGACCGGTACGCCGCCGTGGCGATCGCGCAGGCGCAGGCCGGCGCCCACGTCATCGCCCCCAGCGGGATGATGGACGGGCAGGTCGCGGCGATCCGCCGGGCCCTGGACGGCGCCGCGTTCACCGAGACGCCGATCCTCGCCTACGCCGCCAAGTACGCCTCGGGCTTCTACGGGCCGTTCCGCGAGGCGGCCGAGGGCGCGCCGCAGTTCGGCGACCGCTCGACCTACCAGATGGACCCGCCCAACGCCGACGAGGCGCTGCGCGAGGTGGCGCAGGACCTCGCCGAGGGCGCCGACGCCGTCATGGTCAAGCCGGCGCTGCCCTACCTGGACGTCGTGGCCCGGGTCGCCGACGCCGTCGACGTCCCGGTCAGCGCCTACCAGGTGTCCGGCGAGTACGCGATGGTCGAGGCGGCCGCGGCCAACGGCTGGATCGACCGCGAGCGGGCGATCCTCGAGACGATCACCGCCATCCGGCGGGCCGGCGCCGGCCAGGTGCTCACCTACTGGGCGGTCGAGGCCGCGCGCCTGCTCCGCTGATGGGCTACGTCGAGCCCGGGGGCTCCTGGCGGCCGTTCTGGCTGGTCGCCGGGGTCCTCGGGCTCCTCGCCGTCCTGGACCTGGCGCTGCCCGGCCCGGACGTGCCGCCGCTGCTGTGGGTGCTCGCCGTCGTCGCGGTGCTCGGCACCGTCGCCTTCGGCTGCACGGCGGCCCGGCGGGTGTGGACGGTGCGGGTCGACGGCGGCGGTCCCGACGGCGCGCTGTCGGTGGGCCGCGAGCGGGTGCCGCTGACCGACGTCGACGCCGCCCACCTGCGGGCCGTGCGCGAGGGGACGGCCGGCGTGGACGCCGGCGCCCCCGTCCTGGGCGGCGGGTGGTCGGTGCCGCGCGGGCGCACCGGGCTGCCGCTGCGGCTGACCGACGGGCGGACCGTGCTCGTGCCCACCCGCGACCCCGCGGCGCTCGCCGGCGCGCTGCTGGCCGCGGTCCCGGGCGGCGCCCCGCCGGGGAGCCCGACGTCACACGGCGCCGGCCCCGACACCCCCGACGGGCGTCCGGGGGGCGGGGGGACACTGGGGCCGTGACCTCGCTGGACACGACCCGGTACGACTACGACGCACCGGTCTCCGCCGACCTGTTCGCCCGCGGGCAGCGCGTGACCCCGGGCGGGGTGAACTCGCCGGTGCGCGCCTTCCGCGCCGTCGGCGGCACCCCGCGGTTCATCGCGCAGGCCCAGGGCCCCTGGCTGACCGACGCCGACGGCCGCCGCTACGTCGACCTCGTCGCGTCGTGGGGGCCGATGATCCTCGGCCACGCGCACCCGGCCGTCGTCGAGGCGGTGACCGCCGCCGCCCGCCGCGGGCTGTCCTTCGGCGCGCCCACCGAGGGCGAGCTCGAGCTCGCCGAGGAGATCATCGCCCGCGTGCGCCCGGTCGAGCGGGTGCGGCTGGTCAACTCCGGCACGGAGGCGGTGCTGTCCGCGCTGCGCCTGGCCCGCGGCGCCACCGGCCGGCCGCTGGTGGTCAAGTTCGCCGGCAACTACCACGGCCACGTCGACGCGCTGCTGGCCTCGGCCGGGTCCGGCGTCGCCACCCTCGGCCTGCCCGACACCCCCGGCGTCACCACCGGCGCGGCCGCCGACACGATCGTGCTGCCCTACAACGACGTCGCCGCCGTCGAGGCCGTCTTCGCCGAGCGCGGGTCCGACATCGCCGTCGTGGTCTCCGAGGCGGCGCCGGGCAACATGGGCGTCGTCCCGCCGCTGGACGGCTTCAACGCGCAGCTGCGCCGGATCACCGCCGAGCACGGCGCGCTGCTGCTGCTCGACGAGGTCATGACCGGCTTCCGGGTGTCCCGCTCGGGCTGGTACGGCCTCGACCCCGTCGACGCCGACCTGTTCACCTTCGGCAAGGTCATGGGCGGCGGGCTGCCGGCCGCGGCCTTCGGCGGGCGCGCCGACCTGATGGAGCAGCTGGCCCCGACCGGGCCGGTGTACCAGGCGGGCACGCTGTCGGGGAACCCGGTCGCCGTCGCCGCCGGGCTCACCACGCTGCGGCACTGCACCGACGACGTCTACGCCCGCTGCGACCGGGTCGCGGTCACCCTGCGCGGCGCGGCCAGCGCGGCCCTGTTCGCCGCCGGCGTCCCGCACCGGGTGCAGCAGGCCGGGTCGATGTTCTCGGTCTTCTTCGTCCCCGACGAGCGCCGGGTGCGCGACTACGACGACGCCCGCACCCAGGACACCGCCGCCCACCGCGCGTTCTTCCACGAGATGCTCGCCCGGGGCGTGTACCTGCCGCCGTCGGCGTTCGAGGCCTGGTTCGTCAGCGCCGCGCTCGACGACGAGGCCGTGGAGCGGGTGCTCGACGCGCTGCCCGCCGCCGCCCGCGCCGCCGCGGCCGCCGACCCCGCCGACGCCCCGTCCGACGAGGACGCGAAGGACGCCCAGGAGCTGCAGCCCTGATGGAGACGACCGTCGTCCACCTGCTCCGGCACGGGGAGGTCCACAACCCCGGGAAGGTGCTCTACGGCCGGCTGCCCGGCTACCGGCTGTCGGAGGCCGGCGAGGCGATGGCCCGCCGCGCCGCCGAGTGGCTCGTCGGTCGCGGCGTCACGCACCTGGTCTCCAGCCCGCTGGAGCGGGCGCGGCAGACCGCCGCGCCGGTCGCCGAGACGCTGGGCCTGCCGGTCGCCGTCGACGAGCGGCTCATCGAGGCCGGCAACGCCTTCGAGGGGATGCCGGTGGCCGGCGGTCAGGGGCTGGTGCGCCGGCCGCGGGACTGGTGGAAGCTGCGCAACCCGGTGCGGCCCTCGTGGGGCGAGCCCTACGTCGAGATCGCCGCGCGGATGCTGCTCGCCGTCGAGGCCGCCCGCGACGCCGCCCGGGGCGCCGCCGCCGTCTGCGTCAGCCACCAGCTGCCCATCTGGACGCTGCGGCTGCACCTGGAGGGGAAGCGGTACGTGCACGACCCGCGCCGGCGGCAGTGCGGGCTGGCCAGCGTCACGTCGGTGACCTACGAGGGCGACCGGGTCGTCGGCATCACCTACGCCGAGCCGGCCGGGGCCACCGACCCCGACGCGGTGCCCGGGGCATGACCGCTCCACGACAGCGCTCCGCCGGCGCCCCACGCTCCCGCGGGGTCCCCGGGAGGCGCGCCCTGACCGCCCTGCTGGCGTCGGCCGCCCTGCTGGCCGGCTGCTCCACGGGCTCCGACGCCGTCGACGTCAGCAACGGCGGCGAGTTCCGCTTCGTCGCGGCCACCCCGGCCGGCGAGGTGATCCCCGAGGGGGAGCGGGACTCCGCGCCCGCGTTCGGCGGCACCCTGGTCGGCGGTGGTGACTGGACCTCCGACGAGCTGGCCGGGCAGGTCGCCGTCCTCAACTTCTGGGGCTCCTGGTGCGCGCCCTGCCGGGTGGAGACGCCGGCGTTCCAGGAGGTCTACGCCGACGTCCGCGACCGGGGCGTGGCCTTCCTGGGCCTCAACGTCAAGGAGGCCGACGAGCAGTTCGCGCAGGCGTTCGTCGACAGCCAGGGCATCGAGTTCCCCTCGCTGTACGACCCCGCCGGCGAGGTCGCGCTGGCCTTCCGGGACTACCCGGCGAACGCGATCCCGTCCACGATCGTGCTGGACCGGGACGGCCGGGTCGCCGCCGTGTACACGGGCGAGGTGTCGCAGGAGGACCTGCGCGCCGTCCTCGACCGGCTGCTCGGGGAGGAGAGCTGAGTGGACGGCGTGCGTGAGCTCGTGACCGACGGCCCGCTGCTGGTGGCCGCCGTCGTCGCCGCGCTGGCCGGGCTGGTCAGCTTCGCCTCGCCCTGCGTGCTGCCGCTGGTGCCGGGCTACCTGTCCTACGTCACCGGGCTCGTCGGCACCGGCGCCCGCCCCGCGCCCGCGCCCGTCCCCGCCGGCCCGGGGGCCACCGCCACCGCCGTCCGCGCCGACGAGCGCACCCCGCGCGGGCGGATGGTGCTCGGCGCGCTGCTGTTCGTCCTCGGCTTCACCGTCGTGTTCGTCGCCGCCGGCGCGGCGTTCGGCGGGCTGGGCCGGCTGCTGGTCCAGTACGACGACGTCATCACCCGGGTGATGGGCGCGGTCGTCGTCGTGGTCGGCCTGGGCTTCCTCGGCTGGCTGCCGTTCCTGCAGCGCACCGCCCGGCTGTCGGTGCGCCCCGCGGCCGGGCTGGCCGGCGCCCCGCTGCTCGGCGTCGTCTTCGGGCTGGGCTGGACGCCGTGCCTGGGCCCGACGCTGTCGGCGGTCTACTCGCTGGCCTACACCGAGGCCACCGCCGGCCGCGGCGCGCTGCTGTCGGTCGCCTACTGCCTGGGCCTGGGCGTGCCGTTCGTGCTGGTCGCGCTCGGCGCCCGGTGGGCGGTCGGGGCGACGACGTTCCTGCGCCGGCACGCCCGCGGGGTCACCCGCTTCGGCGGCGCGGTGCTGGTGCTGGTCGGCCTGCTCCTGGTCACCGGCGCGTGGACCGAGATGATGGGCTGGCTGCGGTCCTGGCTGGCCGTCACCGGGCTGGGGGAGTCCGCGCCACTGTGACGACCACCGCCCCGCCCCGCCCGGCCGCCGCGCCCCCGCCGCCGGCCCCGCCCTCCGGGCTCCGCCGCGCCGGCGGGTTCCTGCTGCGCCAGTGGCGCCGGCTCACCGCCATGCGCACGGCGATCGTGCTGCTGTTCCTGCTGGCGCTGGCCGCCATCCCCGGCTCGCTGCTGCCGCAGCGGTCGCTGTCGCAGAGCAACGTCACGCAGTACTTCGCCGACCACCCGACGCTCGCGCCGCTGCTCGACCGGCTCTACCTGTTCGACGTGTTCGGCTCGCCGTGGTTCGCCGCGGTGTACCTGCTGCTGTTCGTCTCGCTCATCGGCTGCGTGCTGCCGCGCGCGCTCGAGCACGCCCGCGCGCTGCGCACCCCGCCGCCGCCCGCGCCCCGGCGGCTGACCCGGCTCCCCGACGCCGCCGCGCTGCCCACCGCGCTGCCGGCCGCCGGCGCCCTCGACGTCGTCGAGGAGGAGCTGCGGGTCCGCCGCTACCGCGTGGTGCGCCGCGAGCGGGACGGCGTGGCCGAGCTGTCGGCCGAGAAGGGCCTGCTCAAGGAGACCGGCAACCTGGTCTTCCACCTGGCGCTGGTCGGCCTGCTGCTGGCGCTGGCCGGCGGCAAGCTGTGGGGCTACGAGGGCAGCATCCTGGTCACCGAGGGCCAGCGGTTCTGCAACTCGTTCCAGCAGTACGACACCCACTCCTCCGGCGCGCTGGTGGAGGGCAGCGACCTGACGCCGATCTGCGTCGGGCTCGACGACTTCCGCGCCACCTACGAGCAGGACCTCACCGCCTCCTCGTTCACCGCCGACATCACCTACGGCGCCCCCGGCGAGGAGGGCCGGCCGACGACGATCGGCGTCAACGACCCCCTGCGGGTCGACGGCGACCGGGTCTACGTCACCGGCCACGGGTTCAGCCCGACGTTCACCGTGACCCGGCCCGACGGGTTCAGCATCGACGACGTCTCGGCGCCGTTCCTCCCCAGCGACCAGCGGATGATGGGCAGCCAGGGCGCGCTCAAGCTGCCCGACCTCGGCGCGGGCACCGAGGACCAGTTCGCGCTGGAGGGCTTCTTCGCGCCGACCGGCCTGACGCAGGGCGGGGTCCTCACCTCGATCGACCCGCGCCCGCTGGCGCCGCAGGTGGCGGTCGTGGCCTACGAGGGCTACCTCGGCCTGGACTCCGGCCTGCCGCAGTCGGTCTACTCGCTCGACGCCTCGCAGATCGAGCGCGGCCGGCTCACCGAGGTCGGCCGGGGCAACCTGTCGGTCGGGGAGTCGCTGACCCTGCCCGACGGGACGACGGTGACCTTCACCGGTTACAAGGAGTTCGCCGCCCTGCAGTTCTCGCACGACCCGGGTCAGGTGTGGGTGCTCGCCGCGGCGATCGCTGTGCTGGCCGGCCTGCTCGGGATGCTGCTGCTGCGCCGGGAGCGGGTCTTCGCCCGCGCCACCGGGCCCTCCGCCGACGGCGGTACCGTGCTCGAGGTCGGTGGACTGACTCGAGGCAGCGGCGACAGCGCACCGCGCTTCACGGCGTTGACCGACGACCTGCGGGCGGCCCTCGCCGCCCGCGCCGCGACCCGTGCCCCGTCCGGGGGCGCACCCGAGACCGGAGGCACACCCGCGTGACCGCCGACCAGCTGTCCGGACTGTCGGACACCCTGTTCTCCGTCAGCGTCGGCCTGTACTCGCTCGCCGTCGTCGCCTTCGCCGCCCAGCTGGCCTTCGGCCGCCGGCCCGCCCGCGCCCGCGCGCTGGTCGGCGCCGGCGCCCCGGTCGACGAGCCGGTGGCCCCCGAGGCGGCCCCGGCCGGCACGGACGACCCGCCGGCGGTGCGCCGCTGGGGCCTGGTGGCGATGCTGCTCACCGCCCTGGGGGCGCTCACCCACGCCGGCGTGCTCGTCGCCCGCGGCCTGGCCGTCGACCGGCTGCCCTGGGGCAACATGTACGAGTTCGCCGTCGCGGTCGTGCTGGTCGCCGTCGTGGCCTTCCTCGTCCTCGCCGTCCGCTCACCGGCCCTGCGGCACCTGGGCCTGTTCGTCCTCGCCCCGGTCGTGGTCAGCCTGGTCGCCATCGGGCTGTTCCTCTACGTCGAGAGCGCCCCGCTCGTGGCGGCGCTGCGGTCCAGCTGGCTGGCCGTGCACGTGACGACGGCGATCCTCGGCTTCGGCGTCTTCTTCGTCAGCGGCATCGCCAGCGTGCTCTACCTGGTCCGCGGCCGGTTCGAGGCCCGCGGCGGCGACCCGTCGTCGTCGCGGCTGGTGGCGCGCATCCCCTCGGCCGCCACGCTGGACCGGGTCGCGCACCGCACGGCGATCTTCGGCTTCCCGATCTGGACCTTCGCGGTCATCGCCGGCGCCATCTGGGCCGAGAGCGCCTGGGGCCGGTTCTGGGGCTGGGACCCCAAGGAGACGTGGGCCTTCATCGCCTGGGTGGTCTACGCCGCCTACCTGCACGCCCGGACGACGGCGGGCTGGCGGGGCCGCCCCGCGGCGTGGGTCAACGTGGTCGGCCTGGGCGTCATGGTCTTCAACCTGCTGTACGTGAACATGGTGTCGTCCGGGTTGCACAGCTACGGCGGTGTCGACTGACCTGCGTCCCGTCCGCCCCACCCGCCCCACCCCTCACTCCCGTGAGGGGGTCCGGGCGCGGGTTCCCGGCCCGGCGTGTTGCGATGGGCGCATGACTGCACGCGCGGGGGGACGCCGTGGGTAGACACGCAGCCGCCGACGGCGCCGGCACCGACCCGATCGTGGCGGCCGCGCTGGCCACCGGCACCCCGGCGACCCGGCACGCGCCCGGCGCCACCGCCCAGGGGACCGAGGGCGACCTGGGCTGGCCGGGGGACACCACCACCGGCGGCGGGCTCGGCTGGCCGGGCTCGCTGGACCGGGCCGACGACGCCGGCGCGGCGGCCGGGACCGACGCGACCGAGGGCCCCGAGGCCACCGCGCGCATCGACGTCGTCCCCGCCGTGCCCGGGACCGCGCCGGACGGGGACCCGGAGCCGCCGGGCCCGCGCGGCTGGCGCCGTCTGTTCGGCGGCCGCGCGGCCTGAAGGACCCCGCGGCAGGGCCGACGGCTGGCCGGGGCGGTCCTCGGCCTGCGGTCCGGCTAGGCGGGGGAGCCGTCGTCGCGGCGGACGCGGCGGCCGAGCTCGCGGAGGAACTCCGGGTCGTCGTCGGGGGCGACCGGGCGCGACGCGCGGGAGGGCCGCGGACGACGGGCAGGCCGCTCCCGGGGCAGCTCGCTCCCGGCGACCGCCGTCGCCCGGACCACGAGCACCACCACGAGCACCGCCACCAGCAGCAGCACGACCGGCACCCGGCCTCCCCTCTCCAGGAACGTCCCTGCCACCCAATGTACGAGCGCGGGGATACTCGGGGAGCGGGCCGCGACCGCGTCCGCACACGACCTGGACGGAGCCCCCCATCGACGCCGTCGACCGGCAGCTGATCGACCTGCTGCGCGCCAACGGCCGCGCCAGCATCGCCGAGCTGGCCCGGCAGGTCGGGCTCTCCGCGCCGGCCGTGCACGAGCGCGTGGGCAAGCTGGAGGCCTCCGGCGTGGTCCTCGGCTACCGCGCCGTCGTCGACCCGGCCGCCCTCGGGCTCGACGTCACCGCGCTGATCGGCGTCATCGAGAGCGACGCCGTCGACGACACCGGCGTGGAGGCGGCGCTGCGGGCGATGCCCGAGGTCGAGGACTGCTGGCGGGTCGCCGGCAGCGAGGGCTACGTGCTCAAGGTCCGGGTGACCGACATCCCGGCACTCGAGGCCGCCATCAACGCGTTGAACAGGATCGAGGGCGTCGCCCGCACCCGCACGACCGTCGTGCTCTCCACGAAGTGGGAGGGCCGGACGGGATGACGCCCGACAGCACGCAGGAGGACAGCAGCATGGCCGAGAGCACCACCCCGGGCGCGCCCACCGGCGGTCCCGCGACCCCGCCGCGGATCGCGCCGTGGCTGCTGCTCTACACGCTCGGCCGGCTGGTCATCGCCGCCGCGCTCGTCGCGCTCATCTGGCTGGTCGGTCTGCCCGGCTTCCCGGCGCTGCTGTTCGGCCTGCTGCTGTCGATGCCGGTGGCGCTGGTGCTGCTGCGCCCGGTCCGCGACAAGCTGACCGAGGGCCTGGCCGCCCGCAGCGTCGCCCGCCGCACCCGCAAGGAGCAGCTGCGCGCCCGGCTGTCGGGCGACGCCGCCGCCTGAGCCCGCCTCAGCCCGACAGGGCGAGCCCGGCGCCGAGCAGCACGCCGGTGGCCAGGGTGAGCAGGCCGGTGGCCTGCAGCGCGCCGATCAGGGCCGGCCCGCGGCCGCCGGAGAGCACCACCCGCGACGGCGGCACGGCCAGCGGCGCGGCGGCCAGCGCGAGCAGCGCCCACGGCCGGCCCACCCCGATCGCCACGACGACGGCGAACGCGACCGCGAGCAGGCCGACGTAGAACCGCCGGGTCGCGCGGTCGCCGAGCAGCACCGCGAGCGTGCGCTTGCCCACCCGCGCGTCGCCCTCGACGTCGCGCAGGTTGTTGACCACCAGCAGCGCCACCGACAGCAGCCCGATCGGCACCGCGGCGGCCAGCGCCAGCCCCTCGACCCGCCCGGTCTGCACGAACGTCGTCCCGGCGACGGCGACCAGGCCGAAGAACACGAAGACGAACACCTCGCCGAGCGCCCGGTAGCCGTAGGGCAGGGGGCCGCCGGTGTAGGTCCAGGCCGCGGCGATGCACACCGCGCCGACCGCGACCAGCCACCAGCTCGACAGCGCCGCCAGCACCAGCCCCGCGACCCCCGCGACGGCGAAGGACAGCAGCGCCGCCGTCAGCACCGCGCGGGGCGAGGCCGCGCCCGAGCCGACCAGCCGCATCGGCCCGACCCGGACGGCGTCGGTGCCGCGCCTGCCGTCGGAGTAGTCGTTGGCGTAGTTGACCGCCACCTGCAGCGCCAGGGCCACGAGCAGCGCCAGCAGCGCGGGCACGAGCCGGAAGCCGTCGAGCGCGGCCGCGGCGCCGGTGCCCACGAGCACCGGGGCGAGCGCGGCCGGCAGGGTGCGGGGCCGGGCGCCGGCCACCCACTGCGCGGGGGTCGCCATCAACGGACCCCTCCACCCAGGGCGGCCGCCACGCCGCGGCGGTCGGGCTTGCCGGTGTGCAGCGTCGGCACCGACCCGATCAGGTGCAGCTCGCGCGGCGCGGACGGGCCGCCCAGCCGCTCGGCCACCCACGGCCGCAGGGCCGCGAGGTCGGGTGCGGCGCCCGGCGCCGGGACGACGGCGGCCACCACCCGCTGCCCCCACTCGTCGTCGGGCCGGCCGAAGACCACGGCGTCGGCGACGGCGGGGTGCTCGCGCAGCGCCCCCTCGACCGCCTGCGGGGCCACGTTCACCCCGCCGGTGACGACGACGTCGTCGAGCCGCCCGGCCACCGTCAGCCGCCCGTCGGGGCCGACGCTGCCGGCGTCGCGGGTGCGGAACTCCCCGCCGGCGAACGCAGCCGCGGTGCTCTCCGGGTCGCGGCGGTAGCCGAGCGCCAGCACCGGTCCGGCGATCGCGATCCCCTCGTCGTCCGCGCGCACCCGGACGCCGTCGAGCGGGACGCCGTCGTAGACGCACCCGCCCGCGGTCTCGGTCGTGCCGTAGGTGGTCACCACCGCGACGCCGGCCTCGCGGGCGCGCGCCAGCAGCCCCGGGTCGGTGGCCGCGCCACCGACGAGCACCGCGTCGAACGCGCGCAGCGCCGCCGGCTCGCGCTCCAGGTACCGGCGCAGCTGGGTGGGCACCAGCGCGGTGTACCGCCGGCCGGCGGACATCCGCGCCACCGCCGCGGCCAGGTCCTCCCCGGGTGCGGGCACGGTGGGCGCCGTGCCGCCGAGCACCGACCGCACCAGCACCTGCAGCCCGGCGATCGCCGACACCGGCAGCGCGAGCAGCCAGGCGCCCGGGCCGCCGAGCCGGTCGAGGGTCGCCGTCGCCGAGGCCCGCAGCGCCGCGGCCGGCAGCAGCACGCCGCGCGGGCCGCCGGTCGACCCGGAGGTGACGACGACGAGGTCGGCGCCGTCCTCGAGCGGCTCGTCCGGCGCGAGGACCTCCCGCGCGGCCGCCGCGGGCGGCCCGGCCGGGAGGACGGCGAGCGGCGCGGCGCCCTCCAGGCAGGCGCGGACGGCGGGCAGCACGGTGCCGAGGACGGCGTCGGGGGAGTCCGGCGCGGGGAGGACGGTCAGCTGCCGGATCACGGGTCCCGAGGGTACGTCGCGCGCGACATAGGCTTGCGGGCGTGATCACCCCCGCCGGCCTCCCCGAGGGGATCGACCGGCTGGCGGTGTGGTCGGTGCCGATGCGCACCCGCTTCCGCGGCATCGACGTCCGCGACGGCGTGCTCGTGCACGGCCCGGCCGGCTGGGGCGAGTTCTCCCCGTTCTGGGACTACGGCGTGCGGGAGAGCCGCCGCTGGTGGTCGGCCGCCGCCGAGGCCGCGCTGCAGGGCTGGCCCGCGCCGGTGCGCGACGCGGTGCCGGTCAACGCGACCGTCCCCGCGGTGGGCCCCGAGCGGGCGCACGCGATCGTGACCGCGTCGGGCTGCCGGACGGCGAAGGTGAAGGTGGCCGAGCCGGGCCAGACCGCCGGCGACGACCTCGCCCGCGTGGAGGCCGTCCGCGACGCGCTCGGCCCGTCCGGTGCGCTGCGGGTCGACGCCAACGCCGCCTGGGACGTCGACACCGCCGTCGCCCGCATCCGGGAGCTGGACCGGGTGGGCCTGGAGTACGTCGAGCAGCCCTGCGCGACGCTGGCCGAGCTCGCCGCGCTGCGCCGCCGGGTCGACGTCCGGGTCGCCGTCGACGAGGGCGTGCGCCGCGCCGACGACCCGCTGGGCGTCGACCTGCGGGAGGCCGGCGACGTCGTCGTCCTCAAGGTGCAGCCGCTCGGCGGCGTGCGGGCCGCGCTGCGCGTGGCCGAGGCGCACGGGCTGCCGTGCGTGGTCTCCTCCGCGCTGGAGTCCTCGGTGGGCATCGCCGCGGGGGTCGCGCTGGCCGCCGCGCTGCCCGAGCTGCCCTTCGCCTGCGGCCTGGCCACGGTCGCCCTCCTGGACGGCGACGTCACCGACGCCCCGCTGCTGCCGGTGGACGGCGCACTGCCGATGACCCGGCCCGACCCCGGCCGGCTGGACGCCGTGACCGCGCCGGGCGACGTCACCGCCCGCTGGACGGAGCGGCTGGGCGCGGTGCTGGCCGCGTGAACCCCTCCACCGCGCTGGCCCGCGTGCTGGTCGACGAGCTGGTCCGCGGCGGCGTCCGCGACGCCGTCGTCGCGCCCGGCTCCCGCTCGGCGCCGGTCGCCCTGGCGCTGGCCGCCGCCGAGCGGGCCGGCGTCCTGCGGCTGCACGTGCGCATCGACGAGCGCACGGCGTCCTTCCTCGCCCTGGGCCTCGCCCGCGCGTCCGGCCGGCCGGTGCCGGTGCTCACCACCTCCGGGACGGCGACCGCGCACCTGCACGCCGCCGTCCTCGAGGCCGACGTCAGCGGGGTGCCGCTGCTGGCGCTCACCGCCGACCGGCCGCCGGAGCTGCGCGGCACCGGCGCCAACCAGACGATCGAGCAGCCGGGTCTCTACGGCGGCGCGGTGCGCTGGGCGGCCGACGTCGGCGTGCCCGAGGCCGGCCGCGAGGCCGCGCAGAACCGCTACTGGCGCTCGGTGGTGTCCCGGGCACTGCTCGCGGCCACCGGCGTCCTGTCCGGCGACCCCGGGCCGGTGCAGCTGGACCTGCCCTTCCGCGACCCGCTGCTGCCCGAGGAGGAGCCCGGCCCGCTGTCGGGCCCGTGGGCCGGCCGGGACGGTGGCGCGCCGTGGACCGCCGGCGCGTCCGCGCCCGCCGCGGCCGCACCGATCGCCGACGGCCCGCGCACGCTCGTCGTCGCCGGGGACGGGCCCGACGCCGCCGGCCGGGCGTGGGCGGCCGGCGCCGCCGCGGCCGGCTGGCCGGTGGTCGCCGAGCCGAGCGGCGGGGCGTGGACCGACGGCGCCGTGCGCGGCGGGGCGCTGCTGCTCGGCGTGCCCGGCTGGCTGGACGCGCACCGGCCCGACCGGGTGGTCGTCGTCGGCCGGCCGACGCTGTCCCGGCCGGTGTCCGCGCTGCTGGCCGACCCGCGGGTGCGCGTGGAGACCGTGGTCGCCGGGCCGCGCTGGCCCGACGCCGGCCGCTCCGCCGCGCTGGTCACCCGCGCCGCCCCGCCGGCCGGGCCGCCCTGCGACCCCGGCTGGGCCGCCGCCTGGCGCGCGGCCGCGGACCGGGTGGGCGCCGCCGTCGACGCCGCCCTGGACGCCGCGCGCGGGCTGACCGCCGCCCGGCTGGCCCGCGACGTCGTCGCCGCGCTGCCGCCGGGGGCGCTGCTGGTGCTCGGCTCCTCCACGCCGGTGCGCGACGTCGACCGGCTCGCCGTCCCGCGCGGCGACGTCGCCGTGCTCGCCAACCGCGGCGTCGCCGGCATCGACGGCACGGTGTCCACCGCCGTCGGCGCCGCGCTGGTCCACGGCGGGCCGGCGGTGGCGCTCATGGGCGACCTGACGTTCCTGCACGACCTGCAGGGGCTGCTCACCGGCGAGGGCGAGCCGCGCCCGGACCTCACCGTGGTGGTGCCCGACAACGACGGGGGCGGGATCTTCGCCCAGCTGGAGCCCGGGCGGCCGGCGTACGCCCACGACTACCGGCGGGTGTTCGGCACGCCGCACGGGCGGGACCTGGTCGCCGTCGCGGCGTCCCTGGGGTGGGAGGCGGTGGCGGTGACCACGCCGGAGGAGCTCGCCGCCGCGCTGGCGCGCGGCGGGCCGCGGGTGGTCGTCGCCCGCACCGACCAGCGCGCGGAGGCCGACCTCGCCGTCGCCCTGCGGGAGGCCGCGGGCCGCGCGCTGGCCTGACCGGTCCGAGGAGCGCCGGACGGGGCCCGGGCACGGCCCGGGAGCTCGTCCCAGGCCCTCGTGACGGGCCGGTCCGCCACCCGTTCCCGGTGGCCTTCGTCACGGGACCCGGCGCGGACGCGGCGGGGACGGCACGACCCCGGCAGGGCCCGATCGTGCGCGGCGAGCAGCGGGTTCCGTTACCCGCGCGGTGGTCACGCCGACGTCACGCCGTACCCCACACGCCCCGGCCGAACCGCCGTGTGACCGCCGTCACGACGACAGTCGACATGACGACACGTAACGTTTTGGCTGCGCTCAGCGAACACAGAGCGCGGCGCCGGTCCGCCAAACCCTGCCCACCGGTCGCCCACGTCAACTCCCAGGGCAGGGGTGGGGGACCCACTCTTCCGGCGCGCGACGGCCTACGGGGGCCTGTCGGAGCGCGCCTCGGGGTGAAGCCGCGGACCGCGGCCGGGCACCGATCGCCCGAACCCGACAGCTCACCTCGCCGGCGGTGATCGGGAGATCATCACCATGCCCAAGCACCGCGCACCCCGCTACGTCCGCACCAAGAAGGTCATCGCCAAGGCCCCTGTCGCCGCCGGCGCCGCCGCCGTCGGTCTGGGCGTCCTGAGCTCGCCGGCCTCCGCCTCCACCACCCACGACTGGACCGGCGTCGCCCAGTGCGAGTCCAGCGGCAACTGGAGCATCAACACCGGCAACGGCTACTACGGCGGGCTGCAGTTCAGCCAGTCCACCTGGGCCGCCTTCGGGGGCACCGACCTCGCCCCGCGCGCCGACCTCGCCACCCCGGCCGAGCAGGTCCAGATCGCCGAGGCCGTCCTGGCCGGCCAGGGCGTCGGCGCCTGGCCGACCTGCGGCAAGTACCTGACCGACGGCACCACCGCGGCCGCCGCCGAGGCGCCGGCCGCTCCCGCCGAGCAGGCCGCCCCGGCCGCCGAGGCCCCGGCCGCTCCGGCCGAGCAGCCGGCCGCCGAGCAGGCCGCCCCGGCCGAGCAGGCCGAGGTCACCACCGAGGAGTACACCGTCCGCTGGCGGGACACGGTGGCGAAGATCGCCGCCGCCCACGGCCAGAGCTGGCGGGAGCTCTACGAGCGCAACGTCGACGTCATCGGCGGCAACCCGAACCGGATCTATCCCGGTCAGGTGCTGGCGCTCAGCGGCTCGACCGCCGCCCCGGCCGAGGCCGCTCCGGCTCCCGCCGCCGAGGCCGCCCCGGCCCCGGTCGCCGCCGCCGGCGAGGCGGCGCCCGCCGCCACCCCGCCGATCGCCGAGGCCGCCCCGCAGGTCGCGCAGGCCTCGGTCGTCGCCGAGATCACGAACACCGCCGGCGCGATCCACGAGGCCGTGCAGGCGGCGGCGAACGCCGTCGTCAGCAACGTCCCGGGCGCCGCGGACATCACCCTCGGCGGCACGCGGGCCAGCGCGGTCGACCCGGACGGCCACCCCTCCGGCAAGGCGCTGGACTACATGGTCATGTCCGACGCCGCCCTCGGCGACGCGATCGCCCAGTACCACGTCGACCACTGGGACGAGCTCGGCGTCGAGTACGTCATCTGGCAGCAGCGCATCCTGACCTCGCCCGACGGCGCCTGGAAGGCGATGGAGGACCGCGGCGGCGCGACCGCCAACCACATGGACCACGTGCACGTGAACTACGTGGGCTGACCTCCGCCTCACCCGACGAGGGCCCCGACCGCGCGCCGCGGCCGGGGCCCTCGTCGTTCCCGGGGCAGGACGGCGGCCGGCCGGGAGCGGGCCGGCTCAGCCCTCGAGCGCGGCCTGGAAGGCGGCGAACTTCGACTGGGTCTCGGCGAGCTCGGCCGCCGGGTCGGAGCCGGCGACGATGCCGCAGCCGGCGAACAGCCGGGCCGAGCACGGGTCGTCGTCGACCAGCTGCGCGCAGCGGAGGGCCAGCCCGAACTCGCCGTCCCCTCGGGCGTCGAGCCAGCCCACCGGCCCGGCGTAGCGGCCGCGGTCCATGCCCTCCAGCTCGGCGATGACCCCGGCGGCGGCCTCGGGCGGGGTGCCGCAGACGGCGGCGGTGGGGTGCACGGCGTCGACCAGCTCCAGCAGCCCGGCGCGGCCGCGGGCGCCCGAGCGGCGCTGGGTGCCGACGACGTCGGTGGCCAGGTGCCGCACGTTGGGCAGCGTGAGCAGCGAGGGCTGCTCCGGCACCGACAGCGCGGTGCAGAACGGGTCGAGCGCCCGCACGAGCGAGTCGACGGCGAGGGCGTGCTCGGCGCGGTCCTTGGCGCTGGCCAGCAGGCCGGCCGCGAGCCGCTCGTCCTCGGCGCCCGCGCCGCGCGGGGCGGTGCCGGCCAGCACCCGCGCCGACAGCTGCCGGCCGGTGCGGCGCAGCAGCAGCTCGGGGGTGGCGCCGAGCAGCCCGTCGACGGCGAAGGTCCAGCAGTCGGGGAAGCGGGTGGCCAGCCGGTCGAGCAGGCGGCGGGGGTCCAGCGGCACGTCGGCGGTGACCAGCAGGTCGCGCGCGAGCACCACCTTGGCGAGGTCACCGGCGCCGATGCGGCCGATCGCGGCGGACACCGCGCCGCACCACGAGGCGGGGTCGAGCGCGCCGTCGGCGTAGCGCAGCCGCCCCGGCGCGGGGGTCAGCGGCTCGCGGGCCGCCGCCAGCACGTCGCCCGGGTCGGCGTCGCCGGTCGTGGTCACCCAGGCGACGCCGTCGCGGCGGCCGACGACGACCTCGGGGACGACGAACACCGACGTCTCCCGCGCGGGGTCGAACGCGACGCTCGCGAACACGACCGGCCCGGAGCCGGGCACGCCCACCTCGTCGTCGACGGCGAGGGCGGCGCTGCGGTCGGCCCACCAGGCGGCGGCCTCGGCCAGCGCGCCGGGACCGGAGACCTCGAGGCGGTCCGCCTCGCCCCAGCCGACCAGGCCCTCGCCGCGGCGCACCCAGGACAGCGCGCCCCCGCGCGGCAGCAGCGCCAGCAGGCCGGGGGAGTCGGGCAGCGCGACCGTGGTCACGGCGGGCGCGGCGGCGTCCGGGGTGGTCACCGCCGCTGCCGTCACGTCCCCCAGCGTAGGCAGCCGGTAGCGTCGTCCGCCGTGGCAGACCGGCGAGACAGCGCACACACCGCCGGGTCGAGGGCCGGGCTGGACAAGCAGCCGCACGAGGTCGCGGCCATGTTCGACGGTGTCGCCCGCCGCTACGACCTCACCAACACCGTGCTCTCCGGCGGTCGCGACGCCGCCTGGCGGCGGGCCACCCGCGAGGCGCTGGGCGCCCGGCCGGGGGACCTCGTCCTCGACGTCGCCGCCGGCACCGCCGTCTCCACGGTGGAGCTCGCCGCCGGGGGCGTGCGCGCCGTCGCCTGCGACTTCTCCCAGGGGATGCTGCTGGCCGGCGCGGGACGGCCGGTGCCCAAGGTGGCCGGCGACGCGATGGCGCTGCCGTTCGCCGACGCGAGCGTCGACGGGCTGGTCGTCTCCTTCGGCCTGCGCAACGTGGCCGACCCCGACGCCGCGCTGCGCGAGTTCGCCCGGGTCGTCCGGCCGGGCGGGCGGCTCGTCGTCTGCGAGTTCTCCAGCCCCACCTGGAAGCCGTTCCGCACCGTCTACACCGAGTACCTCATGCGGGCGCTGCCGCGGATCGCCCGCGCGGTGAGCAGCAACCCCGACGCCTACGTCTACCTGGCCGAGTCGATCCGCGCCTGGCCCGACCAGCCGGCGCTCGCCGCCCGCATCCAGGCCGCCGGGTGGACCGACGTCGCCTGGCGCAACCTCACCGGCGGCGTCGTCGCGCTGCACCGCGCCGTCCGCCCCTGACGGGCCGCCGGCGAGGGCTCCCGCGGCACGCCCACGGGGATAGCGTCGCCGCATGACGACACCGACACCGATGCCCGAGCCGCCCGGTCCGTCGCCGTCCCCGGTCGACCCGATCTCCCCGCCGTCGCCGGCCCCGCTGCCGCAGCCGAGCCCCACCGACCCGAGCGCCCCGCCGCCGTCGGGACCCCAGCCCGTCTGACCCGGGCCGCGCGGTGGACGGCCGCCCGTACCGCGACCGGCGCGACGCCGGCCGGCAGCTCGCCGCGCGCCTGACCGACCCCGCCCGTCCCCCCGCCGTGCCGCTCGGCCCCGACGCGCTCGTCCTCGGCCTGCCCCGCGGCGGCGTCCTGGTCGCGGCCGAGGTCGCGGCGGCGCTCGGCGCGGAGCTCGACGTGGTCGCCGTCCGCAAGCTCGGCCTGCCCGAGCGGCCGGAGCTGGCCATGGGCGCGCTGGCCGCGGTGGGGGAGACCGTCGAGAGCGTCCGCAGCGAGTCCGTCCTCGCCCGCAACCCCGTCGGACCGGCCGCCGCGGACGAGGTGCGCCGCTCCGAGCTCGCCGAGCTGCGCCGGCGCCAGCTCGCCTACCGCGGCGACCGGCCGCCGCCCGCGCTCGCCGGCCGCACCGCCGTCCTCGTCGACGACGGGCTGGCCACCGGCTCCACCATGCGCGCCGCCCTCGCCGCGGTCCGCGCGGCCGGCCCCGCCGCGGTCGTCGTCGCGGTGCCCGTCGGGGCGCCCGACGTGTGCGCCGACCTGTCCGTGCTGGCCGACGAGGTCGTCTGCCCGGTCACCCCGCACCCGTTCGGCGCGGTGGGCCGCTACTACGACGACTTCGGCGAGACGTCCGACGACGAGGTGCGCGCCGCGCTCGCCGGCGGCTCCGGCGGGGGGCCCGCCTAGGCTCGGGACGACCGCAGACCGAGCACCGAGGGGGCCGCGCGTGACGAGTCCGACCGCCGGGGGCAGCGCCGACGTCGTGGTGGTCGGTGCGGGGCCGGCCGGGTCGGCCGCGGCCTGGACGCTGGCCACCGCCGGGCTCGACGTCGTCGTGCTGGAGAAGGCGCGCTTCCCGCGGGAGAAGGTCTGCGGCGACGGCCTGACCCCGCGCGCGGTGAAGGCGCTCGACGAGATGGGGATCGACGTCTCCCCGGAGGCCGGCTGGGTGCGGCACCGGGGCCTGCGGGTCTTCGGCGGCGGCCGGGTCGTCGAGGTCGACTGGCCGCAGCTGTCCTCCTGGCCCGGCTACGGGCTCATCCGGCCGCGGAAGGACCTCGACCCGATGCTCGCCGAGCACGCGGTGGCCGCCGGCGCCCGGCTCGAGCAGGAGGTCACCGTCACCGGCCCGCTGCTGGACGACGCCGGCCGGGTCGTGGGCGTGCACGCGCAGGCCGGCCCGGACAGGGAGGCGGTGACCTGGCGGGCGCCGCTGGTCGTCTCCGCGGAGGGCCTGTCCGGCCGGCTGGCCAAGGCGATCGGCCTGACCCGCCGCGAGGACCGCCCGCTCGGCGTCGCCGTCCGCCGGTACGTCGAGACGCCGCGCGGCGAGGACCCCTACCTCGACATCTCCTTCGACCTCTCCGCCGAGGGCCCCACCGCCGACTCGATGCCCGGCTACGGCTGGTCCTTCGGCATGGGCGACGGCACCGCCAACGTCGGCTTCGGCCTGCTCGACATCCGCCGCGGCGGCGAGACCGACGCCCGCACCGTGCTGCGCCGCTGGCTGGCCACCCTGCCGCCGGAGTGGCAACTGGGCGAGGAGCACGCGGTCACCCCGCTGCGCGGCGCCGGCCTGCCGATGGCGCTCAACCGCGGGCCGGCCTACACCCGCGGCCTCCTGTTGGCCGGCGACACCGCCGGCGTGGTCAACCCGTTCAACGGCGAGGGCATCAGCTACGCGCTGGAGACCGGCCGCATGGCCGGGGAGACGGCGGCCGCGGCGCTCGCGACACCGGAGGGGCCGGCCCGCGAGGCGGTGCTGCGCCGCTACCCCGAGCGGCTGCGCGAGGCCTACGGCCGCCACCACCGGCTCGGGATGGCCTTCCTGGCCCTGCTCGACCGGCCCGGCCTGGTCCGCTTCGCCACCGCGCACGGGCTCGAGCGGCCGGCGATGGTGAACGCCGCGCTGCGGCTGATGGGCAACCTCTCCGACGGCCGCGACGGCGACCGCTTCGACCGCGTGGTCGCCGTCCTCACCCGCCTAGCGCCGTCCGTCTGAGGAGCGCCGGAAGCGGTCCGTGACCGGACCGTGACCCGGGGATGTGAACTCACTCACCCCCTGCGCTTCACTTGCCGCCCCCGGCGGCATAGGCTCGTGGCGCGAGTTTGTGAATTTCTTCACAAGCCCACGAGCCGCCGAGGGAGGCGCCGGTGCTGTCGTCCTACGTCCCGATCGTGGGGCTGTTCGCGCTCGCCGCGGCCTTCGCGCTGTTCTCGGTGACGGTCGCGCCGTTCGTCGGTCCGCGCCGCTACAACCGGGCGAAGCTCGAGGCGTACGAGTGCGGCATCGAGCCGGTCGACCAGCCGCTGCACGGCGGCCGCTTCCCGGTGAAGTACTACCTGACGGCGATGCTCTTCATCGTCTTCGACATCGAGATCGTCTTCCTCTACCCGTGGGCCGTCGCCAACGACGCGCTGGGTGTCTTCGGCCTGGTCGAGATGGTGGTCTTCATCGCCACCGTCTTCCTCGCCTACGCCTACGTCTGGCGCCGCGGCGGCCTCGAGTGGGACTGACGGAGGGGAGCTGACGTGGGTCTCGAGGAGAAGCTGCCGAGCGGCTTCCTGCTGACCACGGTGGAGAAGCTGGTCAACTGGACGCGCAAGTCCTCGCTGTGGCCGGCCACCTTCGGCCTGGCGTGCTGCGCCATCGAGATGATGGCCACCGGCGCCGGCCGGTACGACCTGGCCCGCTTCGGCATGGAGGTCTTCCGCGCCTCCCCGCGCCAGGCCGACCTCATGATCGTCGCCGGCCGGGTGAGCCAGAAGATGGCGCCGGTCCTGCGGCAGATCTACGACCAGATGCCCGAGCCGCGGTGGGTGCTCGCCATGGGCGTCTGCGCCAGCTCCGGCGGCATGTTCAACAACTACGCGGTGGTGCAGGGCGTCGACCACGTGGTGCCGGTCGACATGTACCTGCCCGGCTGCCCGCCGCGCCCGGAGATGCTCATGGACGCGATCCTCAAGCTGCACCACAAGATCCAGAACGAGCCGCTCGGTCCGAAGCGGGCCCGCCGGCTCGAGGAGGAGCGGGCCGAGGGCCGCGCCCCCGACCTGCTGGTCGAGATGCCCTCCAGCGTCCGCGCCGACAAGGCCAAGCGGGCGGCCTACGAGCAGGCCGCGGCCCTCGGGCGCACGGGCCAGTTCGCGATCGAGCAGCGCGGGGGCGACGCCGTCCTCCTGCCCGGACCGCGCGGCGGGTCCCGGTGACCGGCCCCGGCGACCGCAGCGGCGCCGACGCCTCGCAGGGCGCCGCGGCCGCGGGCGGCGGCTTCCGCAAGGGCGCGTTCGGCGTCAGCGGCAGCGGCGACACCTCCGGGTTCGGCGGCCTGGTCCGCGTCGAGCCCGGCGGCGCGGTCGCGCTGCACTCCACCGACCGCCCCTACGGCGGCTGGTTCGACGAGGTGACCGACGCGCTGATCGACGCCGTCGGCGCGGCCACCTACGCCGCCGCCGTGCACCGCGTCCTCGTCGACCGCGGGGAGATCACCTACTTCGTCGCCCGCGAGCACCTGCTCACCCTGGTCCGGGCGCTGCGCGACGACGACGCCCTGCGCTTCGAGCTGTGCAGCAGCGTCTCCGGCGTCGACTACCTCGACAGCGGCGGCCCCGCGGTGGACGCCGGCCGGCCGCGGCTGCACGTCGTCTACCACCTGACCTCGATGACCTACCGGCGGCGGATCCGGCTCGAGGTCGCCGTCACCGCCGAGGACCCGCACGTGCCGTCGGTGTCCTCGGTCTACCCGACGGCGGACTGGCACGAGCGGGAGACGTACGACATGTTCGGCGTCGTCTTCGACGGCCACCCGGCGCTGACCCGGATCCTCATGCCCGACGACTGGGACGGGCACCCGCAGCGCAAGGACTACCCGCTCGGCGGCGTGCCGGTGGAGTACCACGGCGCGACGATCCCGCCGCCCGACACCCGGCGGAGCTACCGATGAGCACCACCTACGACCCGTACGCCGGCTCGCGGGAGACCACCGAGGGGCGGGTCTACACCGTCACCGGCGGCGACTGGGACCAGGCCTTCGGCGCGGACCTCTCCGGCGAGGAGCGGCTCGTCGTCAACATGGGGCCGCAGCACCCCTCGACGCACGGTGTCCTGCGGCTGGTCCTCGACCTCGAGGGCGAGACGGTGACCAAGGCGCGGGTGGTCATCGGCTACCTGCACACCGGCATCGAGAAGAACACCGAGTACCGCAACTGGGTGCAGGGCACGACCTTCGTGACGCGGATGGACTACCTGTCCCCGCTGTTCAACGAGGCCGGCTACTGCATGGCCGTCGAGAAGCTGCTCGGCATCGAGGTGCCGCAGCGCGCGCAGACCATCCGCGTGCTGGTGATGGAGATCAACCGGATCGCCTCGCACCTCGTGGGCCTGGCCACCGGCGGCATGGAGCTGGGCGCGCTCACCGGCATGACCAACGGCTTCCGCGAGCGGGAGCTGTGCCTCGACCTGCTCGAGGAGATCACCGGGCTGCGGATGAACCACGCCTACATCCGGCCCGGCGGCGTCGCCCAGGACCTGCCGGCCGGCGTGGAGGAGTCGATCCGCGAGTGGCTCGAGGTCATGCCGGAGCGCCTGGCCGGCTACCACAAGCTGCTCACCGGCCAGCCGATCTGGCAGCGGCGGCTCAAGGACGTCGGCTACCTCGACGTCACCGGCTGCCTGGCGCTCGGCGTCACCGGGCCCGTGCTGCGCGCCACCGGGCTGCCCTGGGACCTGCGCCGGACGGAGCCCTACCTCGGCTACCAGGACTACGACTTCGAGGTCCCCACCGCCGACACCAGCGACGCCTGGGGCCGCTACCTGGTCCGGATGGCCGAGATGTTCGAGTCGCTGAAGATCGTCCGCCAGGCGCTGGACCGGCTCGAACCCGGCCCGGTGATGGTCGAGGACCGGAAGATCGCCTGGCCCGCGCAGCTGTCGCTGGGCGCCGACGGCATGGGCAACTCCCTCGAGCACGTCCGCCACATCATGGGCACCTCGATGGAGGCCCTGATCCACCACTTCAAGCTGGTCACCGAGGGCTTCCGGGTGCCGGCCGGCCAGGTGTACGTGCCGATCGAGTCACCGCGCGGGGAACTCGGCTACCACGTGGTCAGCGACGGCAGCACCCGGCCGTGGCGCGTCCACGTGCGCGACCCCAGCTTCGTGAACCTCCAGGCGACCGCGGCCATGAGCGAGGGCGGGATGATCGCCGACGTCATCGCCGCCATCGCCTCCATCGACCCCGTGATGGGAGGGGTGGACAGGTGAGCGAGCTCGCGAGGTCCCCCAGGAGCACAGCAGCGCCGCGAGCGGCGTCGACGAGCGCCGGCGAGGAGAAGCCGTGAGCGCGCTCCCCGGGTCCCGGGAGGGCGCGGCGACGACGGGGCTCGTCGACAGCCCCGTCGAGCCGACGCCGGCGGACCTGCCGCCGCTGACCGAGCAGGCCTGGCTCGAGGCGCGGGAGATCACGACCCGCTACCCGCAGCCGCGCTCGGCGCTGCTGCCGATGCTGCACCTGGTCCAGAGCTACCAGGGCTACGTGACGCCGGAGGGCGTCGCGCTGTGCGCCGAGGTGCTGGGGCTGACCAAGGCCGAGGTCGGCGCGGTCGCGACCTTCTACACGATGTACAAGCGCCGCCCGACCGGCCGGCACCTGGTCAGCGTCTGCACCAACACGCTGTGCGCCGTCCTCGGCGGGCAGCGGATCATGGACGCGCTGTCCGCCGACCTCGGCGTCCACCACGACGAGACGGCGGCCGACGGCTCGGTCACCCTCGAGCACGCCGAGTGCCTGGCCGCCTGCGACTACGCGCCCGTGGTCACCGTCGACTACGAGTTCTACGACCAGCAGGACGTCGAGAGCGCCCGGGCGCTGGTCGCCGCGCTGCGCCGCGGGGAGAAGCCGCACCCCACGCGCGGCGCCCCGCTCACCGACTTCCGCGGGGTCTCCCGGCAGCTGGCCGGCTTCTCCCAGCACGCCGACGCCGGGGCCGCGCGCGCCGCCGTCGACGCGCCGGGCGAGTGGGGGCCGACGCTGGCCGGCGTCCGGCTGGCCGCCGAGCGCGGCGAGTCCGCCCCGCCGATGAGCGGCCCCGAGCCGGAGCCCGCCGACGCCGGCGAGCCCGCGGACACGGTCGCGCCGTCCGGCGACACCGGGCAGACGCCGGAGGAGGAGGCCGCCGACGCCCGCGTCGCCGCCGCCGACAACCCGGCCGAGCGGGCCGGCGCCGCGCAGGCGCACCCCGACCGCGGCACCGAGTACGGCCGGCGCACCCCCGGCGGCGACCGTCCCACCCCCGACACCCCCGCGGGCACCGAGCCGGGCACCTCCGGCCAGGGGCCCGCGACCCAGCGGGAGGCCTGACCCGATGCCCCTCACCCCCGTCCTCACCTCGCGCTGGGGCGCCGAGCAGCCCTGGCGGCTGTCCACCTACGAGTCCCTCGACGGCTACGCCGCGCTGCGCACCGCGCTGTCGATGCAGCCCGACGAGCTGGTCTCCCTGGTCAAGGACTCCGGCCTGCGCGGCCGCGGCGGCGCAGGCTTCCCCACCGGCATGAAGTGGAGCTTCATCCCGCAGCCCAAGCCGGGGGAGACGCCCACCGGGCCGGCCGCGATGCCCAAGTACCTCGTGGTCAACGCCGACGAGGGCGAGCCCGGCACCTGCAAGGACCTGCCGCTGATGATGACCGACCCGCACTCCCTGGTGGAGGGCGTGATCATCTCGGCGTACGCGATCCGCTGCCGGTTCGCCGTCATCTACGTCCGCGGCGAGGCGGTGCACGCCCACCGCCGGCTGGTGTCCGCCGTCGAGGAGGCCTACGCGGCCGGCTACCTCGGCAGCGACGTCCTGGGCTCGGGCTACGACCTGGAGCTGGTCGTGCACGCCGGCGCCGGGGCCTACATCTGCGGCGAGGAGACGGCACTGCTCGACTCGCTCGAGGGCTACCGCGGCCAGCCGCGGCTCAAGCCGCCGTTCCCCGCGGTCGCCGGGCTCTACGGCGCCCCGACGGTCATCAACAACGTCGAGACGCTGGCCACCGTGCCGTTCGTCGTCCGCGGCGGCGCCGACTGGTTCAAGCGGTTCGGGCCGGAGAAGTCGCCCGGGCCGAAGATCTACTCGCTGTCGGGCCGGGTGACCCGCCCCGGCCAGTACGAGGCGCCGATGGGCACCACGATGCGCGAGCTGCTGGAGATGGCCGGCGGCGTGCGGGCCGGGCACGAGCTCAAGTTCTGGACGCCGGGCGGCTCCTCGACGCCGTACTTCACCGCCGAGCACCTCGACGTGCCGCTCGACTTCGACTCGGTCGCCGCCGCGGGCTCGATGCTCGGCACGACGGCGCTCATGGTGTTCGACGAGACCGACTCGATCGTCGAGGCCACGCTGCGGTTCACCGAGTTCTACGCGCACGAGTCCTGCGGCAAGTGCACGCCCTGCCGCGAGGGGACCTACTGGCTGGTGCAGGTGCTGCGGCGGCTGGTCGACGGCCGCGGGACGGCGGCCGACCTCGACCTGCTCACCGACACCTGCGACAACATACTCGGCCGCTCGTTCTGCGCCCTCGGGGACGGCGCGACCAGCTGCATCACCAGCTCGCTCAAGTACTTCCGCGACGACTACGTCGCCCTGCTGCCGCCGGAGGAGCAGGCCCGCCTGGGCCGCTCGCTGCGGCTCGAGCCCGTCGGAGTCGCCTCGTGACGCTCACTCCCACTGCCCCCGAGCCCGCGCCGGCGGTGCCGCCGGGCGTCCCCGGCCCGCACACCCCGCCGGACGCCGTCCGCTGCACCATCGACGGCTTCGACGTCGCGGTGCCCAAGGGGACGCTGATCATCCGCGCCGCGGAGATGGTCGGCATCCAGATCCCGCGGTTCTGCGACCACCCGCTGCTCGACCCCGTCGGCGCCTGCCGGCAGTGCCTCGTCGAGGTGGAGGGCCAGCGCAAGCCGGTGGCCTCCTGCACCATGCCGGTCACCGACGGCATGGCGGTGAAGACGCAGCTGACCAGCCCGGTCGCCGACAAGGCGCAGCAGGGCACGATGGAGCTGCTGCTGATCAACCACCCGCTGGACTGCCCGGTCTGCGACAAGGGCGGCGAGTGCCCGCTGCAGAACCAGGCCATGAGCAACGGCCGCGCCGAGACCCGCTTCGTCGACGTCAAGCGGACCTATCCCAAGCCGCTGCCGATCAGCAGCGAGATCCTGCTCGACCGCGAGCGCTGCGTGCTGTGCGCCCGCTGCACCCGGTTCTCCCAGCAGGTGGCCGGCGACCCGTTCATCGAGCTGTTCGAGCGGGGCGCGCTGGAGCAGGTCGCCGTCTACGAGGACGAGCCGTTCTCCTCCTACTTCTCCGGCAACACCACCCAGATCTGCCCGGTCGGCGCGCTCACCAGCGCGCAGTACCGGTTCCGGTCGCGGCCGTTCGACCTGCGCAGCGAGCCCTCGGTGTGCGAGCACTGCGCGTCGGGCTGCTCCATGCGGACCGACTACCGGCGCGGCAAGGTCATGCGCCGGCTGGCGGGGGAGGACCCGGCGGTCAACGAGGAGTGGACCTGCGACAAGGGCCGCTTCGCCTTCCGCTACGCCGCCACCAACGACCGGCTCACCACCCCGCTGGTCCGCCGCGGCGGCGTCCTGGAGCCCGCCTCCTGGCCGGACGCGTGGGCCGCGGCCGCCGAGGGCCTGCGCGCGGCGCGGGCCGCGGGCGGCGTCGGGGTGCTGCCGGGCGGCCGGCTGACCGTCGAGGACGCCTACGCCTGGGCGAAGTTCGCCCGCGTGGCCCTGGGCACCCACGACGTCGACGCCCGCGCCCGCGCGCACTCCGCCGAGGAGCAGGCGTTCCTCGCCGCGCACGTGGCCGGTACCGGCCCCGGGCGCGGGGCGGTCACCTACGACGACCTCACCGCCGCCCCGGCCGTGCTGCTGGCCGGCTTCGAGCCGGAGGAGGAGTCGCCGATCGTCCTCCTCCGCCTGCGCCGGGCGGTGCGCAAGGGCGGGCTGGCCGTCTACGACCTGGCGCCGTTCGCCACCCGCGCGGCGCAGAAGCTGCAGGCCACCGTGCTGGTCACCCGGCCCGGCGAGGAGGCCCGCGCGCTCGCGGCGCTGGCCGAGGGCAGCTGGGGCGGCCCGGCCGTCGAGGCGCTGCGGCAGCCCGGCGCGGTCGTGCTGGCCGGCGAGCGGCTGGCCGAGGTGCCCGGCGCGTTCACCGCGCTGGCCGCCCTCGCCCGCGCCACCGGCGCCCGCCTGGCCTGGGTGCCGCGGCGGGCCGGGGAGCGCGGCGCCGTCGAGGCCGGCGCGCTGCCCGCGCTGCTGCCCGGCGGCCGGCCGGTCGAGGACCCCGTCGCCCGCGCCGAGGTGGCCGCGCTGTGGGGCGTGGACCCCGCCGACCTGCCGGCGTTCCCGGGCCGGGACACCACCGGCATCCTCACCGCGGTCCGCGACGGCCGGCTGGCCGGCCTCGTGGTCGGCGGCGTGGACCCCGCCGACCTGCCCGACCCCGCGCTCGCGGCGGCGGCGCTGGCCGCGGCGTCGTTCGTCGTCAGCCTCGAGCAGCGGCCGACCGCCGTCACCGAGCACGCCGACGTCGTCCTGCCGGTGGCCGCCGCGCCGGAGAAGGCCGGCAGCTACCTGGACTGGGAGGGCCGGGTGCGGTCCTTCGACGCCACGCTGCACGGCACCGGCCAGCTCCCCGACGGCCGGGTGCTGCACGGCCTGGCCGAGCACCTCGACGCCGACCTGCGGCTGCCCACCCCCGACGCGGCCCGCGCCGAGCTCGCCCACCTCGGCGACACGAGCGCCCGCGCCGAGGGCGGCCTCGACGTGCCGCCGGCCGTGGCGCCGGAGCCGGGCGAGGGGGAGGCGCTGCTGGCCTCCTGGCGGCAGCTGCTCGACGTCGGGACGCTGCAGCGCGACGAGCCCGAGCTCGCCGGCACCGCCCGCCCGCCGGTGGTGCGGATCAGCGCCGCGCGGGCCGCCGGGCTCGGTGTGGCCGACGGCGCCCCGCTCACCGTCACCGGCGCCACCGGCTCGGTCACCCTGCCCGTCTGCGTCACCGAGATGCCCGACGACGTGGTGTGGCTGCCGATGCGCTCACCCGGCAGCGAGCTGCGCACCGGCCTCGGCACGGCGCCCGGCGGCGTCGTCCGGCTGAGCGCTCCCGGATCGAGCGCGGGAGGTGCCGCGTGACCCTGCTCGCCGCCGCCGACCAGCCGACGCTCGAGGACTTCGGGCACGACGTCTGGTGGATCGTGCTCGTCAAGATCGTCGGCGTCTTCGTCGTGCTGGTCCTGATGACGCTGTTCGCGATCGTGTTCGAGCGCAAGGTCGTCGCCCGCATGCAGCAGCGCATCGGCCCCAACCGGGTCGGCCCGCGCGGCTACCTGCAGAGCCTCGCCGACGGGCTGAAGCTGGCGTTCAAGGAGGACATCCGGCCCGCGATGGCGGACAAGCCGGTCTACTTCCTGGCCCCGGTCATCGCGACCATCCCCGCGTTCCTGGCCTTCTCGGTCATCCCGCTGGGCCCGGTGGTCAGCATCTTCGGCCAGCAGACCCCGCTGCAGCTCACCGACGCCCCCATCGGCGTCCTCGTCGTCCTGGCCTGCTCGGCGATGGGCGTCTACGGCATCGTGCTGGCCGGCTGGGCCTCGGGCTCGACCTACCCGCTGCTCGGCGGGCTGCGCAGCGCCGCCCAGATGGTCAGCTACGAGATCGCGATGGGCCTGTCGATCGTCGCGGTGTTCCTCTACGCCGGGTCGATGTCGACCTCGGAGATCGTCGCCGCCCAGGCCGACGGCAACCGGCTGTCGTTCTTCGGGCTGGAGTTCACCGGGCCGAGCTGGTTCGCCGTCCTGCTGCCGGTCAGCTTCGTCATCTACGTGATCGCCGTCGTCGGCGAGACCAACCGGGCGCCGTTCGACCTGCCCGAGGCGGAGAGCGAGCTGGTCGGCGGCTTCCACACCGAGTACTCGTCGCTGAAGTTCGCGCTGTTCTTCCTCGCCGAGTACATCAACATGGTCACCGTCTCGGCGCTGGCCGCGACGCTGTTCCTCGGCGGCTGGCGGGCCCCGTGGCCGATCTCGATCTGGGACGGCGCCAACTCCGGCTGGTGGCCGCTGCTGTGGTTCTTCCTCAAGGTCGCCGCCGCGCTGTTCGTGTTCATCTGGCTGCGCGGGACGCTGCCCCGGCTGCGCTACGACCAGTTCATGCGCTTCGGCTGGAAGGTCCTGGTGCCGACGGCGCTGGCCTGGATCCTCGCCGTCGCCACCATGCGCACCGTCTCCCGCGAGGCGGACCTGTCCACCGGCCAGGTGGCGGTGTTCGTCGGCGTGCCGATCGCGCTGCTGGTGCTGCTCGGGCTGTCGGTCGCCAGCCGGGCCAGCAACCGCGACACCCGGCTCATGGCCGAGGACGCCGCGGCCGGCGGCGTCCACGCCACCGACCCCGACCCCGACCCCGAGGTGCTGCCCCCGGCCGGCCCGCGGCACCGGCCGGCGCAGCGCACCGGCCCGGCCCGCGCCGAGGGCGGCTTCCCGGTGCCGCCCATGGACCTCGTCGTGCCGCCGTCGCCACGGCTGCGCCGCGCCGAGCCGGTGGGCGCGCGTCCCGAGGGCGGCGTGGTCAGCAGCGGCCGCCGAGCCGCCGGCAGCACCACGGGCAGCACCACGGGCAGCACCACGGGCAGCACGGCCACCAGCGCACAGGAGGAGACCGATGCCTGACCAGGACCCGGCGACCGGCGGCGAGTCGAAGGGACTGGCCCAGGCGGCCCGGGGCGGTGAGGTCGAGCGGGCCGGCGGCGGCACGCCCGCGCCACACCGCAGCCTGCTGCCGGCGCCCGGCCAGGGCTTCGGCGTCACCTTCGCCCAGATGTTCAAGAAGGTGACCACCGAGGAGTACCCCGACGTCCCCAAGGTGACCAAGCCGCGCTACCACGGCCGGCACGTGCTCAACCGGCACCCCGACGGGCTGGAGAAGTGCGTCGGCTGCGAGCTGTGCGCCTGGGCGTGCCCGGCCGACGCGATCTACGTCGAGGGCGGGGACAACACCGAGGACGCGCGCTACAGCCCCGGTGAGCGGTACGGCCGCGTCTACCAGATCAACTACCTGCGCTGCATCTTCTGCGGGCTGTGCATCGAGGCCTGCCCCACCCGCTCGCTGACGATGAGCAACGACTTCGAGCTGGCCGACGACAACCGGCAGGACCTGATCTACACCAAGGAGCAGCTCATGGCCCCGCTGCTGCCCGGCATGGAGGCCCCGCCGCACCCGATGCGCCTCGGTGACGACGAGAAGGCCTACTACGTGCGCGACCCGCAGCAGGGCTCGCCGGCCGAGCCGGTGACGGTGGAGCGGGCATGACCGAGGTCGTCATCGGCACCGGCGAGGCCGTCGTCTTCTGGATCCTGGGCCCGGTCGCGCTGGCCGGGGCGCTGGGGATGGTGTTCAGCCGCAACGCCGTCCACTCGGCGCTGTGGCTGGTCAACACGATGCTCGCCCTGGGCGTGTTCTACGTCGTCCAGTCCGCGCCGTTCCTCGGCGCCGTGCAGATCATCGTCTACACCGGCGCGATCATGATCCTGTTCCTGTTCGTGCTCATGATGGTCGGCCGGGACTCCTCGGACTCCGTGGTCGAGACGCTGCGCGGGCAGCGGGTGGCGGCCACGGTGCTCGGCGTCGGGTTCGCCGGGCTGGTCGGCGCCGGCATCGCCCGCGCCACGCAGGACACCCCGGTCGCGGGCCTGTCCGACGCGCAGGGCGGCACCGGCAACATCGACTCGATCGCCGAGCTGCTGTTCACCCGCTACCTGCTGGCCTTCGAGGTCACCAGCGCGCTGCTGATCACCGCCGCGGTCGGCGCGATGGTGCTCGCGCACATCGAGCGCGAGCCCGGCACCCGGCGGACGCAGAAGGAGCTCTCCCGCGCCCGGTTCCTCACCGACCGGCCGCAGACGCTGCCCGGCCCCGGCGTGTACGCCCGCGCCAACTCCGTCGCCGCCGGGGCGCTGCTGCCCGACGGCGGGGTCGCGGAGGACAGCCTGGCCACCGGCATCGAGCCCCAGGAGGTCGACCAGATGCCCCGTCCCACCGGCCGGGCGCAGCTCGGCAGCCCGGACGCCGCCCTCGGCACGCTCGACCCGGCACCGGAGGACCGGCGGTGAGCCTCACGCACTACCTGGTGCTCGCGGCGATCCTGTTCACCGTCGGCGCCGTCGGGGTGCTGGTGCGGCGCAACGCGATCGTCGTGTTCATGTGCGTCGAGCTGATGCTCAACTCGGTCAACCTGACACTGGTCACCTTCGCCCGGGCCTCCGGCACCGTCGACGGCCAGATCATGGCGTTCTTCGTCATGGTCGTCGCCGCCGCGGAGGTCGTCGTCGGCCTCGCGATCATCATGTCGATCTACCGGACCCGCCGGTCGGCGTCGGTCGACGACGCCAACCTGCTCAAGTACTGACGGGAGCCGGCACCCCCATGGAATCCGCCGTCGCCGCCGAGGGCCTGCTGTCGGCCTCGTGGCTGGTCATCGCACTGCCGCTGCTCGGGGCGGCGGTCCTCCTCCTGGGCGGGCGCCGCACCGACCGCTGGGGCCACCTGCTGGGGACGGCGACCGTCCTGGCCGCGTTCGTGGTCGCGCTGCTGGCCACCGTGCAGCTGGCCGGCCTGGAGGAGCGGGCGGTCGACGTCGACCTGTTCACCTTCCTGTCGGTGGGCTCGCTCGACGTGCAGGCCGGGCTGCTGGTCGACCCGCTGTCGGCCACCTTCATGCTGCTGATCACCGGCGTGGGCGGGCTCATCCACGTCTACTCCGTCGGCTACATGGCGCACGACCCGCGGCGGCGCCGGTTCTTCGCCTACCTGAACCTGTTCGTCGCGGCGATGCTGCTGCTGGTCCTCGGCGACAACTACGTGGCCCTCTACGTCGGGTGGGAGGGCGTCGGCCTGGCCTCCTACCTGCTCATCGCCTTCTGGCACGAGCGCCCCGCCGCGGCCACCGCCGCGAAGAAGGCCTTCGTGATGAACCGGGTCGGCGACGTCGGCCTGGCGCTGGCGATCTTCGTGATGTTCGCCCAGCTCGGGACGGTCTCCTACGAGGGCGTCTTCGGCGGGGTCGGCGCCCTGGCCGGCGGCACGGTGACGGCGCTCGGCCTGCTCCTGCTGCTCGGCGCGTGCGGCAAGTCCGGCCAGTTCCCGCTGCAGGCGTGGCTGCCCGACGCCATGGAGGGCCCGACGCCGGTCTCGGCACTCATCCACGCCGCGACGATGGTCACCGCCGGCGTCTACCTCATCGCCCGCTCCGCGCCGATCTACGACCTGACGCCGACCGCCCGCGCCGTCGTCCTGGCCGTCGGCGCGGTCACGCTGCTCTACGGCGCGGTCGTGGGCTGCGCGTACGACGACATCAAGAAGGTGCTCGCGTACTCCACGGTCAGCCAGATCGGCTACATGTTCCTGGCCGTGGGCCTGGGCCCGGTCGGCTACGCCGCGGCGATCGCCCACCTGCTCACCCACGGCTTCTTCAAGGCCGGGCTGTTCCTGGGTGCCGGGTCGGTCATGCACGCGATGGGCGACCAGGTGGACATGCGCCGCTTCGGTGGGCTGGCGCGAAAGCTGCCGGTCACCTTCGTCACCTTCGGCCTGGGCTACCTCGCGCTGATCGGGTTCCCGTTCCTGTCCGGCTACTGGACCAAGGACGCGATCATCGAGGCGGCGCTGGACCGCGGCGACGGGTGGGGCTGGCTGCTCGGCGCGGTCGCCGTCGTCGGCGCCGGGCTGACCGCCTTCTACATGACCCGGCTGGTGCTGATGACGTTCCTCGGCCGGCCGCGGTGGACCGAGGGCCGGCACCCGCACGAGGCGCCGACGGTGATGACCGCGCCGATGGTGGTGCTCGCCGCCGGCTCGGTGGCCGCCGGGTTCCTGCTGGTGCAGGTGTTCCCGCTCGACGAGTGGCTCGCCCCGGTGTTCGGCGAGCCCGAGGAGGCCGCGCACGTGGTCGCCCCGGCCGTCGTCGGGATCGTGGTGACCGCGGTGATGCTGGTCGGCGTCCTGGCGGCGTGGCTGTTCGTCGGCCGCCGCGAGGTCCCCGAGGTCGCCCCGGCCCGCGTCTCGCCGGTGGTGCGCGCGGCGCGGCGGAGCCTCTACGCCGACACGGTCAACGAGTCGCTGTTCATGCGGCCGGGCCAGTGGCTCACCCGGGCGCTGGTGTGGGTGGACAACCGCGGCGTCGACGGCGCGGTCAACGGCCTGGCCGCCACGCTCGGCGGCTCGTCGTCGCGGCTGGGCCGGGCGCAGACCGGGTTCGTCCGGTCCTACGCGCTCGGGATGCTCGGCGGCGCGGTCCTGGTGGCCGGGGCGCTGCTGGCGGTGACGGCCGGGTGAGCGAGCCGGGCTCTCAGGAGAGGACGACGACAGAGTGAGCGACTCCCTGCTCCTGGTCGCGATGCTGGTGGTGCCCGCGGTGGGCGCCGCCGTCGTCGCGGCGCTGCCCCGCGCGAACACGGCGCTGGCCCGGCAGCTCGCCCTCGGCGTCAGCCTGGTCGTGCTGGTGCTCGCGGTGCTGGCCACGGTCGCGTTCGACCCCGACGGCGACCGGTTCCAGCTGACGACGTCGGTGCCGTGGATCGAGGGCTTCGGCGTCGACTTCGCCCTCGGCGTCGACGGCATCGCCCTGGTCATGCTGCTGCTGGTCGGTGTGCTGGTGCCGGTGGTCGTGCTCGCCTCCTGGCGCGACGAGCCCACCGGCCGCCGCTCGATGCGGACGTTCTTCGCCTGGCTGCTGCTGCTCGAGGCGTGCATGGTCGGCGTCTTCGCCGCCACCGACGTCTTCCTCTTCTACGTCTTCTTCGAGGCGATGCTCGTCCCGATGTACTTCCTCGTGGGCAGCTTCGGCGGCCCGCGCCGGCAGTACGCGGCGGTCAAGTTCTTCCTGTACAGCCTGGTCGGCGGACTGGTCATGCTCGCCGCGGTCATCGGCCTGTACGTCGTCAGCGAGGCGGCGGGCGACGGGACGTTCGCCTTCGAGTCGCTGCGGCAGCTCGACATCGACCCGGCCGCCCAGCGCCTGCTGTTCCTCGGCTTCTTCGTCGCCTTCGCGATCAAGGCGCCGCTGGTGCCGCTGCACACCTGGCTCCCCGACGCCGGTGCCGAGGCCCCGATCGGCGGCGCGGTGCTGCTCGTCGGCGTCCTCGACAAGGTCGGCACGTTCGGGTTCCTGCGCTACTGCCTGCCGCTGTTCCCCGACGCCTCCCGGGAGTTCGCCCCGCTGGTGCTCGTCCTCGCCGTCGCCGGCGTCCTCTACGCCGCGCTGCTGGCGATGGGGCAGAGCGACATGAAGCGGCTGGTGTCCTACACCTCGATCGCGCACTTCGGCTTCATCGCCCTCGGCGTCTTCGCCTTCACCACCGAGGCCGGCACCGGCGCGGTGCTGTACATGGTCAACCACGGCATCGCGACCGGCCTGCTGTTCCTCGTCGTCGGGATGCTCATCGCCCGCGGCGGCTCCCGGCTGGTCGGCGACTACGGCGGCGTGGCCACGCGGGCGCCGAAGCTGGCCGGGGTGTTCCTGGTCGCGGGGCTCGCGTCGCTCGCGCTGCCGGGCACCAACAGCTTCGTCAGCGAGTTCCTCGTGCTGATCGGCTCGTTCCCGACCCGGCCGGTGTTCACGGTCCTGGCCACCGTCGGGATCATCCTGGCCGCGCTCTACGTCCTGCTGCTCTACCAACGGACCATGCACGGCCCGCCGCGCGGCGTGCTCTTCCCGGCCGACGACGAGCCGGCCCCGGCCCCCGCGGGCGGCGCGCACGGCGCGACGGCGACCCTGACCGCCCCGGCCCGGGCGACGGCGCGGCTGCGCGACCTGACCCGCCGCGAGACGGCCGTCGTCGCCCCGCTCGTGGCCCTGGTCATCGTGCTGGGCGTCTACCCGCAGCCGCTGATCCGGCTGATCGAGCCCGCCGTCGCCGCCACCATGAGCGACGTCGGCGCCGACCCGGCCGGCGTCGACGCTCCGACCGAGGGGACCGACTGATGACCATCGAGGCCCCCGACCTCTCCTTCGCCGCGCTCGCGCCGCTGCTGTTCGTCCTCGGCGCCGCGTGCGTCGGCGTGCTCGTCGAGGCGTTCGGCCCGCGCGACACCCGCCACCCGGTGCAGGTCGCCGTCGCGCTGGTCGGCACCCTCGGCGGGCTGGTCAGCACCCTGCTGCTCGCAGGCACCCGTGAGGTGACCGCCGGGGGAGCGCTCGCCGTCGACGGCGCCGGGCTGTTCCTGCAGGCCACCATCGCCGGGCTCGGCGCGCTGTCGCTCCTGCTGTTCGCCGAGCGCAACCTCGACCCGGCCCGCTCCGCGTTCGTCGTCTCCGCCGCGGTGCCCGCGGGCAGCGTCCGCGACCGCGAGTTGCTCACCGTGCAGCGCGTGCAGACCGAGGTCTACCCGCTGGCCACCTTCGCCATCGGCGGCATGATGCTGTTCGTCACGGCGAACGACCTGCTGCTGATGTTCGTCGCGCTCGAGGTGCTCAGCCTGCCGCTGTACCTGATCAGCGGCCTCGCCCGCCGGCGCCGGCTGCTGTCGCAGGAGGCGGCGGTCAAGTACTTCCTGCTGGGCGCCTTCGCCTCGGCGTTCTTCCTCTACGGCCTGGCGCTGGTCTACGGCGCCACCGGCAGCGTCCGGCTCTCCGCGGTCCGCCAGGCGGTCGCGGCCGGCGGGGGCGGCACGCTCGCCGTCCTCGGCCTGGCGCTGCTGATCGTCGGGCTGCTGTTCAAGGCCAGCGTGGCGCCGTTCCACACCTGGACGCCGGACGTGTACCAGGGCGCGCCCACCCCGGTCACCGCGTTCATGGCCGCCTGCACCAAGGTCGCCGCCTTCGGCGCGATCCTGCGGCTGCTCTACGTCGCGTTCGGCACCGAGGAGTGGACCTGGCGGCCGCTGGTCTACGCCGTGGCGATCGTCTCGATGGTCGTCGGCGCGGTCCTCGGGCTCACCCAGACCGACCTCAAGCGGATGCTGGCCTACTCGTCGGTCGCGCACGCCGGGTTCCTGCTCACCGGCGTCCTCGGCTACCCGGGGACGGGCCTGTCGGCCGTGATGTTCTACCTGCTGGTCTACGGCCTGACCACGCTCGGCGCGTTCGCCGTCCTCACCCTGGTGCGCAGCGGCGACGGCGAGGCCACGCACCTGTCGCAGTGGGCGGGCCTCGCGCAGCGCTCGCCGGTCACCGCCGCGGTGATGAGCCTGTTCCTGCTCGCGCTCGCCGGCATCCCGCTCACCAGCGGCTTCACCGGCAAGTTCGCCGTCTTCCGGGCGGCGATCGAGGACGGCGCCTGGCCGCTGGCGCTGGTCGCGCTGCTGGCGAGCGCGGTGGCGGCGTTCTTCTACCTGCGGGTGATCGTGCTCATGTACTTCTCCGAGCCGGCCGCCGACGGTCCCACGGTCGGCGTCCCCGGGCTGCCCACCACCGTCGTCCTCGCGGTGACCGCCGCGGCCACCCTGGTCCTGGGGATCGTCCCCGGGGCGGTGCTCGGTCTCGCCGATCGGGCGGCTATCTTCGTCGGTTGATGACCGGACCCCGTGCCGCCGTCGACGGGATCGCCCCGGCCGAGGTCTGGCACCGCATCTCGACCCCCGCCTCGACCATGGGCCCCTGGCTCCCGGGCGGGGCCCTCGGCGACTCGCTGGCGGAGGGGCTGGCCAACGTGGAGGCGGCGCTGGCCACCGCGGTGGCCAGCGAGCACCCGTTCGTCTCCGAGGCCGCGGGCCACCTCATGGCCGCGGGCGGCAAGCGCTTCCGCCCGATGCTCGCGCTGCTGGCCGCCCACCTGGGCGACGCGCACGCGCCGGACGTCGTGCGGGCCGCCGTCGTCTGCGAGCTCACCCACCTGGCCACGCTGTACCACGACGACGTCATGGACGAGGCCGCCGTCCGCCGCGGGGCGCCCAGCGCCAACAGCCGGTGGACCAACAGCGTCGCGATCCTCACCGGCGACTTCCTGTTCGCCCGCGCCTCGGACCTGCTCGCCGACCTCGGCCCCGAGGCGGTCCGCATCCAGGCGCGCACGTTCGAGCGGCTGGTCACCGGCCAGATCCGGGAGACCGTGGGCGCCCGCCCCGGCGAGGACCGCGTGCAGCACTACCTCGAGGTGCTGGCCGACAAGACCGGCTCCCTGGTCGCCACCTCGGCCCGCTTCGGCGCCAGCTTCGCCGGCGTCGACGCCGACCTGGTGGGCGCGCTGACCCGCTTCGGCGAGGAGGTCGGCGTCGCGTTCCAGATCTCCGACGACCTGCTCGACATCGTCAGCCAGGACGGCGCGTCGGGGAAGGCGCCCGGCACCGACCTGCGGGAGGGCGTCGCCACGCTGCCCGCGCTGATCGCGCTGGCCGGGGACGACCCCGCCGACGCGCGGCTGCGCGAGCTGGTCTCCCGCCCGCTGTCCGACGACACCGAGCACGCCGAGGCGCTGGCGCTGCTGCGGGGGTCCGCGGCGCTCGACCGCGCCGGCGCGGTGCTGCGGGACTACGCCGACCGCGCCCGGTCCTCGCTGTCCGCCGTGCCGGCCGGTGAGGTGCGGGACGCGCTGTCGGCGCTGTGCGACTACGTGGTCACCCGGACCAGCTGACGAAGGACCCCCGTGCCCCCCACCGCCCGCACGCTCGCGGCGGGCCGCTGCGCGAGGGCCACGGTCCTGGCCGCCGTCCTGGTGCTGACCGGCTGCTCGGGGGCCGGGGGAGCCGACGGGGCCGACGCGACCGGCGACCTGCCCGGTGCGCAGGAGGACGAGGCGGCCACCGCGGCCCCCGACGGCGGGGTGACCGCGCCGGGCGGCCTGCCCGAGCTGCGTGTCGAGACCGTCCTCGACGGGCTCGACCACCCGTGGGACGTCGCCCAGGCGCCCGACGGCACCCTGCTGGTCGACGAGCGCGGCGGCGGCCTCACCGCGGTGCTGCCCGACGGCACCGCCCGGGCGCTCGAGGCCGACTTCTCCGACCTCTTCGCCGACGGCGAGACCGGCCTCATGGGACTGACCCTCGACCCGGCCTTCGCCGGCAACCGCCGGCTCTACACCTGCCAGGGCGTGCGGGAGGACGGCGGCGCGGAGATCCAGGTGATCGCCTGGACCGTCGACGCCGGCTGGACCCGCGCCGCCCGCGTCGCCGACCCGCTGGTCGACGACATCCCGGTCAACGAGCGCACCGGACGGCACGGCGGCTGCCGAGTCCGCTTCGCGCCCGACGGCGCGCTGCTCGTGGGCACCGGCGACAACGCCGTCGGCAGCAACCCCCAGGACCGCTCGACGCTCGCCGGCAAGGTGCTGCGGGTCGACCCCGCCACCGGCGGGCCCGCGCCGGGCAACCCGTTCGCCGACGACCCGGACCCGGTCACCCGGTTGCTGCTGAGCTACGGGCACCGCAACGTGCAGGGCATCGCCGTCCAGCCGGGGACCGGGGAGGTCTACACCGTCGAGCAGGGGCCCGACCGCGACGACGAGGTGAACCGGTCGGTGCCCGGCGGCAACTACGGCTGGGACCCCGACGGCGCCGACGGCTCCTACGACGAGAGCGTGCCGATGACCGATCCCGGGCTGCCCGGCGCCGTCCCGGCGGTCTGGTCGTCCGGGGACCCGACGATCGCCACCAGCGGCGCCGACTTCCTCAGGGGGATCCAGTGGGGCGGCTACGACGGGCTGCTGCTCGTGGGGGTGCAGAAGGACACCGGCGTGCTCGCGCTGCGGATCGACGACCAGGGACGGCTGACCGAGCAGTTCCGGATGCCGGGACTCGAGGACCGCTTCGGCCGCATCCGGACGCCCCGGCTCGGCGTCGACGGCGCGCTGTACGTCACCACCGACAACGGCGGCGGCGAGGACGTCCTCCTGCGTGTGACACCCGCGTAGCGGGAACGGCTCAGCGCCGCGATCGGCCCCGGTGCAGGGGCCCGCGCCGAGCGTGCGGGGCGTGGGGGCACCGAGGTCCTCCCGGGCACCTGGCCGCGGTGTCGGCCGGCGGGCCGCCGGTGTCACGGCGTCAGACCCGCCGGCGGAGGACGCGCTCGGGTACCGGGGTCCCGTCGGGCAGCAGCGGGCAGGGCTCGGGCTCCCCGACGACGGTGCGCAGCGGCAGCACGCCGGCCCACACCGGCAGGCCCAGGTCCTCCTCGTCGTCGACCGGCGGCCCGGTGCGGACCTTGACGCTGGCCTCGGTCAGGTCCAGCGCGAGCACCGCCGTCGCCGCGGCCTCCTTCCGGGACGGCTGCCGGGTGGCCGTCCACGACCCGGGCGCCAGGTGCTCGGTCAGCACCGCGAAGGCGCGCAGCCGCTCCTCGGGGTCGGTGACCGGCCGGGCGGTCCCGTGCACGACGGCGCAGCGGTAGTTCATCGAGTGGTGCATGGCCGAGCGTGCGTACACGATCCCGTCGAGGTGGGTGACCGTGAAGCAGGCCGGCGCCCCCGCCGCGGCCGCCCGCAGCGTCGCCGCTCCCGTGGACCCGTGCAGGTACAGCGTGTCGCCGTCGCGCCCGTAGCCGGTCGGCAGCACGACCGGGGCGTCGCCGAGGACGACGCCGAGGTGCCCGACCAGGCCGGCGTCGAGGACGGCGTAGAGGTCGGCGCGGTCGGTACGGGCGCGGTCGGACAGCCGCCGGAGGGTGCTGCGCGGGGTCGGGGACAGGGGCGTCGGAGTGGTCACGGCTCCAGCCTGCGTGGCGGAGTGGCCTGCCGGAAGGGCCAGTACGCTGCCGGTCGACCAGGCCAATCGGAGCGGAGGTCACCCGTGGACATGCCCCCGGTCGTCCTCGACCGCAGCGCCGGCCGCCCGCTCGCGGTGCAGCTCGCCGACGCCCTGCGCACCGCGGCCGCCGGCGGCGTGCTGCGCCCCGGCGACCGGCTGCCGTCCACCCGCGAGCTGGCCGCGGCGCTGCGGGTCAGCCGCACCGTGACCGCCGCCGCCTACGACCAGCTCGTCGCCGAGGGCTGGGCCGCCGGGCGGCAGGGCGCGGGGACCTTCGTCGTCGGCGCCGCCCCCGCCGGACGGCCGGCGCCGCCGCCCCGGCCCGGCCCGGCCCACACGCCCCCCGCGGCGGTCGACCTCCGGGCCGGGTCGCCGTGCCTGGAGGTGCTCGACCGCGCCGCCTGGCGCCGGGCCTGGCGGGCCGCCGGGGACGAGCCCCCCGACGCTGCACCCGAGCCCGCGGCCGATCCCGCCTTCCAGGCCGCGGTCACCGGGCACCTGCTGCGGCACCGCGGCCTGCCGGTGGACCCCGCCGACGTGCTCGCCACCGGGGGGACCTCCGCCGCCGTCACCGAGGTCGCCCGGCTGCTGCCGCCGGGCAGCCGGGTCGGCGTGGAGGACCCCGGCTACCAGCGGGCGGCCGGGGCGCTGCGCGCGGCCGGCGTCGAGGTGGTGCCCTGCCCGGTCGACGGCGACGGCCTGGTCGTCGACGCCGTCCCGGACGGGCTGGCCGCGGTCTACTGCACGCCGGCCCACCAGTGGCCCCTGGGCCGGCGGATGTCGGCGGGCCGCCGCGTGGCGCTGGTCGCCCGCGCGCGGGCCGAGGGCTGGTGGGTGCTGGAGGACGACTACGACGGCGAGCTGCGCTACGACGTCGCCCCGCTGCCGCTGCTGGCCGCCCTGGCCCCCGACGTCGTGGTGCACCTCGGCACCAGCAGCAAGATCGTCAGCCCGACCCTGGGCACCGGCTGGCTGGTGGCGCCGCCGGCCCTGCGGGCGGAGCTCGTGGCCGCCCGGACGGCGACCGGCACCCGGCCCGCCCGCGCCGGCCAGCGGGTGCTCGCGGCGCTGGCGTCCTCGGGCGACCTGGCCCGGCACCTGCGGCGGCTGCGCCGGGAGCTGTCCGAGCGGCGGGCCCTCGTGCTGCGGGAGCTGGCCGCCGGAGGCGTGGCCGTCACCGGGGACCCGGCGGGCGCGCACGTGTTCGTCCCGCTCCCGGATCGTGCGGCCGAGGAGGCGGTGGTCGCCGCCGCGGCCGTCCGCGGGCTCGCCGTCGACGGGCTGGCCCGGCACCTGACCGGACCGGGGCCGCACGGCCCGGCCGCCGGCCTGGTCCTGGGCTTCGCCGCCCCGTCCCGCGCCGGGTTCACCCGGGCGCTCCCCGCGCTGGCCGAGGTCGTCGGAGGACGCGACCGGCCCGCCCTCCGCGAGGAGGACGGGCCGGTCGGGAGCTGACGACTACGCGGACACGGTCCAGGTGTCGTTGCCGGCCAGCAGCGCGTCGAGGTCGCCGCCGCCACCGGTGCGGGCCTCCTCGAGCTGGTCGAGCATCATCCGGTCGTAGGTGGGCTTGCGCACCGACCGGAAGACGCCCATCGGCGTGTACCGCAGGTCCTGGCTGGACAGCCGCGACAGCGCGAACGCGTAGGAGGGGTCCTGGCGGGTCGCGTCGTGGACGACGATCTCGCTCGCGTCGACCTGGTTGGTCTCGGCGATCCGCAGGCCCCCGAACTCGTCGCGGACCACGCACGAGGCGCCGTCCGGGCCGAACACCAGCGGCTCGCCGTGGACCAGCGGGATCGTCCACATCGGGCCGGTGGCCGGGTCCTTGAGCAGGTCGAAGGCGCCGTCGTTGAAGATGTTGCAGTTCTGGTAGATCTCCACCAGCGCGGTGCCCTCGTGCTCGGCCGCCTGCCGCAGCACCTCGGTGAGGCCCTTGCGGTCGGAGTCCATCGCCCGCCCGACGAACGTGGCGTCGGCGCCGATGGCCAGCGAGACCGGGTTGAACGGGTGGTCCAGCGAGCCCATCGGGGTGGACTTGGTGACCTTGCCGACCTCGGACGTGGGGGAGTACTGACCCTTGGTCAGCCCGTAGATCCGGTTGTTGAACAGCAGGATCGTCATGTTCACGTTGCGGCGCAGCGCGTGGATCAGGTGGTTGCCGCCGATCGACAGCGCGTCGCCGTCACCGGTCACGACCCACACCGACAGGTCCGGCCGCGAGGCGGCCAGGCCGGTGGCGATGGCCGGGGCGCGGCCGTGGATCGAGTGCATCCCGTAGGTGTTCATGTAGTACGGGAACCGCGACGAGCAGCCGATGCCCGAGACGATGACCATGTCCTCGCGGGCGATGCCGAGCGAGGGCAGGAAGCTCTGGACCGCGTTGAGGATGACGTAGTCACCGCACCCCGGGCACCAGCGCACCTCCTGGTCGGTTTTCATGTCCCTGGCCTTGAGGGCGGTCTGCTTCTCGCCCTGGGTGGTCACGGAGTCGGCGATCGCCTGCTGGATGCGCGCGTCGATCGGGGTGCCCGGCATGCCGAGGTCGTGGACGTGCGGGGAGGTGGTCACTGCTGGCCTCCGGTGCTGGCCGTCGGAGTGGTGGAGTCGATGACGTCCTGGACGACCCCGGCCAGCTCGGCGGCCCGGAAGGGCAGCCCGCGCACCTGGGTGTGGCTCTGGACGTCGACGAGGTACTTCGCGCGGAGCAGCAGTGCGAGCTGCCCCATGTTCATCTCGGGGCAGACGACCCGGTCGTACCGGCTCAGCACCTCGCCGAGGTCGGCCGGCATCGGGCTGACGTGCCGCAGGTGGATCTGGGCGACCTTGCGGCCCGAGCGCCGGATCCGCCGGCAGGCGGCGCCGATCGGTCCGTAGGTGGAGCCCCAGCCGATGACGGCGACCCGCGCGTCGCCGTCGGGGTCGTCGACGTCGGTGGGCGGGATGTCGGCGGCGATGCCGTCGACCTTGGCCTGCCGCAGCCGGGTCATGAGGTCGTGGTTGGCCGGGTCGTAGGAGATGTTGCCGGTCCTGTCGGCCTTCTCCAGCCCGCCGATGCGGTGCTGCATGCCCGCGGTGCCCGGGATCGCCCACGGCCGGGCCAGGGTCTCGGGGTCGCGCAGGTAGGGCAGGAACTCCGGCGTCCCGTCGGCGGTGGCGCCGTTGGGCTCGGTGGCGAACTCCACCCGCAGGTCGGGCAGCTCGTCGGCCGCCGGGATCGCCCACGGCTCGGCGCCGTTGGCCAGGTAGCCGTCGGACAGCAGCATGACCGGCGTCCGGTACTTCAGCGCGATCCGCGACGCCTCGAGCGCGGCGTCGAAGCAGTCGGCCGGGGAGCGCGGCGCGATCACCGGCAGCGGCGCCTCGCCGTTGCGGCCGAACATCGCCTGCAGCAGGTCCGACTGCTCGGTCTTGGTGGGCAGGCCGGTCGAGGGCCCGCCGCGCTGCACGTCCACGATCACCAGCGGCAGCTCGGTCATGACGGCCAGGCCGATGGTCTCGGACTTCAGCGAGACGCCGGGGCCCGACGTCGTCGTGATGCCCAGCGCGCCACCGAACGAGGCGCCCAGCGCCGCGCCGATGCCGGCGATCTCGTCCTCGGCCTGGAAGGTGCGCACGCCGAACGCCTTGTGCCGGGACAGCTCGTGGAGGATGTCCGACGCCGGGGTGATCGGGTAGGCGCCGAGGAACACCGGCAGGCCCGACCGCTGGCCGGCGGCGACCAGCCCGAGGGCCAGCGCCTGGTTGCCGGAGATGTTGCGGTAGCGGCCCGGCGCCATGGGGGCCGGCTTGATCTCGTAGGAGACGGCGAAGGCCTCGGTCGTCTCGCCGTAGTTGTAGCCGGCGCGGAAGGCCGCGATGTTCGCCGCGGCGATCTCCGGCTTGCGGCGGAACTGCCGCTCGAGGAAGCGCACGGTGCCCTCGGTGGGCCGGTGGTACATCCAGCTCAGCAGGCCGAGGGTGAACATGTTCTTGCTCCGCTCGGCCTCCTTCTTGCCGAGCCCGGAGTCCTTGAGCGCCTCGAGGGTCATCGAGGTCAGCGGCACGGCGACGACCTGCCAGCCGTCGAGCGAGCCGTCCTCGAGGGGGTTGGTCGCGTAGCCGACCTTCGCCAGGTTGCGCGGGGTGAACTCGTCGCTGTCGGCGATCACCAGCCCGCCGCCGGGGAGGTCGGAGAGGTTGGCCTTGAGCGCCGCGGGGTTCATGGCGACCAGCACGTCCGGGGCGTCGCCCGGCGTCATGATGTCGTGGTCGGCGAAGTGCAGCTGGAAGGAGCTGACGCCGGGCAGGGTCCCCGTCGGCGCGCGGATCTCGGCGGGGAAGTTGGGCAGCGTCGACAGGTCGTTGCCGAAGGACGCCGTCTCGCTGGTGAACCGGTTGCCGGTCAGTTGCATGCCGTCGCCGGAGTCCCCGGCCAGCCGGATGACGACGCGGTCGAGTTCGACGACGCTCTTGACGAGCCCGCCGGGGGCCGAGCTGCCGGGCGTGAGGGGCGATCCGGTGACGGTCATCAGGGTTACCTCCGACGGCTCAGGTTACGGGCCGGGTTCGCGCGCCGGTCCTGTGAAGCGGCTCACGGGACCCGCCGTCGCGGGCGGCGCTCTCGACACCAACCCTCCCCGACGGACGGGTGTTCCGCTCCACTCCCGTCCGTGACGGGGGTCGCAGCCCGGGGCCGGGAACGGCGGTCGCGGCCGTTCCGTTCACCGGGGCGTGCGGCGATGGGACAACGGGGTGCGGACCGCGCTCCTCCTGGGCCTGGTGGCCGGTCTCGCCCTCGCCGCCGGGGCGCTGGTGGGCGGGCGGGGCGGTCTGCTCGTGGCGCTCGTCGTCGCGCTCGGGGTGAACGGCTGGGCCTGGTGGTCCTCCGACCGGCTGGCCCTGCGCGCGATGCGGGCCTTCCCGGTCACCGAGACGCAGGCGCCGGGCCTGTACGCGATGGTGCGGGAGCTGGCCACCCAGGCCCGCCAGCCGATGCCGCGCCTCTACGTGAGCCCCACCGACCAGCCCAACGCCTTCGCCACCGGGCGCACGCCGCGGCGGGCCGCCGTCTGCTGCACCCAGGGCATCCTCGAGCTGCTCGACCGCCGGGAGCTGCGGGCGGTGCTCGCCCACGAGCTCTCGCACGTCCGCAACCGCGACGTCCTGGTCGGCTGCGTCGCCGGAGCCCTGGCCAGCGTCGTCACCTACCTGGCGCACCTGGCCACGTTCGCCACGCTGTTCGGCGGCCGCTCCGACGACGACCGCGACGGCGGCGTCCTCGGGACCCTGCTGCTGGTGCTGCTCGGCCCGCTGGCCGCCGGGCTGGTGCGGCTGGCGGTCACCCGCGGCCGCGAGTACGAGGCCGACGCCGACGGCGCCCGCCTCAGCGGTGACCCGCTGGCCCTGGCCAGCGCCCTGCGCCGCATCTCCGCCGTCGCCTCGGCCCGGCCGCTGCCCGCCGACGACCGGCTGGTCGCGCAGAGCCACCTCATGATCGCGGCACCTGTCCGCGCCGTGGGCCTGGCGGCGTTGTTCTCCACCCACCCGCCGATGGCCCAGCGGATCGCCCGGCTGGAGCGGATGGCGGGGGAGTCCGGCCGCGGCTGACCCGGCGTCAGGTCCAGGACGTCGACAGGCGGACGCTGGTGCCGGCGTCGTCGCGGCGGATCGCCACGTGGTCGCACAGCTGGCGGGCCAGCCACAGGCCCATCCCGCCGTGGGACAGGTCCTCCCCGTGCGCGGGCCCGTAGCCGGCGAACGGGTCGTCCAGGCCGCGGCCGGAGTCGCGGACCGTGGCCACCAGCCGCCCGGGCGCCGTCCACAGCCGCAGCCCGGCGGGCGGGGAGCCGTGCCGGACCGCGTTGGAGGTCATCTCGTCGACCGCCATGAGGAAGTCCTCGAGCACGTCGGCCGGCCCGTCGACGGAGTCCAGGTGGGCGCGGACGGCGTGCCGCAGCCCGGCGTAGTCGGTGATGTCGTCGTCGGCCAGCGCCGGGGCCGTGGCCTCCAGCGGCTCGTCGGGCACCGGCAGGGCCCGCAGGTAGGCGGCCGGGTCGACGTAGTCGGGGTTGGCCGCCCGGCCGTCGGGGGTGACGACCCCGGGGTGGGTGTGCAGCGCGGAGGTCAGCAGCGGGTCGGGGAGGGCGGAGCTGAACACGCACAGCCCCCACAGCGGGAGCGGGGCGAACGCGTCGTTGATGACCGACTCGTAGGCCTGCCACTCCCGCCAGTCGGCAGGGGTGGCGCCGAAGTCGACCTCGCCCACGCACCGGACCAGCCGGCCGGACGCGGCGTGCTGCTCGGCGAACCGGCGGAAGGCCGTGATCGCCGTGGGGGTGCGGGACCGGTAGAGGCGGTGCCGCTCGACGACGACCACCCGCGGGTCCCGGCCGACGGCCTCCCACAGCGGACCGGCGGTCCCCGGCCCGGTCGCGATCACGGCCGCGTCCCCGGCCTCCAGGCCCTCGAGCAGCCACGGCGCGGCCGCGGCGGCGACGTCGTCGGCCGTGTCGTAGACGAGCGCGTCGTGCCGTGAGCCCGCGGGCGGCAGGGAGCCCGCGTCGTGTGCGTCGTGGCCGGCGGCGGCGGAGCCGTCGCGGCGCACTGCACCGTCCCCGGGCTCCCCACCGGTCCGCCGGCTCCCGTGGAGGACCATCGCGTCCACGGTAACCGGCCCCTCCCGGGTGTTCGTGCGCCCGCGGACCGCGACCGCCCGATCGGGGCGGTCGCGGTCCGCGGGTCGGCCGGTCAGCGGTAGTTGTCGAACTGGAGGGCGACGTCGAGGTCCTGTGCGCGCAGCAGGCGCTGCACCTCCTGCAGGTCGTCCCGCTTCTTGCCGCTGACGCGGAGCTGGTCGCCCTGGATCTGGGCCTGGACGCCCTTGGGGCCCTCGTCGCGGATGATCTTCGCGATCTTCTTCGCGACGTCGGACTCGATGCCCTGCTTGATCCGCGCCGACAGCTTGTAGGCCTTGCCCGAGGACTGCGGCTCGTCGGCGTCGAGGGCCTTGAGCGAGATGCCGCGCTTGACGAGCTTGTCCTTGAACACGTCGAGGGCGGCGTTGACCCGCTCCTCGGTGTCGGCCTGGAGGAGGACGCCGTTCTCCCCGGCCCAGGCGATGCTCGCGTTGGTCCCGCGGAAGTCGAAGCGCTGGGCGAGCTCCTTGCCCGCCTGGTTGATGGCGTTGTCGATCTCCTGGTGGTCGACCTTGCTCACGACGTCGAAGGACGAGTCGGCCATGTCTGCTCCTCACCCCGCGCGGAGGACCCGCGACGGGACCTCGTCGGGCCGTCGCCGGCCCGTCTTGTACGCTCTCCCCGTGGGTCCACGGCGGGTTGCCCGAGTGGCCAATGGGAGCGGACTGTAAATCCGTCGGCTTAGCCTACGAAGGTTCGAATCCTTCACCCGCCACCCCTCGCAGAGCGGCCCCCGACCGGCAGGTCGGGGGCCGCTCCCGCGTTCCGGGCCCGCGTCCCCGGCTCAGGGCAGCGTCGGCGCCTGCGCGCCGGCCACCGCGGTGACCTCCAGCGGCCGTCCGCCCAGGAACAGCCAGCCGAAGGCGATCTGCACCGACCGCGTGCAGCGGACCGTGACCTCGGTGCCGTCGGTCTCCGCCGACCAGGCGTCCAGGGCGGTCCCGCCGTCGGCCAGGTGGTCGGCGACGGCGGCCCGCGCCGTCTCGCCGGTCAGGGGCAGCGCCGTGTCCACGCCCGTGGCGTAGACCCGCCCCTCGTCGGTCCGGTTGGCGGCGGCCAGTGCCGCGCCGTCGCACACCGCCTGCACGTCCTGGTGCTCGAGGAAGGCGTCGGACGCGGCGACCGCACCCAGCGCCATGAAGGCGGCGACCAGCCAGCAGACGAGGACGAACGGCATCGCGGAGCCGCGCTCCGCCTCGCCGCCGACCGGCCTCCCGCCTCCCCGCACGGCGGCAGCGTAGGTGTGGCGCGGCTCCGGCGGACCGCCGTCCACGGACCCGGTCGATCACACGGGCACCACCTGTCACCCGTGCCGGTGACGAGTTGCTGATCAACAACCACTGTCCGTAGTGACACTACGGCCCGTCACCCGTTCGTGATGCTCCGTGCTTGCCTCGCCCGAGTGAGGGCAACGATGGTTCCGGGCGCGGTCCGTACTCGAACGACGCTCTGCCCCCGCGCCTGGGTGACAGCCGCATCTGCCAGCTGTCTTTTCCATGCCTGAGGAGGCGTCATGAACGAGCGTGGTGCGAAGTGGGCTCGCGGGGCCAAGTGGGCGCGGGGCGCCAAGTGGGCCCGGGGTGCGAAGTGGGCTCGCGGAGCCAAGTGGGCCTGATCCGCGGCTGACCCCGTCCCGATCGGGACGGGGTCACGGGTGGGGCGTCCGCCCTCCCTCCTTGGGGTCGGATCGGTTCTGGGGGGCGGCCTGCGCTGTTAGCCTCGGCGCCGCCTCTTCCCTCCTCACAGATCCGGATGACCTTGGCGAGTCGCGCGCGTGTCACGCCCCGTCGTGTCGGCGCGCTGCTGCCCCTGGGTGTGATCGCCGCCGCCGGCGTCGTCCTCGCGACGGTCGCCGGCCTGCTGGTCTTCCCCGCCGCGCCGGCCGAGTTCCGGCTGGCGCCCTTCCTCGTCGTCGTGGCGGCCTTCTTCGCCACTGACATGGTCTCCCTGCACGTGGAGTTCCGGCGCCAGACGGTGGCGTGGTCGGTGAGCGAGCTCGCCCTGACGATCGCGCTCGTCGAGTTCGGCGGCGTCTGGGCAGCGGTGGCCCGGGTGGTCGGGCTCGGCGCGAGCATGGCCTACCAGCGCTACGCCTGGGCGAAGATGGTCTACAACCTCGCGGTCGCCGTCATCGAGGTGGCTGCGGCCGTCACCGTGCTGCAGGTGCTGCCGTTCGGGGCGCTGGAGGACCCGCTCAGCTGGGTGAGCCTCCTGGTCGCCGTCCTGGTCGCCGACCTCGTGGGCGCTCCCCTCGTCGTGGCGGCCATCCGACTCAGCGGTGGCAACCCCACGTGGCGGCTGTGGAAGGAGCTGTTGCTCCCGATCGGGGTCGTCGCTCCCTTCGCCGTCTCCGTCGGGCTGGTGGCCGCCCTCCTCAACGCCCGGACCGGCTGGGCGGCCTTCCTCATCGCCCCCGCGGCGGTGGCGGTCATCCTGCTGTTCCGGCGGTTCGCCCAGGTCTCCCGGGCGGGGCAGGGGCTGGAGCAGATCTACGACTTCGCCCGGCGGATCGAGTCCGTGTCGCCCGACGAGGACGGGCCGCTCGAGATCGCGGTCGCGGTCAAGGAGCTGCTCAACGCGGACAAGGTCGCGCTGTGGCTGCCGCCCTACCTCGACGAGCCGCCGCGGCTGGTCGTGGCCGGCGACGGCGGCGTCACCTGGTACGACGGGCCGGCCGACCCCGAGGACGTCCTGCGCCAGCGGGTGCTGACGCCCGGGTCCACCGAGCCGGTCCTGGTGACCGCCGGCCGCGCGACGCCGGCCGAGTCCGCCGCCCTGACCCGCCGCGGCGCCCAGGAGGTCCTCGGCGCCCCCGTGGCGACCGCGGCCGGCGAGCCCGGCTACCTCGAGGTGTGCGACCGGCGCAGCGACGTCGTCTCCTTCTCCGGCAGCGACCGCTCCGCGCTGGACTCGATGCTGACCCACGTCAACGCGGCGATCCGCCAGCAGCAGCTGCTCACCCAGATCCGCTACGACGCCGACCACGACCGGCTGACCGGGCTGCCCAACCGGCAGCGGCTGGCCGCCGAGATCGACCAGATGCTCGGCGCCGACCCGGTCGGTGCGCGGGCCGGGCTGGTGCTCGCCGCGCTGGACAACCACACCGAGATCGTCGACACCCTCGGCCACGCCGCGGCCGACGAGCTGCTGCTGGTCACCGCCGGCCTGCTGCGCGAGCACGCCCCGCCGGCCGCGCTCGTCGCGCGGATGGAGGGCGAGCAGTTCGCCGTCCTCCTGCCGGGGCTGTCCCTGCCGGCGACCGAGCGGGCCGCCCGGCGGCTGCGCGAGGCCACCTCCACCCGGGCGCGGGTCGCCGGCCTGGACCTGGAGGTCACGCTGACCATCGGCGTGGCGGCCGCGCCGGTCCACGGCACGGACTCCGGCACGCTCATGCAGCGGGCCGACGTCGCGCTGCTGGCGGCCGCCTCCGAGAGCGGCGGCGTCGCCAGCTACCACCAGGTGCTGGACCAGCAGAGCCTGCGCCGCCTGCAGCTGGGCACCGAGCTCGAGCAGGCCATGGCCGACGGGCAGATCAGCGTCGTCTTCCAGCCGATCATCGACGCCCGGACCTCCGACATCGTCTCGGTGGAGACCCTCGTGCGCTGGGCGCACCCGCGGTTCGGCGCGATCCCGCCGGACGACTTCATCCACCTCGCCGAGCAGATCGGCCGCATCGGCCCGCTCACCGACCACGTGCTGGACCTCGCGCTGGCCCGCTGCCGGCGGTGGCTGGACCAGGACATCGCGCTGTCGGTCGCGGTGAACCTCTCCGCGCGCTGCCTGGCCGAGCCGGACCTGGTCGAGCGGGTGCAGCGCGCGCTGCGCCGCCACGGCGTCCCGGGGGAGCTGCTCATCCTCGAGCTGACCGAGGGCAGCGTCGTCGACGACTCGGTCCGCTCGGGCACCGTCCTCACCGACCTGCACGCCCTGGGCCTGCGGCTGTCGATGGACGACTTCGGGACCGGCTACTCGTCCCTGTCGCAGCTGCGGCAGCTCCCGATCGACGAGGTGAAGATCGACAAGTCCTTCGTGCTGGGGATGTCCACCAGCCAGGGCGAGTCGTTCATCGCCCGCTCGATCATCGAGCTCGCGCACAACCTCGGCCTGCGCGTGGTGGCCGAGGGCGTCGAGGACGAGCTGACCCGCAAGCTGCTCACCGAGATGGGCTGCGACAAGCTCCAGGGCTTCCTGGTCAGCCGGCCGCTGGCCGACGAGATGCTGGAGAAGTGGCTGCTCGCGCGCACCGGTGTCCGGTCCGCCGCGCCCGGCGCCCAGCACCGCCGGCTGTTCGTCCGCGCCTGACTGTTACAGTCGTCTGGCACACCCCGGAGGGGGTGCGAGACCGCCGGAGACGGTGGGGTAGAGTTCCCTCCGGCTCAGTGAGCACGCCCCTTTAGCTCAGTCGGCAGAGCGTCTCCATGGTAAGGAGAAGGTCTACGGTTCGATTCCGTAAAGGGGCTCCGACCCACCGGTCCTGTCGCGAGACCGGGCCGCGCGGTCTTCCCGGCGGTGTAGCTCAGCCTGGCAGAGCAAGCGGCTCATAATCGCTGTGTCACCGGTTCAAATCCGGTCACCGCTACCCCAGACGGACCCCGTACCCCGGGGTCCGTCGCCGTGTCGGCACCCGCCGCCACGGTCCCCGGCCTCCGGGCCGGTCCGCACAAGGCGAGGAGTGCCCCGTGGCAGCCACCGACGTCCGTCCGAAGATCACCCTGGCCTGCCAGGAGTGCAAGAGTCGCAACTACATCACCCGCAAGAACCGGCGGAACGACCCCGACCGGCTCGAGCTGAAGAAGTACTGCCCGCGGGACAAGAAGCACACGGTCCACCGCGAGACCCGCTGACGCCGGTCCGCGAGGAGCGAGGGAGGGCGGGAGTGGCGCTGGACGCAGGACTGGTCGGGCGCGGCTACCCGCCCTCCGCCGTCTACGAGGTCGGTCGCGCCAAGATCGCCGAGTTCGCCGCCGCCGTCGGCGCGGCCGACCCGGTGCACACCGACCCCGACGCCGCCCGCGCGCTCGGGCACCCCGACGTCGTCGCGCCGCCCACCTTCGCCATCGTGGTCACCCTGGGCGCCGCCGACGTCGTGCTCGCCGACCCCGACGTGGCCCTCGACTACAGCCGGGTGGTGCACGGCGAGCAGCGCTTCACCCACCACCGGCCGATCCGCGCCGGGGACCGGCTGGTGAGCACCACGACCATCGAGGCCGTGCGCAGCGTGGCCGGCAACGACCTGCTCACCACCCGCGTCGACGTCGCCACCGAGGACGGCGAGGCCGTCTGCACCGCCACCTCGATGCTCGTGGCGCGGGGGACGGCGTGAGCGCCCGGCTGCGGGCCGCCGACGTCGCCGTCGGCACCGAACTGCCCGAGCAGACGCACCGGGTCACCCGCGCGGACCTCGTCCGCTACGCCGGCGCCTCCGGTGACCTCAACCCGATCCACTGGAGCGACCGGGTCGCCACCGGCGTCGGCCTGCCCGGCGTCATCGCCCACGGGATGCTCACGATGGGGCTGGCCGCCCGCGCGGTGACCGACTGGGCCGGCGACCCCGGCGCCGTCGTCGAGTACCAGGTCCGCTTCGGCCGCCCGGTGGTCGTGCCCGACGACGACACCGGCGCCGAGGTCACCGTCCGCGGGAAGGTGGGCGCCGTCCTCGACGGCGGCCGGGTGCGCGTGGACCTCACGGTCACCAGCGGCGGCGAGAAGGTGCTGTCCCTCGCCCGCGCCACCGTCGCACTGGCATGACCCCCCGGCGGGCAGTGCCGGCCGCGGCCGCGGCCCTGCTCCTGCTGGCCGGCTGCGGCACCTCCTTCACCGAGACGCTCGCCGCGGAGGACACCCCGACGGCGGCGCCGTCGTCCCCGGGCCAGGAGGGGGACACCGGTGGCGACGACGCCCCGAGCTGCCCGGCCGAGCGCGCCGAGCCCGACCCCGACCGCCCCGTCGTCGACCTGGAGTTCCGGCTCTCCGACGACGGGCGCACCGTCACCGGCACCGAGAACGTCGTCTTCACCCCGGACCGCGCCACCGACGAGATGGTGTTCCGGCTGGTGCCCAACAGCCCCGGCGCGGCCGAGCTCGGCAACAGGATCACCGTCGACGACGTCCGCGGCGACGACGTCGACCAGGCCGGCTACGAGGACGCCGGCGCCGAGGGGCCGGGCGGGCTCTACGTGCTCCAGCTCGACGGCGAGCTCCCGGCCGGCGAGTCCACCGAGGTGGAGCTGGACTTCACCGTCTCCCTCGGCGGCAGCGGCTTCGAGCGGCTCGGCACGGCCGAGGACGTGTCCTGGTGGGCCAGCGGGTTCCCGCTGCTGGCCTGGGAGCCCGGCGTGGGCTGGGCGCGCGACCCGTTCGTCGGCATCATCGGCGAGACCGCCACCAGCCCGGTCGCCGACACCACGATCAGCGTCTCGGCGCCCGAGGACCTCGTCGTCCTGATGACCGGCGACCAGGACGAGCCCTCCGCGCCCGAGGACGGCCGGCGCACCTGGACCTCGCACGAGCCGGTCGCCCGCGACGTCAGCGTCGCCGCCGGGGAGTTCCGGACCGCCACCCTCACCTCGCCGGGCGGCGTCGAGATCACCACCGGGGTGCTGCCGGACTCGCGGACCGGCCCGGGCGAGCTCGCCGACTGGGCCAGCGAGGACGTGACCGCCCTCGCCGACCGGTTCGGCCCCTTCCCGTACGACACCCTCACGGTGCCGCTGCTGCCGGACCAGGGCGGCGGCATCGAGTACCCGAGCTCGATCCTGCTCGCCGGCGCCAGCCGGGTCGTGCTCGAGCACGAGGTCGCGCACATGTGGTTCTACGGGATGGTCGGCGACTCCCAGTTCCGCGACCCGTGGCTCGACGAGGCCTTCGCCACCTACGCCGAGAGCGACGGCGACGTGTCCCGGGAGCGGCTCGACGCGACCCTGGCCGCCCCGGGCGACGTGGGCGCGGCGATGGACGAGTTCTCCGACAGCGGCAGCTACTTCGACGTCGTCTACGCCAAGGGCGGCGCCGCGCTGCTGGCCGCCCGCGAGGCCGCCGGCGCCGCGGAGTTCGACGCGGCGCTGCGCTGCTACGTCCAGCTCAACGCGTGGACGATCGCCACGCCCGCCGACCTGGCGCAGGCGCTGGCCGACCTCCCGGCCGCCACCGAGGTGCTGGTGGCGGCCGGTGCCCTCGACGAGGACGACCTGCCGGACTGAGTCAGCCGAGCAGGCGCTGCAGCCGGCCGACGCCCTCGGCCAGGTCGTCGTCGCCGAGCGCGTAGGACATCCGCACGTAGCCCGGCGTGCCGAAGGCCTCCCCGGGGACGACGGCGACCTCGGCCTCCTCCAGCACGATCTCGGCGAACTCCGCGCTGCTCGACGCGGTGCGCCCGTTGATCGGCCGGCCGAGCAGGCCCTTCACCGACGGGTACACGTAGAAGGCGCCCTGCGGCTCCGGGCAGGTGATGCCGGGGATCTCCCGCAGCATCGACACGATGGTCTTCCGGCGCCGGTCGAACGCCGTCCGCATCGCGTCCACCGCCGACAGGTCACCGGTCAGCGCGGCCACCGCCGCCGCCTGGGACACGTTGGCGACGTTCGAGGTGGCGTGCGACTGCAGGTTGGTCGCGGCCTTGACGACGTCGGCGGGGCCGACGATCCAGCCGACCCGCCAGCCGGTCATCGCGTAGGTCTTGGCCACCCCGTTGACGACGACGCAGCGGTCGGCGAGCCCGGGGACCACGACCGGCATCGACGGGGCGGTGACCCCGCCGTAGGTGAGGTGCTCGTAGATCTCGTCGGTGAGCACCCACAGCCCGGCCTCCAGGGCCCAGCGGCCGATGGCCTCGACCTGGTCGGGCGGGTAGACCGCGCCGGTCGGGTTGGACGGCGAGACGAACAGCAGCACCTTGGTGCGCTCGGTGCGCGCGGCCTCGAGCTGCTCGACGGAGACGAGGTAGCCGCTGTCCTCGTCGGCGACCACGGGCACCGGCACGCCGCCGGCCAGCCGGATCGCCTCCGGGTAGGTGGTCCAGTACGGCGCGGGCACGAGGACCTCGTCGCCGGGGTCGAGCATCGTGGCGAACGCCTCGTACACGGCCTGCTTGCCGCCGTTGGTCACCAGCACCTGCGCCGGCGTGACGGTCAGGCCCGAGTCGCGCGCCGTCTTGGCGACGATCGCCTCCTTGAGCGCGGGCAGGCCGCCGGCCGGGGTGTAGCGGTGCATCGCCGGCTGGCGGGCCGCGGCGATCGCCGCCTCGACGACGTAGTCCGGCGTCGGGAAGTCCGGCTCACCGGCGCCGAAGCCGATGACCGGCTTGCCCGCCGCCTTGAGCGCCTTGGCCTTCGCGTCCACCGCGAGCGTGGCGGACTCGGCGATGGACCCGATGCGCCGGGAGACGCGGCGCTCGGCGGGGGAGAGGGCGGACTCCGACGGGGAGACGGCGGTCATGGGTCCATCGTGTCAGGCGCCACGCCGCGGGGCCCGTCAGTTCCCGGTCCTCCGCAGCGCGACGTGCGGGACCGCCGCGGACGGCACCACCCCGGTGACCCCTGCGCGGGGGGTCCTCCGGAGCGCGGTCACGGACCGGTCCCGCGGTCCCGTACACTGGCAACCCTGGGGCGTTCGACCCCGCCACCGGCGTGCCCCGGATCCTCCCGGGACCGGCGCGCCGACGGCGAGGCCCGACCGTCCCGGGGCAGCCCGGGGTCACCGGCCCCGGGCACTAGGGGTGTAGCTCAATTGGCAGAGCAGCGGTCTCCAAAACCGCAGGCTGCAGGTTCAAGTCCTGTCACCCCTGCCCGTGCCGCCGGCCCGTCCCGGCGGGCAGCACGACCCGGCACGACCGCGCACCGGCTCCCCGGACGCGGCCGCCGGCCGGCGAGCACCACACCAGACGGCCCGACAGCAGCGGCCACCAACCACGACGCGAGCGAGGCGCAGTGAGCGAGAAGCCGGGCCGCGGGGAGGACCCCCGCACCGCCTCGGACGCCGAGCTGACCGACGAGCAGCTCGACCGCGAGGCCCCGGGCGTCGAGGACGCCGCCGAGCTGGAGGCCGCCGAGGACGAGGTCGCCGCCGAGGCGGAGTCCGAGGAGGACAAGGTCGTCAGCACGCCGGCCCGTCGCCGCGGCGGCCGGATCACCGCCGGCGACGACGAGGACGACGAGCCCGCCGCCCCGCGCACCCGCCGCCCCGCCCGCGAGGGAACCGCCGGCAGCCGTCCCGCCGGCCGCGCCACCGAGGGCTCGGGCACCCGGTCCCGGGCCGCCGCGCAGCGGGCGCGGGCCGAGGAGGTCCGGCAGAGGCGCAACCTGCGCCGGTTCCTGCGCGAGGTCGTCGCCGAGCTCCGCAAGGTCATCTGGCCCGGCCGCCGGGAGCTGATCACCTACACGACCGTCGTCATCCTCTTCGTGGCGTTCATGGTGGCGCTCGTCGCGGGCCTCGACGTCCTCTTCGCGCAGGGCGTGCTCGCCGTCTTCGGCTGACCGCCCCCTGCGCCTGACCGCACCCGACAAGGAAGAGACCCCGTGACCGACCCCCGCGAGCCCTTCGACACCGACAGCGACGTCGAGGCCATCGACCTCGACGACGAGCGGATGGACGTCCGCGGCAGCGTCGACCTCGAGACCGGCGCGGACCAGGCCGGCTCCGCCGAGGGGTCGGCCGACACGGCCGACCAGGACACCGCCACCGGTGTCGCCGACGTGACCCCCGCGGTCGAGGGCGGCGGCCGCGACAGCCTGGTCGGCGACCCGCTGGCCGCGCCGGCCCCCGACCACGACCCGGTCGTGACCGAGGCCCTGGCCGAGGCGGAGGCCGCGGACGAGGACCCGCGCGAGACGCTCAAGCGGACCCTGCGCACGCAGTTCGGCGACTGGTACGTCATCCACTCCTACGCGGGCTACGAGAACAAGGTGAAGACCAACCTCGAGTCCCGCATCCAGTCGCTGGACATGGAGGACTACATCTTCCAGATCGAGGTGCCCACCGAGGAGGTCACCGAGATCAAGAACGGCAAGCGCACCCAGGTCAACCGGAAGAAGCTGCCCGGCTACCTGCTCGTCCGGATGGACCTCAACGACGAGTCCTGGGGCGCGGTCCGCAACACCCCCGGCGTCACCGGCTTCGTCGGTGCCACCTCGCGGCCCTCGCCGCTGTCGATCGACGAGGTCGTCAACCTGCTGGTGCCCGACGCCCCGCCGCAGGCGGCCAAGGCGACCGAGGCGACCTCGCCCGCGGCGGCGTCCGCGCCGACCGCCGTCGTCGACTTCGAGATCGGCGAGTCGGTGACCGTCATGGACGGCCCGTTCGCCACCCTCCCGGCGACCATCAACGAGATCAACGCCGAGCAGCAGAAGCTGCAGGTGCTGGTCTCCATCTTCGGCCGGGAGACGCCGGTCGAGCTGTCGTTCACCCAGGTCGCCAAGATCTGAGTGCGCCCGAGCACCACCCCGGCCGTTCGAGCCTGAGTCACACGAGAAGGAAGTCATGCCCCCCAGGAAGCGGTTGACCGCGGTCATCAAGCTCCAGATCAACGCCGGTGCGGCCACCCCCGCGCCGCCCGTGGGTCCGGCGCTCGGCCAGCACGGCGTCAACATCATGGAGTTCTGCAAGGCGTACAACGCCGCCACGGAGTCGCAGCGCGGCAACGTGGTCCCGGTCGAGATCTCGGTGTACGAGGACCGCTCGTTCACCTTCGTCACCAAGACCCCGCCGGCCGCCCGCATGCTGCTCAAGGCCGCGGGTGTCGAGAAGGGCTCGGGCGAGCCGCACAAGACCAAGGTCGCCACGGTCACCCGCGACCAGGTCCGCGAGATCGCGCAGACGAAGATGCCCGACCTCAACGCCAACTCGCTGGACGAGGCCGAGCGGATCATCGCCGGCACCGCCCGGTCGATGGGCATCACCGTCACCGGCTGACGGAAGCCGCCGGGAACCGGCGGCATCGCACCACCCGGGGCTCGCCCGAGCCCCGCGCACCTGTGGGAGGGCCTGCGCCAGGCCCGCACACCACGCGATCCCCGCACCCGCGGCGGGGGAGAGGAACCACCATGGCGAAGCACGGCAAGAAGTACCTCGAGGCGGCCTCCAAGGTCGACCGCCAGAGCCTGTACAGCCCGCTGCAGGCGGCGGGGCTGGCGAAGGAGACCTCGCCGACCACCTATGACGCCACCGTCGAGGTGGCCATGCGGCTGGGCGTCGACCCGCGCAAGGCCGACCAGATGGTCCGCGGCACGGTCAACCTGCCCCACGGCACCGGCAAGACCGCCCGCGTCATCGTCTTCGCGACCGGTGACAAGGCCGCCGAGGCCGAGGCCGCCGGCGCCGACGTCGTCGGCTCGGACGACCTGATCGCGCGCATCCAGGAGGGCTTCCTGGACTTCGACGCCGCGATCGCCACGCCCGACCAGATGGCCAAGGTCGGCCGGATCGCCCGCATCCTGGGCCCCCGCGGCCTGATGCCGAACCCCAAGACCGGCACCGTGACGCCCGACGTCACCAAGGCCGTCGCGGACATCAAGGGCGGGAAGATCAACTTCCGCGTCGACAAGCAGGCCAACCTGCACCTGGTGATCGGCAAGACCTCCTTCGACGAGACCAAGCTCGTCGAGAACTACGCCGCCGCCCTCGACGAGGTGCTGCGCGCCAAGCCGGCCGCGGCCAAGGGCCGGTACCTGAAGAAGGTCACCATCTCCACCACGATGGGCCCGGGCATCCCGGTCGACCCGAACCGCACCCGCAACCTGACGGTGGACGAGCCCACCGCCTGACGAAGGACCTCGTCCTCCCCACCCTTCGCGAGCTCAGGGCGGGCCCCGGGACGAGGCCGTTCCAGTACGTCACCACGGGGCCCCGCAGCGCACGTGCGCTGCGGGGCCCTGGCGCGTCCGGGCCCGCCCGCGGGTGAGGACGGCGACAGCGGCGTCCGCGCGGCACCGTGTACGCTGGGCGGCGTTCCCCCCACGACCGCTGGTCGTCGCACGTCCGCGTGCGATCGAAGGTCCCGGATCCCCGGGCGGCCCGCGCAGGAGGACGGTTCGATCGCCGCGGCGCCCCGTGCCCGCGTCATTCGCCCCGTGCGCCCTGCGCCGGGGCGTTCCTCGTCTCCGGGCCCCGATCGTCCGCTGCCGTGCGGCGCACGGGTGGTCACCCGTCCGACGAGAGGAGGCCCATGCCCACGCAGGCGAAGGCCGCGGTGATCGACGAGATCACCGAGCGGTTCCAGAAGTCCAGCGCGGCCGTGCTCACCGAGTACCGCGGGCTGACCGTGTCGCAGCTGACCCAGCTGCGGCGTTCCCTCGGTGCGGGCAGCAGCTACGCCGTCGTCAAGAACACCCTGACGAAGCGGGCGGCGGACTCGGTCGGCCACACCGACCTGGCCCCGCTGCTCAACGGCCCGACCGCGATCGCGTTCATCGAGGGCGACGTCGTCGAGGCCGCCAAGGCCATCCGCGACTTCGCGCGCGCCAACCCGCTGCTCGTCGTCAAGGGCGGCGTCGTCGAGGGCCGCACCGTCAGCCCCGCCGAGGTCACCGCCCTCGCCGACGTCGAGCCGCGCGAGGTGCTGCTGGCCAAGCTGGCCGGCGCGATGAAGGGCAACCTGACCAAGGCCGCCGGCCTGTTCCAGGCCCCGCTGTCGCAGGTCGCCCGCCTGGCCGCGGCGCTGCAGGAGAAGAAGGAGTCCACCGAGGGCTCCGCCGCTCCCGCCGCCGACACCACTGCTGCCGACACCACCACCGACTCCGCTGACGCCGCGGACACCGCGGCCAGCACCGACTGACCCCCTAGGAGAGATCATGGCCAAGCTGTCCAGCCAGGAGTTGCTCGACGCGTTCAAGGAGATGACGCTGCTCGAGCTGTCCGACTTCGTGAAGCAGTTCGAGGAGACCTTCGAGGTCACCGCGGCTGCCCCCGTCGCCGTCGCGGCCGCCCCGGCCGCCGGTGGTGCCGGTGACGGCGGTGCCCCCGCCGCCGAGGAGCAGGACGAGTTCGACGTCATCCTCGAGGCCGCCGGTGACAAGAAGATCCAGGTCATCAAGGAGGTGCGCGGCCTGACCTCGCTCGGCCTCAAGGAGGCCAAGGACCTGGTCGACGGCGCGCCGAAGCCGGTCCTGGAGAAGGTCGCCAAGGACGCCGCCGAGAAGGCCAAGGCCGCCCTCGAGGGCGCCGGCGCCACCGTCACCGTCAAGTGACGCCGTCCCCGGCCTGAGCCGGGGACCAGCACCACCCAGCACGCCACAGGGGCCGCTCTCCTCCGGGAGGGCGGCCCCTGTCGCGTCCGCCCCCCTCGGTGGGGTGGCGTGACAGCGAGCCGTGTCACGTCGGACGAGTGACGCACGTAACCTCCCCCTCCGGTCCTCGTTACCCGTGAGTACGAGGAGCGGTGTCCCCGGCGCACGGGGACCCGCGCCGGGACGCGGTCCCGGGGCCCCGCCGCGCGGACCCCGGATCAGGGCGAGGGAGGTCGACGGTGGGCGTCGCGGTCCAGGTCGAGGGGCTGACCAAGTCCTTCGGCAGCCAGAACATCTGGAGCGACGTCACCCTCACGCTGCCGCCCGGGGAGATCTCCGTGCTGCTGGGCCCCTCGGGCACCGGCAAGTCGGTCTTCCTCAAGTCGCTGGTGGGGCTGCTCAAGCCCGAGCGCGGCTCGATCGTCATCACCGACACCGACATCGTCCGGTGCGGCGAGGCGCGGCTCTACGAGGTCCGCAAGCTGTTCGGTGTCCTGTTCCAGGACGGCGCGCTGTTCGGCTCGATGAACCTCTTCGACAACATCGCCTTCCCGCTGCGCGAGCACACGAGGAAGAGCGAGTCCGAGGTCCGCCGCATCGTCCTCGAGAAGATGGACATGGTCGGCCTGCAGGGCGCCGAGGGGAAGCTGCCCGGCGAGATCTCCGGCGGCATGCGCAAGCGCGCCGGCCTCGCCCGCGCGCTGGTGCTCGACCCCGAGATCATCCTGTTCGACGAGCCGGACTCCGGCCTGGACCCGGTCCGCGTCGCCTACCTCAACCAGCTGATCGTCGACCTCAACGCGCAGATCGACGCCACCTTCCTCATCGTCACGCACGACATCGGCACCGCCCGCACCGTGCCCGACAACCTCGGCCTGCTCTACCGCAAGCACCTGGCCATGTTCGGCCCGCGCGAGCAGCTGCTCACCTCGCAGGAGCCGGTCGTCCAGCAGTTCCTCAACGGCCGCCGCGAGGGCCCGATCGGCATGAGCGAGGAGAAGGACGTCGCGCAGGTCGAGGCCGAGATGGCCGCCCTGCAGGCCCGCGGCGGCGACCGGCACAACGGCGTCGGGCCCAAGGGCGCCGTCGGCGGCGACGCCGTCCCGCCGCAGCTCGACCCGTCCCCGGGCCTGCCCGAGCGGCGCGCCCAGCGCCGCCGGCAGGAGCGCGTGGCCCGCATGCTGCACGAGTTCGACCCGGCCACCGCCACGGCGATCCGCGACTCCCTGCCCGAGGACCTGCTCGCCCAGGTCGACGCCGGCGTGTTCGCGCCGACGACGGACGCCGCCGGCCGGCACCGGGACACCACGCAGGCGGTCGGCGCGACGGCGGCCGGCGGCTCCCTGCCCGGTCCGCGGAGCGGCCGGTGACGGCCACCGGGAAGCCGGAGGCGCCGGGCCTGCTCGACGGGAAGCTCTCCCCGGCCCGGCCGCTGCGCGCCAGCGGCACGCTGTTCGCCTTCGCGCTCGACACCTTCCGGGCGCTGCCCAGGCGGCCCTTCCAGCTGCGCGAGTTCGTCCAGCAGACCTGGTTCGTCGCCAGCGTGACCATCCTGCCGACGGCGCTGGTCGCGATCCCCTTCGGCGCGGTCATCGCCCTGCAGCTGGGCTCCCTGACCCGCCAGCTCGGCGCCCAGTCCTTCACCGGTTCGGCGTCGGTGCTGGCCGTGCTGCGCGAGGCCAGCCCGATCGTCACCGCGCTGCTCATCGCCGGCGCCGGCGGCTCGGCCATCTGCGCCGACCTCGGCGCCCGCAAGATCCGCGACGAGATCGACGCCATGGAGGTGCTCGGGATCAACCCGATCCAGCGCCTCGTCGTCCCCCGGGTGCTGGCCGCGATGCTCGTCGCCACCCTGCTCAACGGCCTGGTCAGCGTCGTCGGCGTGGCGGGCGGCTACTTCTTCAACGTCGTCCTGCAGGGCGGCACGCCGGGCGCCTACCTGGCGTCCTTCGGCGCGCTCGCGCAGGTCGAGGACTTCTGGTCCGGCGAGATCAAGGCCCTCGTGTTCGGGCTGATCGCCGGGATCGTCGCCTCCTACAAGGGCCTGCGCGCCGGCGGCGGGCCCAAGGGGGTCGGCGACGCGGTGAACCAGTCGGTGGTCATCACCTTCCTGCTGCTGTTCGCGGTGAACTTCGTGATGACGGCGATCTACTTCCAGCTCGTCCCGCCGAAGGGGCAGTGACCCGGTGGCGCTGCTCTCCCCGGTCGACCGGGTCCGCGTCGGCGTGCGCCGGCTGGTCCGCCGCGTCCACGGCCGACCGATGGACACCCTCGAGGACCTCGGCGACCAGCTGTCCTTCTACGGCCGCGCCCTGGGCTGGACGCCGCGCACGCTGCGCCGCTACAAGCGCGAGACGTTCCGGCTGCTGGCCGAGGTCACCTTCGGCACCGGCGCGCTGGCGGTCGTCGGCGGCACCGTCGGCGTCATCGCGTTCCTGTCCTTCTTCACCGGCACCGAGGTCGGCCTGCAGGGCTACGCCGCCCTCGACCAGCTCGGCACCTCGGCGTTCACCGGCTTCCTCTCGGCGTACTTCAACACCCGGGAGATCGCCCCGCTGGTCGCCGGCCTGGCGCTGTCGGCCACCGTCGGCTGCGGCTTCACCGCCCAGATCGGCGCCATGCGGATCAACGAGGAGATCGACGCCCTCGAGGTCATGGGCGTCCCCTCGCTGCCGTTCCTGGTGACCACCCGCATCGTCGCCGGGTTCGTCGCGGTCGTCCCGCTCTACGTCATCGGCCTGCTGAGCAGCTACTTCGCCACCCGGACCATCACCACCGAGGCGTACGGGCAGTCGGCCGGCACCTACGACCACTACTTCAACCTCTTCCTGCCGCCGCAGGACGTGCTGTGGTCGTTCGCCAAGGTGCTCGTCTTCGCCGTCGTGATCATCCTGAGCCACTGCTACTACGGCTACCGGGCCGGCGGCGGCCCGGCCGGCGTCGGCCTCGCCGTGGGCCGGGCGGTGCGCTTCTCGATCGTGGCGGTCATGGTCATCGACCTGTTCCTGTCGCTGGCCATCTGGGGTTCGACGACGACCGTCCGGATCGCGGGGTGAGCGGGAGATGAGCGGGGGCAGGGGCGCGGTGGTGCGCCGTCGGCTGCAGGGCGTGGCGTTCCTCGTCGTCCTGGTGGTGCTGCTCGCGCTGACCGTGGCGCTCTACACCAAGGCCTTCACCGACACCGCCCGCGTGGTGCTGCACGCCGACACCGTGGGCAACCAGCTGCAGGAGGCCTCCGACGTCAAGGTGCGCGGGGTGATCGTCGGCGAGGTGCGCTCCGTCGAGGCCTCCGCCGGGGGCGCGACGATCGAGCTGGCCATCCGGCCCGAGCACCTGGACCGCATCCCCGCCGACGTCACCGCCCGGCTGCTGCCCAAGACGCTGTTCGGCGAGCGCTACGTGTCCCTCGTGGTGCCCGAGCGGCCCTCGGGGGAGCGGCTGGCCGACGGCGACGAGATCGGCCAGGACCGCACCGAGAACGCCGTCGAGCTGCAGCGGGTCATCGACGACCTGCTGCCGCTGCTGCGGGCGGTGCAGCCGCAGGACCTCAGCTCCACGCTCGGCGCGGTGGCCTCGGCGCTGCGCGGGCGCGGTGACCGGCTGGGGGAGAACCTCGCCTCGATCGGCCGCTACGTCGGCGAGCTCAACACCGTGCTGCCCGAGCTGCAGGCCGACATCAGCGGGCTGGCCGACGTCGCCGACACCTACGACTCGGCCGCCGACGACCTGCTGGCCGTGCTCGACGACCTGGCGGTGACCTCGCAGACGCTGGTCGACCAGTCCGAGCAGCTGCGGCGCACGTTCACCGTCGTCGGCGCCTCGTCGGCGACCGCGGCCGGCTTCCTGGAGACCAACGAGCAGAGCCTGATCTCGCTGGCCGCCACCTCGCGGCCGGTGCTCGGGCTGTTCGCCGAGTACTCACCGGAGTACCCGTGCCTGCTCGACGGCCTGGCCCGGTTCAAGCCGATGATCACCGAGGCCTTCGGCGGCGACGGCGACCCCGCGCTGAACCTGGACATCACCGTGACGCTGCCGCCGCGCAACCCCTACCAGCCCGGCGACCAGCCGGCGTACCTCGACCGGTCGGGGCCCGACTGCCAGGGCCTGGACGACATCGACGCGATCATCGCGGCCGCCGACCGGGGCGAGTACTACTGCCCGGTGCCGCCGGTGGACGGCGTCGACTCGGTGGACAACCCGTACAGCGGCAACCCGAACTGCCTGGGCGGCCGGGGACCCGAGGACGTCCCCGCCGGCGCCGGGGAGCCCGACGGCAACGTGACCACCGACCTGTCCGCCTTCGGGAACTCGGTGCCGGGCCGGCTGGCCGGGTCGACGGCGGAGCTGGACTTCGTGCGCAGCATCCTCGGCTACCAGACCGGCGTGGAGCCCGGCGAGGTCTCCGACCTGGCCGCCTCGACGATGGCGCCGCTGCTGCGGGGGACCCAGGTGGCGCTGCGATGAGGGGCCTCGCCGCGCCGCTGACCAAGCTGGCCGTGTTCGCCCTGGTGACCGTGCTCGCCAGCTACGTCCTGGTCAGCACCATCACCAACGCCGGCCACGGCGAGCCGCTGGAGTACCGGGCGCAGTTCACCGACGTCGCCGGCCTGGTGGAGGGCGACGAGGTGCGCATCGCCGGCGTCCGGGTGGGCCAGGTGACCGCCATCGGCCTGTCCGAGCAGACCGACCGGCCGGTGGCCGAGGTGACCGTCGCGGTCGACTCCGACGTCCCGCTGCCCACCTCGGTGCTGGCGACCATCCGCTACCGCAACCTCGTCGGCCAGCGGTACGTCGCGCTGACCGAGGGAGAGGGGGCGGCCGGGCGCACCCTCGAGGAGGGCGACACCATCCCGCTGGCCCAGACGGAGCCGGCGCTGGACCTCACCACGCTGTTCGGCGGGTTCCAGCCGCTGTTCCAGGCCCTGTCGCCGCAGGACGTCAACCGGCTGTCCTTCGAGATCGTCCAGGTGTTCCAGGGCGAGGGCGGCACGGTGGAGAGCCTGCTCGGCCACGTCGGCTCGCTTACCTCGTCGCTCGCGGACAAGGACGCCGTCATCGGCAGCGTCATCGACAACCTCACCTCGGTGATGGGCACGGTCGCCGCCCGGGACGAGCAGCTGTCGTCGCTGGTCGTCTCGCTGCAGCAGTTCGTCTCCGGGCTGAGCGAGGATCGCGACGCGATCTTCGACTCGCTGCAGACCATCGACGGCCTCGCGGTGAGCACCGCCGGGCTGCTCGAGGACGCCCGGGCGCCGCTGGCGGCGGACGTCGAGGGCCTCGGCGACCTGGCCGGCAACCTCGCCGACACCGGCGACGTCCTGGAGGACTTCCTGCAGCTCGCACCGACCAAGATCGACCTGATCACGCGGACCGCCGTCAACGGCAGCTGGTTCAACTTCTACCTGTGCGGGGCGTCCGGCACGGTCACCCTGCCCGGCGCGAGCGAGCCGAGCACCATCCCCGCGGGCGGGCTGTCCTCCGGCGCGAGGGGGTGCTGATGGCCCGCCGTCCGGCCAAGCCGTTCCGCGACCGCAACCCGGTCGTCATCGGGGCGGTCAGCCTCTCGCTGATCGCGCTGCTGGTGCTGCTCGCCTTCAACGCCCGGTCGCTGCCGCTCATCGGCGGGGGCACCGTCTACCGCGCCCAGTTCTCCGAGGCCGCGGGCCTCCGGCCCGACGACCCGGTGCGCGTCGCCGGCGTCAAGGTCGGCCAGGTCGAGAGCTTGGCGCTGGAGGACGGCGCGGTCACCGTCGAGTTCCGCGTCCGCGACGCGTTCGTCGGCGACCGGTCCGAGGCGGCCATCAAGATCGAGACGGTGCTCGGCGCGAAGTACCTGGCGCTGGTCCCGCGCGGCGCGACGCCGCTGGACCCCGAGCAGCGCATCCCGCTGCAGCGCACCGCCTCGCCCTACGACGTCGTCGAGGCCTTCGCGGACCTGTCCACCACCGTCGACGACATCGACACCGCCCAGCTGGCGAGCTCCTTCGAGGTGCTGTCGGAGACCTTCGCCGACACCCCCGACGAGGTCCGGACCTCCCTGGACGGGCTGGCCCGGCTCTCGGACACCATCGCCTCGCGGGACGCCCAGCTGCGCGAGCTGCTGTCGGCCACCCGGGACGTGACCCAGGTCCTGGCCGACCGCAACGGCGAGTTCACCCAGCTCGTCCTGGACTCCAACACCCTGCTCACCGAGGTGCAGGAGCGCCGGGCGCTCATCGACTCGATCCTCACCAACACCCAGACGCTGGCCCAGCAGCTGACGGGGCTGGTCGCGGACAACCGCGAGGCCCTCACCCCGGCGCTGCAGCAGCTGTCGGCCGTCACCGACATCCTGTCGCGCAACCGCCAGGCCCTCGGGCAGACCGTCGCCGACCTGGCGCCCTTCGTCCGGGTCTTCACCAACACCCTGGGCAACGGCCGCTGGTTCGACAGCTTCGTGGAGAACCTGCTGCCCGGCGCCGTCGGGTCGGTGCTCTGCGGGGGCGCCGCCCAGGTGCCCGGGGGTCTCGTCTCCTGCGAGGAGGGCCGGTGACCGGGTCCCTGCAGCGCGGTGTCGCCCTGGTCGCCGCGCTCGTGCTGGTCGGCGCGGTCGGCTGGACCGTCCTGCGGCCGGCCGGCCAGATCCGGGTCACCGCGTACTTCGGCCAGGCCGTGGGCGTGTACCCGGGCGGCGACGTGCGGGTCCTCGGCATCGACGTCGGCGAGATCACCGACGTCGTCCCGATGGGCGACCGGGTGCGCGTCGACATGCTCGTCGACGACGAGTACGACATCCCGGCCGACGCCGACGCGGTCGTCCTCGCGCCGTCACTGGTCAGCGACCGGTACGTGCAGTTCTCCCCGGTCTACGACGGCGGCCCGACGCTGGAGGACGGCGCCGAGCTGGACCTGTCGCGCACGGCCACGCCGGTCGAGCTGGACGCGGTGTACGGCGCCCTCGACGAGCTCTCGGCCGCCCTCGGCCCGACCGGCGCCAACGCCGACGGCGCGCTGCAGGACCTGCTGGCCACCGGCGCGGACAACCTCGAGGGCAACGGCGACGCGCTCAACCGGACGCTGACCGGGTTCTCGACCGCGGTGCAGACCCTGGCGGAGAACCGCGACGACCTGTTCGGGTCGGTGGAGAACCTGCAGGCGTTCACCTCGGCGCTGGCCACGATCGACACCCAGGTCGGCCAGTTCAACGACAACATGGCCGCGGTCGCCGCCCAGCTCGAGGGCGAGCGGGAGGACCTCGCCGCCGCGGTGCAGCTGCTGTCGCAGGCGCTGGGGGAGATCGCCACGTTCGTGCAGACCAACACCGCGCTGCTGACGACGAACGTCGACCGGCTGGCCGACGTCACCCTCACCCTGGTCCAGCAGCGGCAGGCGCTGGCCGAGGTGCTCGACGTCGCCCCTGCCGCGCTGGGCAACGTCGCGCACGCCTACAACCCCGACTACGGCACGCTCGACACCCGCGACAACTCGCTGGGCTCGGCCAACCCGGAGGTCGTGGTCTGCCAGCTGCTGGCCCAGGCCGGCCGGCTGCGGATCGCGGGCGTGGACCCCACCGACCTGACCGCGTTCCTGCAGCTGCCGCCGACCGAGCAGGTCTGCCTGCGGCTGCTCTCGGGCGACCCCGGCAACGACGGGCAGCTCGACGACCTCAACGGCAACGGCGTGCCCGACCTGCAGGAGCTGCTCGGCACCCTGTTCGGCCGCGGCACCACCCCGCGGGCCGGCGGCACCCCGCTGGTCGGCCTGCCGCTGGTGCCGGGGGCGCAGCGGTGAGCGCGCTGGGCCGGCGGGCGGTCGCGCTGGGTGCCGGGGTGCTCCTGCTGTCCGGCTGCGGCTTCCGCGGCGCCTACTCCCTCGACCTCCCCGGCGGCGCGGACGTCGGCGACGACCCGTACACGGTGCAGATCCAGTTCCTCGACGTCCTGGACCTCGTCCCGCAGGCCGGTGTCCGCGTCGCCGACGTCCCGGTCGGCCGGGTGCAGGACGTCTCGCTGGGGGAGGACTGGACCGCCCTGGTCACCGTCGAGATCAACGGCGACGTCGACCTGCCGGCCAACGCGGTCGCGATGATCCAGCAGTCCTCGCTGCTGGGGGAGAAGTACGTGGAGCTGGCCGCCCCGGGCACCGAGACGCCCACCGGCGAGCTCACCGACGGCGCGCTCATCGGCCTGGACCGCACCAACCGCAACGTCGAGGTCGAGGAGCTCCTCGGCGCGCTGTCGCTGGTGCTCAACGGCGGGGGGCTGGCCCAGCTGCAGACGATCAGCCGGGAGCTGGGTGACGCCCTCGAGGGCCGCGAGGACGCCGTCCGCGCCACCCTCGCCCAGCTCGACACGTTCATCGCCGGCCTCGACCAGCAGCGCGACGAGATCGGCCGGGCGCTGGACAGCGTGGACGCGCTGGCCGAGTCCCTCGCCGCCCGCACCGGGACCATCGAGACGGCGCTGGACACCATCGGGCCGGGCCTCGACGTCGTCACCGAGCAGCGCGACCTGCTCGTCTCGATGCTCGACAGCCTGTCCCGCCTCGGCGACGTCGGCACCCGGGTCATCCAGCAGGCCGGCGCGGACACCGTGGCCGACCTGCAGCTGCTGCAGCCGATCCTCACCCAGCTGGCCGCCGCGGGGCCCGACCTCGCCGAGTCGCTGGACCTGCTGCTCACCTACCCGTTCCCGGCCAGCTCGCTGTCGGCGCTGCAGTACCGGCCCGACGCGCGGACCGGCGGCTACGGCCTGTTCACCAACATGACGGCCAACCTGGACCTCGACCTGCGCGAGCTGCTGTGCCGCTACGTCGTCGACCCGGTCACCGGCGGCCTGGAGACCCTCGACCCGCAGGACCTGGCCGGCGACACCTGCGGCAGCGCCGGCACCCCGCCGGCCGACTCCGGAGGCGCCGGCACCGGCTCGTCGTCGCCGGCGCAGTCGCTCGCGCCGGGGCTGGGCGGGCTGGCCGGCACCGTCCTCGGCGGCGGCACCGGCGGCGCGCCGGCCGGCCTGCCCGGGCTGCCCGGCATCCCGACGGGAGGCACGCCGTGATCACCCGCAAGGTCAGGCTGCAGCTGCTCGCGTTCACCGCGGTCGCGCTGCTGGGCATCTCCTACGTCGGCTTCACCTACGTCGGCCTCGACCGGGTGCTGCTCGGCAGCGGCTACGACGTCGCCGCCGACTTCGCCGACTCCGGTGGCATCTTCGTCAACGCCGAGGTCACCCACCGGGGCGTCGCCGTGGGCCGGGTCAGCGACATGCAGCTCACCGACGACGGCGTCCGGGTCACGCTGACCATCGACCCCGACGCCGACCCCATCCCGGCCGACACCGACGCCGTCGTGGCCACCCGCAGCGCCGTCGGCGAGCAGTACGTCGACCTGCGCCCGGCCACCGCCGACGGGCCGTACCTGGCCGACGGCGCGGTCATCCCGCAGTCGCGCACGGCCATCCCGATCCCGGTCGAGCAGCTGCTGCTCCACGTCGACCAGCTGGTCACCTCGATCGACCCGGAGGACCTGCGCGTCGTCGTCGACGAGCTCGGCCGCGCCTTCGCCGGCGCCGGCGACGACCTGACCCGGCTCATCGACAACGGCGACCTGCTGCTGGCCCGCGCCGAGGAGTCGCTGCCGCAGACGCTGCGGCTGATCACCGACGGGCGGACCGTGCTGCAGACCCAGGCCGAGAGCCGCTCGGCGATCGAGCAGTGGGCCGCCGACCTGCGCGCGGTCAGCGACACGCTGGTGGAGATCGACCCCGACCTGCGCGGCCTGGTCGTCAACGCGCCCGACGCCGGGGCGGCGCTGCAGGACCTGGTGGACGACGCGGGGCCCGGCCTCGGCTCCCTGGTGCGCCACCTCGACGTCCTCAACGGCGTCACCATCCCGCGCCTCGACGGCGTCGAGCAGATGCTCGTCACCTACCCCGACGCGGTCAGCGGCGGGTTCAGCGTCGTCCGCGACGACGGCGGCACGATGCGCGCGCACTTCGGCCTCGTGCTCAACAGCGACGACCCGCGGGCCTGCACCAGCGGCTACGTCTCCACCGGGCAGCTGCCCAGCCCGGGGTCGGTGGCCGGGCTGGACGTCGACTCCGTCGGCTGCGACGTCGTGGACGGCGCGGACCCGACCCCGGGCGACGGCGTGGACGAGTCGGGCTCGAACATCCGCGGCGAGCAGAACATCGGCCGCGACGGCGGCGTCGGCTCGCCCGGGCCGCAGGGCCGGGCCGGTGTCGGCGCGCCGGTGGCCTCGGTGGCCGACGACGTCCTCGGCGGCCTGCTCGGTGCCCTCCCCTTCGCACGGACGGCGGGCTGAGTACGTCATGCTCATCACCCAGAGCACTCGACACGACACGGGACGAGAGGAGGACGCGGTGACGCGCGCCGGGCAGGACACCGCGACGACCCCCGACGAGGTCCCCGCCGACCCCTCCGCCGACCCCTCCGCCGCCGACGACGCGCCGCGCGCCCGCCGCCGGCTGTCGGTCCCGCTGGTGCCCGTGCTCGCGGCGCTGCTCGTGCTGCTGCTCGCCGCGGCCGGGTGGCTGTGGCTGACCCGCGAGGACGAGTCACCGGTGCGCACCGACAGCTACGTGCAGGTGCTGCAGGCGGCCCGCTCGGGGATCGTCGACCTGACCTCCTTCGACGCGGTCACCATCGACGACGACATCGAGCAGGTGCGCCGCGTGGCCACCGGCGACCTGCGCGACGAGTCCCTGGCCCAGCTGCAGGACCGCCGGCAGGAGCTGGTCGACGCCCAGGCGGTCGTGCAGACCGAGGTCGTCGGCGCGGGCGTGGTCAGCGCCGACGAGGACTCCGGCACCGTGCTGCTGGTCATCCGGTCGACGCAGCAGAGCACCGCCAGCCCGCAGGCCCAGGTGCTGCGCTACCGCATCCAGGTGGAGCTCGTGCGCGAGGACGGCCGCTGGCTGCTGTCCGGGATCTCGGGGAGGTGACCGGCGTGAGCGAGACCCCGGGGGAGCGCCCCCGCCCCACGCCGCGCCCGCGCGCGGACCGGCCCCGCCCGTCCCCGCGCCCCCGGGTGGCCGGCAGCCGCCGGGACCGGGAGGAGGCCCGCGCCCAGGCGCCGGAGGCATCCGTCACCGAGGTGCCGGCCGAGGCGCCCGCCCGGCACGGCGCCCGCCGCGCCCGCGCCGAGCGCCCCGCCCGGACCCGCACGGTCCCCGAGCCGTCGTCGCGGCGTCGTCGCCGGCTGCCGCTGGTGGCGGTCCTCACGGTGCTGTGCGTGCTCGCCGCCGGTCTCGTCGGCCTCCTGGCCTGGCAGCGGCTGGACCCCGCGCACGTCTCGCCGTCGGTGTTCGCCGCGGCGCGCGAGGACGTGCAGGCCCTCTACGCCTACGACTACCGGGACTCCGAGGGCAGCGTGCAGCGCAAGCTCGACGTCCTGACCGGCGACCTGCGGGACCAGTACGAGCAGGACCTGTCCCAGGGCGGGATCGTCGACACCTACGAGCAGGTGTCGGCCACCACGCGGTACGAGGTGCTCGACGTCGGCCTGCAGCAGGTCTCCGACGACCAGGACAGCGCGACCGTCGTCGTCTTCGGCCAGTACGTCGTCGAGTCGGTGAACAGCGGGACCCAGCCCGCCCCCGAGGGGTCGGAGTGCACGGTCACCCCCGAGGGCGCGCAGTCGTGCACCCAGACCGTCCAGGTGCAGCTGGCGAGGGTCGACGGCGACTGGAGGATCAGCGACCTGACCCTGCTCACGACCGGCTGATCCGGGGGCCGCGGGCCGGGCCGGCTCGCGCTCCGCGCGGCGTGGCGGAGACAGCGGGGCCCCCGGACTGGCATCATGGCCGCGCGGAACGCCGCCCGGTCTGCCGGACGCCGTCCTTCCCGGAGTGTGGCGGGGCTCGCCCCCCACCCCCCGACGTGGACAGCGTGCGCGAGCAGGGGTAGGGTTCTCTGTTGCGCTGCCCCCTGACTGCCTGCCCGCCGAGACGGGTCACCTGGGCTGCCCGGGATCCCCTCCCGGCACCTGGGCGACACCCCGTTCCCCAGCGGGCCGGACGCCGCGGACAGCCCCGCCATCACCGACGACGACCCAGGACGAACCCGCACCCACCGCCCGCACGTCGTGAGGTCCTTGGAAGGACGCATCTTGGCAGGCTCTCGCCCCACCAGCATCTCCCCCAGCACGACCGAGTCCGGCGGCTTCGGCCAGCAGAACCAGACTCCCCAGGCCGGCCCCCGCACCGGAGAGGCCGACCAGCAGAAGATCCCCGGCGCGCCGCTGCGCGTCTCGTTCGCGAAGATCTCCGAGCCCCTCGAGGTGCCGGATCTGCTCGCCCTGCAGACCGCGTCCTTCGACTGGCTGGTCGGCAGCCCCGAGTGGCGCGCCACCCTCTCGCCCGAGGAGCAGGCGACCGCCGTCGGCGGCCTGGCCGAGATCCTCGAGGAGATCTCCCCGATCGAGGACTTCAGCGGCTCGATGTCGCTGTCCTTCTCCAACCCGCGCTTCGAGGACGTCAAGGCGTCCCTCGAGGAGTGCAAGGACAAGGACATGACCTACGCGGCGCCGCTGTTCGTCACCGCCGAGTTCATGAACAACACCACCGGCGAGATCAAGAGCCAGACGGTGTTCATGGGCGACTTCCCGATCATGACGAACAAGGGCACGTTCGTCATCAACGGGACCGAGCGCGTTGTCGTCTCGCAGCTCGTGCGCAGCCCCGGCGTCTACTTCGACAAGACCCTGGACAAGACCTCCGACAAGGACGTCTTCAGCGCCAAGGTCATCCCCAGCCGTGGTGCGTGGCTGGAGTTCGACGTCGACAAGCGCGACACCGTCGGCGTCCGCATCGACCGCAAGCGCCGCCAGCCGGTCACCGTGCTGCTCAAGGCGCTGGGCTGGACCGAGGACCGCATCCGCGAGCACTTCCAGTGGTCGCCGACCGTCCTCGCCACCCTGGAGAAGGACCACATCGCCGGGCAGGACGAGGCCCTGCTCGACATCTACCGCAAGCTGCGGCCGGGCGAGCCGCCGACGCGGGAGAGCGCCCAGGCGCTGCTGGAGAACCTCTTCTTCAACCCGAAGCGCTACGACCTGGCGAAGGTCGGCCGCTACAAGGTGAACAAGAAGCTCGGCGTCGAGGTCCCGCAGGGCACCCTGACGCTGACCGAGGACGACATCGTCGCCACCATCGAGTACGTCGTGCGGCTGCACGCCGGCGAGCCCGACCACGGCGTCGACGACATCGACCACTTCGGCAACCGCCGCCTGCGCACCGTCGGCGAGCTGATCCAGAACCAGATCCGGGTCGGCCTCTCCCGCATGGAGCGCGTCGTCCGCGAGCGGATGACGACCCAGGACGTCGAGGCGATCACGCCGCAGACCCTGATCAACATCCGGCCGGTCGTCGCCTCCATCAAGGAGTTCTTCGGCACCAGCCAGCTCTCGCAGTTCATGGACCAGACCAACCCGCTCGCGGGCCTGACCCACAAGCGCCGCCTGTCGGCGCTGGGCCCGGGTGGTCTGTCGCGTGAGCGGGCCGGCATGGAGGTCCGCGACGTGCACCCGAGCCACTACGGCCGGATGTGCCCGATCGAGACCCCTGAGGGCCCGAACATCGGCCTGATCGGCTCGCTGTCGGCCTACGGCCGGGTCAACGCCTTCGGCTTCATCGAGACCCCCTACCGGCGGGTCGAGAGCGGCGTCGTCACCGACCAGATCGACTACCTGACCGCCGACGAGGAGGACCGCTTCGTCGTCGCCCAGGCCAACTCGCCGCTGGACGCCCAGGGCCGGTTCGCCGAGGACCGCGTCCTGGTCCGCACCAAGGGCGGTGAGGTCGACTACCTGTCGCCCGAGCAGGTCGACTACATGGACGTCTCGCCGCGGCAGATGACCTCGGTCGCGACGGCGATGATCCCGTTCCTCGAGCACGACGACGCCAACCGCGCGCTCATGGGCGCCAACATGCAGCGCCAGGCCGTCCCGCTGCTGCGCAGCGAGGCGCCGCTGGTCGGCACCGGCATGGAGCTGCGGGCCGCCGTCGACGCCGGCGACGTCGTGGTGGCCGAGAAGGCCGGTGTGGTCGAGGACTCGACCGCCGACTACGTCACCGTCATGGCCGACGACGGCACCCGGCAGACCTACCGGCTGCTGAAGTTCCGCCGCTCGAACCAGGGCACCTCGATCAACCAGACCCCGATCGTCGAGGAGGGTCAGCGGGTCGAGGTCGGCCAGGTCATCGCCGACGGGCCGTGCACCGACCAGGGCGAGATGGCGCTGGGCAAGAACCTGCTCGTCGCCTTCATGCCGTGGGAGGGCCACAACTACGAGGACGCGATCATCCTGTCGCAGCGCCTCGTGCAGGACGACGTCCTGTCCTCGATCCACATCGAGGAGTTCGAGGTCGACGCCCGCGACACCAAGCTCGGTGCCGAGGAGATCACCCGGGACATCCCGAACGTCTCCGAGGAGGTCCTCGCCGACCTCGACGAGCGCGGCATCATCCGCATCGGTGCCGAGGTCGTCCCCGGCGACATCCTCGTCGGCAAGGTCACGCCCAAGGGCGAGACCGAGCTGACCCCCGAGGAGCGGCTGCTCCGGGCGATCTTCGGTGAGAAGGCCCGCGAGGTCCGCGACACGTCGCTGAAGGTCAAGCACGGTGAGTCCGGCAAGGTCATCGGCGTCCGCGTGTTCTCGCGCGAGGACGGCGACGAGCTGCCCGCCGGCGTCAACGAGCTGATCCGGGTCTACGTCGCCCAGATGCGCAAGATCTCCGACGGCGACAAGCTCGCCGGGCGCCACGGCAACAAGGGCGTCATCGCGAAGATCCTGCCGCAGGAGGACATGCCGTTCCTCGAGGACGGCACCCCGGTGGACATCGTCCTCAACCCGCTCGGCGTCCCGGGCCGGATGAACGTCGGCCAGGTCCTCGAGACCCACCTCGGGTGGATCGCCAAGTCCGGCTGGCAGGTCGAGGGCACGCCCGAGTGGGCGGCCAACCTGCCCGAGCAGGCGCGCCAGGCGGAGCCGGGCACCCGGACCGCGACGCCGGTGTTCGACGGCGCCCGCGAGGAGGAGATCATCGGCCTGCTGGGCTCGACGATCCCCAACCGCGACGGCAACCGGATGGTGCAGGAGACCGGCAAGGCGCGGCTGTTCGACGGTCGCTCCGGCGAGCCCTTCCCCGAGGCCATCTCGGTGGGCTACGTCTACATCCTGAAGCTGCTGCACCTGGTCGACGACAAGATCCACGCCCGGTCGACCGGCCCCTACTCGATGATCACGCAGCAGCCGCTGGGTGGTAAGGCGCAGTTCGGTGGCCAGCGCTTCGGTGAGATGGAGTGCTGGGCGATGCAGGCCTACGGCGCGGCCTACGCGCTGCAGGAGCTGCTGACCATCAAGTCCGACGACATCCTGGGCCGCGTCAAGGTCTACGAGGCCATCGTCAAGGGCGAGAACATCCCCGAGCCGGGCATCCCCGAGTCGTTCAAGGTGTTGCTCAAGGAGCTGCAGTCGCTCTGCCTCAACGTCGAGGTCCTCTCCGGCGACGGGCAGGCGATCGAGCTGCGTGACACCGACGACGAGGTGTTCCGGGCCGCGGAGGAGCTGGGCATCGACCTGTCCCGCCGCGAGCCCTCCAGCGTCGAGGACGTGTGATCGGCCGCCGGCCGGCCCTCCTCGTGACGGGCCGGCCGGCGTCCCCAGCCAACGACTAGAAGTGCAGTAACGAGCCCCGGGAAAGGGGTCCACTCAGTGCTCGACGTCAACTTCTTCGACGAGCTCCGCATCGGTCTGGCCACCGGCGACGACATCCGCCAGTGGTCGCACGGTGAGGTGAAGAAGCCCGAGACCATCAACTACCGGACGCTGCGCCCGGAGAAGGACGGTCTCTTCTGCGAGAAGATCTTCGGTCCCACGCGGGACTGGGAGTGCTACTGCGGCAAGTACAAGCGCGTCCGCTTCAAGGGCATCATCTGTGAGCGCTGCGGCGTCGAGGTGACCCGGGCCAAGGTCCGCCGCGAGCGGATGGGCCACATCGAGCTGGCCGCGCCGGTCACCCACATCTGGTTCTTCAAGGGCGTCCCCTCGCGCCTGGGCTACCTGCTCGACCTGGCGCCCAAGGACCTCGAGAAGATCATCTACTTCGCCGCCTACCTGATCACCTCGGTCGACGACGAGGCGCGCCACCGCGACCTCCCGACCATCGAGGCCGAGATCAGCGCGGAGAAGCACAACCTCGAGAGCCGGCGCGACGCCGACGTCGAGGCCCGCCAGCAGAAGCTCGAGGCCGACCTGGCCGAGCTCGAGGCGGAGGGCGCCAAGTCCGACGTCCGCCGCAAGGTGCGCGAGGGCGGCGAGCGCGAGATGCGCCAGCTGCGCGACCGCGCCCAGCGGGAGATCGACCGCCTCGAGGAGGTGCTCGACACCTTCCGCAAGCTCGAGGTCAAGCAGCTCATCGCCGACGAGGGCCTGTACCGGGAGCTGCGCGACCGGTTCGGCGAGTACTTCGAGGGCGGCATGGGTGCCGCTGCCCTGCAGAAGCTGCTGGCCGACTTCGACCTCGACGCCGAGGCCGCCTCGCTGCGCGAGACCATCCGCAACGGCAAGGGCCAGCGCAAGCTGCGGGCCCTCAAGCGGCTGAAGGTCGTCGCGGCGTTCCAGCAGACCCGCAACTCGCCCATGGGCATGGTGCTGGACTGCGTCCCGGTCATCCCGCCGGACCTGCGCCCGATGGTGCAGCTCGACGGTGGCCGCTTCGCCACCAGCGACATGAACGACCTGTACCGCCGGGTCATCAACCGGAACAACCGGCTCAAGCGGCTGCTCGACCTCGGCGCGCCCGAGATCATCGTGAACAACGAGAAGCGGATGCTCCAGGAGTCCGTGGACGCGCTGTTCGACAACGGCCGCCGCGGCCGTCCGGTCACCGGCCCGGGCAACCGCCCGCTGAAGTCCCTGAGCGACCTGCTCAAGGGCAAGCAGGGCCGGTTCCGCCAGAACCTGCTCGGCAAGCGCGTCGACTACTCCGGCCGGTCGGTCATCGTCGTCGGCCCGCAGCTGAAGCTGCACCAGTGCGGCCTGCCGAAGCAGATGGCGCTGGAGCTGTTCAAGCCCTTCGTCATGAAGCGGCTGGTCGACCTCAACCACGCGCAGAACATCAAGTCCGCCAAGCGCATGGTCGAGCGCGCCCGTCCCGTCGTGTGGGACGTGCTCGAGGAGGTCATCACCGAGCACCCGGTGCTGTTGAACCGGGCGCCGACGCTGCACCGCCTGGGCATCCAGGCCTTCGAGCCGCAGCTGGTCGAGGGCAAGGCCATCCAGATCCACCCGCTGGTCTGCACGGCCTTCAACGCCGACTTCGACGGTGACCAGATGGCGGTCCACCTGCCGCTGTCGGCGGAGGCGCAGGCCGAGGCCCGCATCCTCATGCTGTCCAGCAACAACATCCTGAGCCCGGCCGACGGTCGCCCGATCACCGCGCCGACCCAGGACATGGTGCTGGGCCTGTACCACCTGACCACCCTGGTGCCGAGCCGGCACGAGGCCGACGGTGGCCGGCCGGCGGCCTTCGGGTCGACCGCCGAGGCGATCATGGCGTTCGACAAGGGCGCCCTGGGCCTGCAGGAGCGGGCGCTGATCCGCCTCGACGAGGTGTTCGGCGTCGACAACGGCAAGGTCAACCCCGCGTGGGAGCAGCCCGCCGACTGGACCCCGGGTGCCCCGGCGCTGGTCGAGACCAGCCTGGGCCGCGTGCTGTTCAACGAGGCCCTGCCCGAGGACTACCGCTTCGTCAACTACCAGGTGCCGAAGAAGGAGCTCGGGGCGATCGTCAACGACCTCGCCGAGCGCTACCCCAAGGTGCAGGTCGCGGCGACGCTGGACGCCCTCAAGTCGGCCGGCTTCCGCTGGGCGACCCGCTCGGGCGTCACGATCGCCATCGACGACGTCGTCACCCCGCCGGCCAAGCAGGAGATCCTCGACCGGCACGAGGCCGAGGCGCGGGGCATCGAGCGGCAGTACGAGCGCGGTGTCATCACCGACGCCGAGCGCCGCGGCGAGCTGATCGAGATCTGGACCCGCGCGCGGGCCGAGGTCTCCCAGGCGATGGTGGACAACTTCCCGACCACCAACCCGGTCTGGGTCATGGTCAACTCGGGTGCCCGAGGCAACATGATGCAGATCAGCCAGATCGCCGGCATGCGCGGCCTGGTGGCCAACCCGAAGGGCGAGATCATCCCGCGGCCGATCAAGGCCAACTTCCGGGAGGGTCTGTCCGTGCTGGAGTACTTCATCTCCACGCACGGTGCGCGCAAGGGTCTGGCCGACACCGCGCTGCGGACCGCGGACTCCGGGTACCTCACCCGCCGGCTGGTCGACGTCTCGCAGGACGTCATCATCCGCGAGGAGGACTGCGGCACCGAGCGCGGCGTGGTCATGCCGATCGCGACCGTCGTCGACGGTGTCCTGACCCGGGACGCGCACGTCGAGACCAGCGTCTACGCCCGCTCCCTGGCCGCCGACGTGGTGGCCGAGGACGGCACGCTGATCGCGCAGGCCGGCCAGGACCTGGGTGACGTGCTGATCGGCCAGCTGGTCGACGCCGGCGTCGCCGAGGTCAAGGTCCGCTGCGTCCTGACCTGCGAGTCCCTGCTGGGCACCTGCGCGACCTGCTACGGCCGGTCGCTGGCCACCGGCAAGCTCGTCGACGTCGGCGAGGCGGTCGGCATCATCGCCGCCCAGTCGATCGGTGAGCCCGGCACCCAGCTGACGATGCGCACCTTCCACACCGGTGGTGTCGCGGGTGAGGACATCACCCACGGTCTGCCGCGTGTCGTGGAGCTCTTCGAGGCCCGCGTCCCCAAGGGCAAGGCCCCGATCGCCGAGCTGGCCGGCTCCGTCCGGATCGAGGACGGCGAGCAGTTCCGCAAGCTGACCATCACCCCGGACGACGGCTCCGACGAGGTCGTCTACGACAAGCTGTCGCGCCGGTCGCGGCTGCGGGTCGAGGACGGCGCCCACGTCGAGGTCGGCGAGCAGCTCACCGAGGGTGCGGTGGACCCGCACGAGGTGCTGCGGATCATGGGCCCGCGCGAGGTGCAGCTGCACCTGGTCCGCGAGGTCCAGGAGGTCTACCGCAGCCAGGGCGTGTCGATCCACGACAAGCACATCGAGGTGATCATCCGCCAGATGCTGAAGCGGGTGACCATCATCGACTCGGGCGCCACGGAGTTCCTCCCCGGCGCGCTGGTCGAGCGGACGCTGTTCGAGACCGAGAACCGCCGCGTCGTCGCCGAGGGCGGCGAGCCGGCCTCGGCCCGCCCGGTGCTCATGGGCATCACCAAGGCCTCGCTCGCCACCGAGTCGTGGCTGTCGGCCGCCTCCTTCCAGGAGACGACCAAGGTGCTCACCGACGCCGCCATCCAGGGCAAGAGCGACTCGCTCCTCGGCCTCAAGGAGAACGTGATCATCGGCAAGCTGATCCCGGCGGGTACGGGCATCAGCCGCTACCGGAACATCACGGTCGAGCCGACCGAGGAGGCCCGCGCCGCCGTCTACACGATGGCCGGGTACGACGACGGGCAGTACTACAGCCCGGACGTCTTCGGGTCGGGCTCCGGTGAGGCCGTGCGCCTCGAGGAGTACGACTGGCGGGGCTGACGAAGGACCTCCCTCTCCCCACCGTTCGCACGCTCACGGCGGGCCCCTGAGGGAGGCCGTTCCAGCACCTCACGTGAGAAGGGCCCCGCAGATCGCGAGATCTGCGGGGCCCTTCCGCGTGTCAGGGGAGCGGCTGCGTCACGTGACGCAACACCGGCCTAGCGGTCGGCCAGCTTCCGCATGGTCTCCACCGTCCGCAGCCGGCCCTCACGGCTGTCGTCCAGGGGCTGCAGCGCGATGGTGGTGACACCGGCCTCCGCGTAGGCGGCCACCCGCTCGGCCACGTAGGACTCCGGCCCGATCAGCGACACCCTGCGGACGAACTCCTCGGGCAGCGCCGCGGCCGCCTCGTCCTTCTTCCCGTCCAGGTAGAGGTCCTGGACGGTCCCGGCGGCCTCCTCGTAGCCGTAGCGGCGGGCGAGGTCGTTGTAGAAGTTCTTCCCCCGGGCGCCCATGCCGCCGACGTAGAGGGCCAGCTGCGGCCGCACCAGGTCGTGCAGGTGGTCGACGTCCTCGCCGATCGCCACCGGGACGCCGCAGATGACCTGCAGGTCCCCGAGCGCGGGGTCGCGCTTGGCCTTCCCGGCGCGCAGCGAGTCGCCCCAGACGTCGTCGGCGCGCTCGGGCATGAACCAGATCGGCTCCCAGACCTCGGCGATCTCGGCGGCGAGCTCCACGTTCTTGGGGCCGAGCGCGGCGAGCATCACCGGGATGCGCTCGCGCACCGGGGTGTTGATCAGCTTCAGCGGCTTGCCGAGGCCCGTGCCCTGCTCGGCCGGCAGCGGCACCGTGTACTTCGGCCCCTCGTGCACGAGCCGCTCGCGGCGCCACACCTGCCGGCAGATCTCCACGACCTCGCGGGTGCGCTGCAGCGGGGCGTCGTAGGGGACGCCGTGCCAGCCCTCGATGACCTGCGGGCCGGAGGCGCCCAGGCCCAGGGTGAACCGCCCACCGGAGACGAAGTCCAGGCCGGCCGCGGTCATGGCCGTCAGGGCCGGCGTCCGGCTGTAGATCGGCAGGATCGCGCTCATCAGCTCGACCCGCTGCGTGACGGCGGCCAGGTAACCGAGCTGGCTGACGGCGTCGAAGGTGTAGACCTCCGCGCACATCGCGAGGTCGAGCCCGGCGGCCTCGAGGTCGACGATTTCCGCCGCCGTCTCCTGGAAACCCCCCGCGTAACTGGCCTGGATGCCGATGCGCACCTGCACTCCTCTGGTCGGCGGCGCCCGCGTCGGCGCCTCCGGCGACCGTAGCGGGTGCGCGCGGGCGGGCCCGGGGGCTCAGGCGGTGCGGCTGCGCAGCGGGCGGATGACGCCGACGACCTCGGTGACGACCCGGACGCCGTCGACGTCGCGGGGGACCAAGCCGGCCGCGTCGGCGTCGGCGACGTCGACCTTGACGACGTAGCCGCTGTCCCGCCGGGCCAGGCCGATGCCGACGACCCCCGGCTGGGCGGAGAGCTGGTCGGCGAGGACGCCCTTGGCGGCGCGGGCGGCGGCACGGTCGGTCACGAGGTCTCCTCGCTGACGCCCGCGCGCCGGGTGCCCGGGACGAGGGAGGTCCCGGACGGCCGTGCGGGCTCGGTCACCTCCCCATGGTGCCTCGTTCCCGCCCGGAGCGACATCCCCCTGACCTGGGGGACGACCTCAGGAGGAGGTCAGGAGGCGACCCACTCCGCCCCCAGGGTGGCCAGCACGGTCGACAGGGGGTTGGCGAAGGTCAGCCCGGCGCCGTTGCGGCCGCCCTGGTCGCTGCCGGCGAACAGCAGGCCCAGCGGGACGCGGTCGGCACTGCGCCAGATGACCGAGCCGCTGTCCCCGCCCGCGGAGAACGGCCCCGACAGGCCCTCGATCTCGATCTGGTCGTCGAAGACGTGCACGCCGTCGTCGTACTGGACGGCGACCCCGTCGACCTCCACCGCGGTGACCCGCCCGCGGGTGTGCCCGGTGGTGCGGCCGACCTTCTCGACCTCCTCGTCCGGCTCCACCTCCAGCCCGTCGGCCACGGTGCCGGCCAGCGGGCCGCCGGGGAGCCGGCCGGGCTCGGCCTCGACGCCCGCGTCCAGGACGGCGACGGCGGCGTCGACCTTGTTGCGCCCCTCGGTGAAGCGCTCGAAGGCGGTCAGCGTGGCCACCCGGTCGGCCGGGACGCCGCCGTCGGCCGGCCCCGGCTGCAGCACCGCGTCCCCCACCGCCCCGGCGTCGCTGGCGGCGAGGACGTGGTTGTTGGACAGGATCGCCAGCCGCCCCTCCACCCGGACGAAGCCGCCCAGCGTCCCCGCCGTGACGGCCGGGTGGGCCACCGACAGTCCCGGGTGCAGCGGGCGCGTGCGCCGCTGCAGCTCCGCCGGGGTGGGGGAGGACAGCGGCACTATCGGCCCGGTCACCCGGACGTCGATCTCGGCTCGCACCACGTCGTCGAGGTCGGTGAGCAGCACCCGGGCGTCGTCCTCGGCCGCCACGCGGATCGCGAGGTGCACCCGCCCGGGGGCGACGGGTGCCAGCCCGATGGCCGGCCGCGTCCACACGCGGCCGCCGAGGTCGCTGGCCCGGACCGGGGGGAAGCCCTCGGCCAGGCGCGCGGACAGCCGCGCCTTGAGCTCGCGCGCCGTGTCGATCAGCACCAGGACCTCCGTAGCGGTGAGTGGTCTCGTTGGGACCGACGGTAGGGGCAGGGTCCGACAGTCGCGCGCCCACCGGGGAACGGAGGCGCGGTCGCGCTCCCGGGCGACGTCCCCTGGCGCGCGGCCCCGGCCGCGGTATGGTGCGACCTCCCCCGGGGCCGTGCGGCACGGTCCCCGCGGCGGCCGGGAATGGCCGGCAGCGCCGCGTCGTTGTCCCCGTCGAACGGGCCCGGGTGGCAGGCAGACCCTGCCCGCTCGGCTCCCGGGACCCGGCTTTGACCGCCTCCCAGCACGCGGGTATCGTGGTCAGCCGTGCCCAGGGTGCCCTGGGCCTGCTCCCGTTCGCGGTGCGCCTGGGTGTCCGGAGGTCCGCCTCCTGGCCGCGGGTCCGCCCCGGTGGGCCGTCCACGGAGGACGGTGTCCGGAGGTGGCGGCGCCGAGTCGCGGGGGGCGACCAGTCCGGTTCGACCGCCGGCCGGTCCTGGGGAAGGCGACACGCCCGACCGCGGGGACCGGTGAGTGGCTCGTGACCCGGGCGGACGACCCCGGCAGGACCGGCACCGGCGACACGACAGCAGCACCGTCCACAGCACGACCCAGCGCAGGTAGGAGATCCAGGCCACCCATGCCCACGATCAACCAGCTGGTCCGCAAGGGCCGCGAGGACAAGGTCGAGAAGACCAAGACCCCGGCGTTGAAGGGCTCCCCTCAGCGTCGAGGCGTGTGCACCCGCGTGTACACCACGACGCCGAAGAAGCCGAACTCGGCGCTCCGCAAGGTCGCTCGCGTCCGCCTCACCAGTGGCATCGAGGTGACCGCCTACATCCCGGGCGTCGGCCACAACCTGCAGGAGCACTCGATGGTGCTCGTGCGCGGCGGCCGCGTGAAGGACCTCCCGGGTGTGCGTTACAAGATCATCCGTGGCTCGCTCGACACCCAGGGTGTCCGCAACCGCAAGCAGGCTCGCAGCCGGTACGGCGCGAAGAAGGAGAAGAGCTGACATGCCGCGCAAGGGCCCCGCGCCGCGCCGTCCGCTGGTCAACGACCCGGTCTACCAGTCGCCGCTGGTCACCCAGCTGGTGAACAAGGTCCTCGTCGACGGTAAGCGCTCGGTCGCCGAGTCGATCGTCTACGGCGCCCTCGAGGGCTGCCGCGCCAAGACCGACACCGACCCGGTGGTCACGCTCAAGCGCGCGCTGGACAACGTCAAGCCGGCCCTCGAGGTCCGCAGCCGCCGCGTCGGTGGCGCGACCTACCAGGTCCCGGTCGAGGTCCGCGCCTCCCGCAGCACCACCCTCGGCCTGCGCTGGCTGATCCAGTACAGCCGGGCGCGCCGCGAGAAGACGATGACCGAGCGCCTCATGAACGAGCTGCTCGACGCCAGCAACGGCCTCGGTGCCGCGGTCAAGCGCCGCGAGGACACCCACAAGATGGCCGAGTCGAACAAGGCCTTCGCGCACTACCGCTGGTAGTCGCACCCCCGCTGGTGACACCCGTCCACCAGCACCCGCCGGCGGGGACGCCGGGCCACCCCCGGACCACCGCACGCGGACCAGAGACAAAGAGGAGTGAGACATGGCCAGCAACGAGGCCCAGCTCGCCAAGACCCGCAACATCGGGATCATGGCGCACATCGACGCCGGCAAGACCACGACGACCGAGCGCATCCTCTTCTACACCGGCATCAACTACAAGATCGGTGAGGTCCACGACGGCGCGGCCACGATGGACTGGATGGAGCAGGAGCAGGAGCGCGGCATCACCATCACGTCCGCCGCGACGAAGTGCTCCTGGAACGGCCACGACATCAACATCATCGACACCCCGGGGCACGTCGACTTCACCGTCGAGGTGGAGCGGTCCCTGCGCGTGCTCGACGGTGCGGTGGCCGTCTACGACGGTGTCGCCGGCGTGGAGCCGCAGACCGAGCAGGTCTGGCGGCAGGCGGAGAAGTACGGCGTCCCGCGCATGTGCTTCGTCAACAAGCTCGACCGGACCGGCGCGAACTTCTTCCGCTGCGTCGACATGATGGTCGAGCGGCTCGGCGCCAACCCGGCCGTGCTGCAGCTGCCCATCGGCGCCGAGGCCGACTTCATCGGCGTCGTCGACCTGGTGCAGATGCGCGCGCTCACCTGGCGCGGGGAGACCAAGATGGGCGAGGACTACGCCATCGAGGAGATCCCCGCCGAGCTCGCCGACCAGGCCGCCGAGTACCGCGACAAGCTGCTCGAGACGATCGCCGAGACCGACGACGCGATCATGGAGGCCTACCTGGGCGGCGAGGACATCCCCGTCGACCAGCTCAAGGCCGCCATCCGCAAGGCGACCATCGCCGCGCAGATCAACCCGGTGCTCACCGGCACGGCGTTCAAGAACAAGGGCGTGCAGCCCCTGCTCGACGCCGTCGTGGACTACCTGCCCAGCCCGCTGGACATCGAGGCCATCGTGGGCACCGCCCTCGACGGCGAGACCGAGGTCCTGCGGCACGCCGACGAGGACGAGCCGTTCTCGGCGCTGGCCTTCAAGATCCAGACCGACCAGCACCTCGGCAAGCTGACCTACGTCCGCGTCTACTCGGGCCGGCTCAACTCCGGGTCCCCGGTGCTCAACAGCACCAAGGACCGCAAGGAGCGGATCGGCAAGATCTACCAGATGCACGCCAACAAGCGCGAGGAGCGCGAGGGCGTGGGCGCCGGCCAGATCGTCGCCGTCGTCGGCCTGAAGCAGACGACCACGGGTGACACCCTCTGCGACCCGCAGAACCCGGTGATCCTCGAGTCGATGACCTTCCCGGCCCCGGTCATCTCGGTCGCGATCGAGCCCAAGACCAAGGGTGACCAGGAGAAGCTCGGCACCGCCATCCAGAAGCTGGCCGAGGAGGACCCGACCTTCCAGGTCCGCCTCGACGAGGAGACCGGTCAGACGGTCATCTCCGGCATGGGCGAGCTCCACCTGGAGATCCTGGTCGACCGCATGCGGCGCGAGTTCCGCGTCGAGGCCAACGTCGGCAAGCCGCAGGTCGCCTACCGCGAGACCATCCGCAAGGCGGTCGAGAAGGTCGACTACACCCACAAGAAGCAGACGGGTGGGTCCGGCCAGTTCGCCAAGGTGCAGGTCAGCATCGAGCCGCTCGAGGTCAGCGGCGACGGCCCGACCTACGAGTTCGTCAACGCCGTGACCGGTGGTCGCATCCCGAAGGAGTACATCCCCTCGGTCGACCAGGGCATGCAGGACGCCATGCAGTACGGCATCCTCGCCGGCTACCCGATGGTCGGCGTCAAGGCGACCCTCGTCGACGGCCAGTACCACGAGGTCGACTCCTCGGAGATGGCCTTCAAGATCGCCGGCTCGATGGTCTTCAAGGAGGCCGCCCGCAAGGCCAGCCCGGCCCTGCTCGAGCCGATGATGGCCGTCGAGGTCGTCACGCCCGAGGACTACATGGGTGACGTCATCGGCGACCTGAACTCCCGGCGCGGGATGATCCAGGCGATGGAGGAGCGCTCCGGCGCCCGCGTCGTCCGGGCCCTGGTCCCGCTCTCGGAGATGTTCGGCTACGTGGGCGACCTGCGCAGCCGCACCCAGGGGCGGGCGAGCTACACCATGGTGTTCGACTCGTACGCCGAGGTCCCGCAGAACGTGGCCAAGGAGATCATCGCCAAGGCCACCGGCGAGTGACCCGCCGGGCGGGGTACGTCCCCGCCCGGCACCCCCAGCAAGCCCACCCCAGAGTTCCCGCGCACGACGCGAGACCACGAGGAGAGGAACCCAGTGGCCAAGGCCAAGTTCGAGCGGACCAAGCCGCACGTCAACATCGGCACCATCGGGCACATCGACCACGGCAAGACCACGCTGACCGCGGCGATCACCAAGGTGCTGCACGACAAGTACCCGGACCTCAACGAGGCGTCGGCCTTCGACCAGATCGACAAGGCGCCCGAGGAGAAGGCCCGCGGCATCACGATCTCGATCGCCCACGTCGAGTACCAGACGGAGAACCGTCACTACGCGCACGTCGACTGCCCCGGGCACGCCGACTACATCAAGAACATGATCACCGGTGCGGCGCAGATGGACGGCGCCATCCTGGTGGTCGCCGCGACCGACGGCCCGATGCCGCAGACCAAGGAGCACGTCCTCCTGGCCCGCCAGGTCGGCGTCCCCTACATCGTCGTGGCGCTGAACAAGGCCGACATGGTCGACGACGAGGAGATCCTCGAGCTCGTCGAGCTGGAGGTCCGCGAGCTGCTGTCCGAGTACGAGTTCCCGGGCGACGACGTCCCCGTGGTCCGCGTCTCGGCGCTGAAGGCCCTCGAGGGCGACGCCGAGTGGGGCGACAAGCTCATGGAGCTCATGGACGCCGTCGACACGGCGATCCCCGAGCCGCAGCGTGAGATCGACAAGCCGTTCCTCATGCCCGTCGAGGACGTCTTCACCATCACCGGTCGCGGCACCGTCGTCACCGGTCGCGTGGAGCGCGGCATCGTCAAGGTGTCGGAGGAGGTCGAGATCGTCGGCATCCGCCCGTCGTCGACCAAGACCACCGTCACCGGCGTCGAGATGTTCCGCAAGCTGCTCGACCAGGGCCAGGCCGGCGACAACGTCGGTCTGCTGCTGCGCGGCATCAAGCGCGAGGACGTGGAGCGCGGCCAGGTCGTCGTGAAGCCCGGCTCGATCACCCCGCACACCAACTTCGAGGGGTCGGTCTACATCCTCTCGAAGGACGAGGGTGGCCGTCACACGCCGTTCTTCAACAACTACCGTCCGCAGTTCTACTTCCGGACGACCGACGTCACCGGCGTCGTGACCCTGCCGGCCGGCACCGAGATGGTCATGCCGGGCGACAACACCGAGATGACGGTCGAGCTCATCCAGCCGATCGCCATGGAGGAGGGCCTGCGGTTCGCCATCCGTGAGGGTGGCCGCACCGTCGGCGCCGGTCGCGTCACCAAGATCCTCAAGTAACACCCGACGGGCGGCGGCGCACCCCTGCGCCGCCGCCCGTCCCCGGGTGTGCGTGCTGCGTGTGTGCACCGCCACCCTCCCCGCTGGGGCCGGACCGGATGACGTCCGGACGCACCCGGCGTTCCCCAGCTAGCAGAACAGCGATCGGCAGGAGCGAGAGACAGCGATGGCGGGACAGAAGATCCGCATCAGGCTGAAGGCCTACGACCACGAGGCGATCGACGCCTCTGCGCGGCGCATCGTCGACACGGTGACCAAGACCGGTGCGCGCGTCGTCGGCCCGGTGCCGCTGCCGACGGAGAAGAACGTGTACTGCGTCATCCGCTCGCCGCACAAGTACAAGGACTCGCGCGAGCACTTCGAGATGCGCACGCACAAGCGGCTCATCGACATCCTCGACCCGACGCCGAAGACGGTCGACGCGCTCATGCGCATCGACCTGCCGGCCTCGGTCGACGTGAACATCCAGTAAGGAACCGAGTCCAGTCATGGCGAGTACGTTCCGCGGGCTCCTCGGCGAGAAGCTGGGGATGACCCAGGTCTTCGACGAGAACAACCGCATCGTGCCGGTGACCGTCGTCAAGGCGGGCCCGAACGTGGTGACGCAGGTGCGCACCCCCGAGGTCGACGGCTACTCGGCCGTCCAGCTCGGCTTCGGCGAGATCGACCCCCGCAAGGTGAACAAGCCCGAGGGTGGCCACTTCGCCAAGGCCGGCGTGACGCCGCGCCGCCACGTGGTCGAGCTGCGCACCGAGGACGCCGGTCAGTACACGACCGGCCAGGAGCTCACCGTCGACGTGTTCGACGGCGTGGCCAAGGTCGACGTCATCGGGACCAGCAAGGGCAAGGGCACCGCGGGTGTCATGAAGCGGCACGGCTTCCGTGGCCTCGGTGCCGCCCACGGCACCCAGCGCAAGCACCGGCACCCCGGCTCCATCGGCGGTGCCTCCACCCCCGGCCGCGTGTTCAAGGGCCTGAAGATGGCCGGCCGCATGGGTGCGGTCAAGACCACGACGCTCTCGCTCACCGTCCACAAGGTGGACACCGAGCGCGGCCTGCTTCTGATCAAGGGCGCCATCCCCGGCCCGAAGGGCGGCCTCGTGCTCGTCCGCTCGGCCGTCAAGGGTGGCCCCGTGGGGAGTGACAACCAGTGACCCAGTCGACCGCGACCGAGGCGGCGCGCGCCGACCGCCAGGTCGACGTCCGCACGCCGGCGGGGGAGACCTCCGGCAGCGTCACGCTGCCCGGTGACCTGTTCGACGCGAACGCGAACGTCGCGCTCATGCACCAGGTCGTCGTCGCCCAGCTGGCCGCGGCCCGCCAGGGCACGCACGCGACCAAGACGCGCGGCGCCGTCAGCGGCGGTGGCGTCAAGCCGTACCGCCAGAAGGGCACCGGCCGTGCCCGGCAGGGCTCGATCCGCGCGCCGCAGTTCGCCGGCGGTGGCACGGTCCACGGCCCCCAGCCGCGCGACTACTCACAGCGCACGCCCAAGAAGATGAAGGCCGCCGCCCTGCGCGGCGCCCTCTCCGACCGGGCGCGCGCCGGCCGCGTGCACGTCGTCACCACCTTCGTCGACGGCGACGCCCCGAAGACCAAGGCGGCCATCGCCACGCTCGACGCCGTGACGGGTGCCAAGCGGGTGCTCGTGGTCCTCGACCGCGACGACGTCCTCAACTGGGTGAGCCTGCGCAACGAGCCGCGCGTGCACCTGATCGAGGCCGGCCAGCTCAACACCTACGACGTCCTGGTCAGCGACGAGGTGGTCTTCACCGAGACGGCGCTGGCCGAGTTCGTCGCCGGCCCGCACAGCGGCAGCGGCGGCAAGGGCGGCACCTCGCTGACCAAGCCGGACCTGACGACGCCGGACATCCCCGGCGCCATCCCGTCCATCCAGCCGGCCGAGGGCACGACCGACCTGGACCTCGAGCAGAACGAGGCCACCGACACCACCGAGGAGAAGGCGTGAGCGTCCGCGACCCCCGGGACGTCCTGCTGTCGCCGGTCATCTCGGAGAAGAGCTACGGGCTGCTGGACGAGAACCAGTACACGTTCGTGGTGCTGCCCGAGGCCAACAAGACACAGATCAAGATCGCGGTCGAGCAGGTCTTCAACGTGAAGGTCCTCGGCGTGAACACCATCAACCGCCAGGGCAAGCGCAAGCGCAGCCGGGGCAACAAGCTCGGCAAGCGCAAGGACACCAAGCGGGCCATCGTCTCGCTGGCGCCCGGCGACCGGATCGAGATCTTCGGGGGCCCGGGCGCCTGAGCCCGGACCGCCGGACCAGAGACAGAGGAACCGAGTCAGCAATGGCTATCCGCAAGTACAAGCCGACGACGCCGGGCCGCCGTGGCTCCAGCGTCGCCGACTTCGCCGAGGTCACCCGCGACCACCCCGAGAAGTCGCTGGTCCGGCCGCTGCACGGTCGCGGCGGGCGCAACGTCCACGGGAAGGTCACCGCTCGCCACCAGGGCGGCGGCCACAAGCGCGCCTACCGCGTCATCGACTTCCGTCGGGCGGACAAGGACGGCGTGCCGGCGAAGGTCGCGCACATCGAGTACGACCCGAACCGCACCTCCCGCATCGCGCTGCTGCACTTCGCCGACGGCGAGAAGCGCTACATCATCGCGCCGGCCCGCCTGAAGCAGGGCGACACGGTGGAGTGCGGCCCCTCGGCCGACATCAAGCCGGGCAACAACCTGCCGCTGCGCAACATCCCCGTCGGCACGGTCGTGCACGCGATCGAGCTGCGGCCGGGTGGTGGCGCGAAGATCGCCCGCTCCGCCGGCACCAGCGTCCAGCTGGTCGCCCGCGAGGGCCGCTTCGCCCAGCTGCGCATGCCCTCGGGCGAGATCCGCAACGTCGACGTGCGCTGCCGCGCCACCGTCGGCGAGGTGGGCAACGCCGAGCAGTCGAACATCAACTGGGGCAAGGCCGGCCGCATGCGGTGGAAGGGCAAGCGCCCGACCGTCCGCGGTGTCGCCATGAACCCGGTGGACCACCCGCACGGTGGTGGTGAGGGCAAGACCTCCGGTGGTCGCCACCCGGTGAACCCGAAGGGCAAGCCGGAGGGCCGCACGCGCAAGCGCAAGGCCAGTGACGCCCTGATCGTGCGCCGCCGGCGCACCAACAAGAAGCGCTGAGCGGGTTAGAGGAGTCCGACAGACATGCCACGCAGCCTGAAGAAGGGCCCGTTCGTCGACGACCACCTGCTCAAGAAGGTGGACGCGCAGAACGAGAAGGGCACCAAGACGGTCATCCGGACCTGGTCCCGCCGCTCGACGATCATCCCGGACATGCTCGGCCACACCATCGCCGTGCACGACGGTCGCAAGCACGTCCCGGTCTTCGTGACCGAGGCGATGGTCGGGCACAAGCTCGGCGAGTTCGCTCCGACCCGGACCTTCCGCGGTCACGTCAAGGACGACCGCCGGTCGCGGCGCGGCTGAGCCCGGTCCCGAGAGAGAGACTTGAGATGACTTCCCAGCTGGGAGAGGAGACGCAGGTCGCCCGGGCCGTCGCCCGCGGCGTCCGCGTCACCCCCATGAAGGCACGCCGGGTGGTGGACCTCATCCGCTACCTGCCCACCGACGAGGCCCTGGCCCTCCTGCGGTTCGCCCCGCAGTCGGCCAGCGAGCCGGTGGCCAAGGTCGTCGCCAGCGCCGTCGCCAACGCCGAGCACAACCTGCGGCTGGACCCGGCCGCGCTCGTCGTCAGCGCCGCCTACGTCGACGAGGGCCCGACCATGAAGCGGATCCGGCCGCGCGCCCAGGGCCGCGCCTACCGCATCAACAAGCGGACCAGCCACATCACCGTCGAGGTGAGCGAGGTCGGCTCCAGCGCCGACCTCGCCGGCAAGTCCCGCACCGCCCGCCGGCGCACCGGCCAGTCCGGCCCGGCGACGCAGCAGCAGGGCACGCAGCAGCGCTCCAACACGAGGGGAGGGACCCGCTAGTGGGTCAGAAGGTCAACCCGCACGGGTTCCGCCTCGGCATCACCACCGACTACAAGTCCCGGTGGTACGCCGACAAGCTGTACAAGGACTACGTCAAGGAAGACGTGGCCATCCGCAAGCTCATGACCAAGGGCATGGAGCGCGCCGGCATCTCGAAGGTGGAGATCGAGCGCACCCGTGACCGGGTCCGGGTCGACATCCACACCGCCCGGCCGGGCATCGTCATCGGCCGCCGCGGCGCCGAGGCCGACCGCATCCGCGGCGAGCTGGAGAAGCTCACCGGCAAGCAGGTGCAGCTGAACATCCTCGAGGTCAAGAACCCCGAGGCCGACGCCCAGCTCGTGGCCCAGGCCGTGGCCGAGCAGCTGTCCAGCCGCGTCAGCTTCCGCCGCGCCATGCGCAAGGCCATGCAGTCGGCCCAGCGCAGCCCGCAGGTCAAGGGCATCCGGGTGCAGTGCTCCGGGCGCCTGGGCGGCACCGAGATGAGCCGGTCGGAGTTCTACCGCGAGGGTCGCGTGCCGCTGCACACCCTCCGGGCGAACATCGACTACGGCCTGTACGAGGCCCGCACCACCTTCGGCCGCATCGGCGTGAAGGTGTGGATCTACAAGGGCGACGTCAGCGGCTCGCGTGCCGAGCGCGAGGCCCTCGAGGCCCTCGCCGCCCGGCAGCAGCGCCGGGAGCGCCCGCAGCGCCCCCGCCGGTCGGGCTCCAGCGGCACCACCGCCGGTGGTACCGAGGCCGGCCGCGCCGCCGCCGAGACGTCGACCGGTCCGGAGACCGGCGACAGCACCGTGGCCGTGACCTCGGGTGAGGTCGCGCCTGAGCAGACCGTCGCCGAGGCCGCCGGCCCCGAGGCGACCGCCGCGGCCGAGACGACCGCGACCGAGAACACGGAGGGCTGACACGTGCTGATCCCCCGGCGCGTCAAGCACCGCAAGCAGCACCACCCGGACCGCTCCGGCCGGGCCAAGGGCGGCACGGCGATCAACTTCGGTGAGTACGCCATCCAGGCCCTCGAGCCGGCGTACGTGACCAACCGGCAGATCGAGTCCGCCCGTATCGCCATGACCCGGCACATCCGCCGTGGCGGCAAGGTCTGGATCACGATCTACCCGGACCGCCCGCTCACCAAGAAGCCGGCCGAGACCCGCATGGGTTCCGGCAAGGGCTCCCCGGAGTGGTGGGTCGCCAACGTCAAGCCGGGCCGCGTCATGTTCGAGCTGTCGGGTGTCCCGGAGTCGGTGGCCCGCGAGGCCATGCGCCGCGCCATCCACAAGCTGCCCATGAAGGCTCGCTTCATCACGCGTGAAGGAGAGGTGTGATGGCCGCCGGTCTGACCGCCCCGGAGCTGCGCGAGCTCTCGGCCGAGGAGCTCGCCACGCGGCTGCGTGAGCACAAGGAAGAGCTGTTCAACCTGCGCTTCCAGGTGGCCACCGGCCAGCTGGACAACAACCGGCGACTGCAGACCGTCCGCCGCGACATCGCCCGGATCTACACGATCATGCGCGAGCGCGAGCTGGGTCTCTCGGTCGCCCCGAACGAGGGTGTGGCATGAGCGAGCCCCAGAACACCGCTGTCGCCAGCGGCCCCGGCCTGGCCGGCCGCGGCTACCGCAAGGTCCGCGAGGGCCTCGTGGTCAGCGACAAGATGGACAAGACCATCGTCGTCGAGGTCGAGGACCGCGTGAAGCACGGCCTCTACGGCAAGGTCATCCGTCGCACCAGCAAGCTGAAGGCCCACGACGAGCAGGGCGTCGCCGGCATCGGTGACCGCGTGCAGATCATGGAGACCCGGCCGCTGTCGGCCACCAAGCGGTGGCGGCTGGTCGAGGTCCTCGAGAAGGCCAAGTAACACCCGTCGGGGGTCCGCGGGCCCTGTGACCCACGCCCTGCGGGGCGGGTCGCGGGACCGGGTACCCTGGACGACTGGCGCCCCTCCGGGTGAGCGCCACATCCCGGTACCCGTGTCGGACGCACCGGCGGCATCAGTCGCCGGTGCGTCCGCGCGTGGGTACCGGACAGCCGGTTCACCGTTCCGGCCCGGCTGTCACCACTGAGATTTGGGAGTAGGACGTGATCCAGCAGGAGTCGCGGCTCCGGGTCGCCGACAACACCGGTGCGAAGGAGATCCTCTGCATCCGGGTGCTCGGCGGGTCCGGGCGGCGCTACGCCGGCATCGGCGACGTCATCGTGGCGACCGTCAAGGACGCGCTGCCCGGTGCCGGCGTCAAGCGCGGCGACGTCGTCAAGGCCGTCGTCGTCCGCACGCGGAAGGAGCGTCGTCGTCCCGACGGCTCCTACATCCGCTTCGACGAGAACGCCGCGGTGATCATCCGCGACAGCGGCGACCCGCGCGGTACGCGCATCTTCGGTCCCGTCGGCCGCGAGCTGCGCGACAAGCGCTTCATGCGGATCATCTCGCTCGCCCCGGAGGTGCTCTGACCATGGCTGCCAAGAAGACCCCGCCGGCCAAGACGCCGGGCATGAAGGTGAAGAAGGGCGACACCGTGGTGGTCCTGTCCGGCAAGGACAAGGGCGCCCGGGGTCGCGTGATCGCCGCCTACCCCAAGCTGCAGAAGGTCCTCGTCGAGGGCGTCGGCCGCGTCAAGAAGCACACCCGCATCAGCTCGAACCAGCGGGGCGCGCAGCAGGGCGGCATCGTCACCCAGGAGGCTCCCATCCACGTCAGCAACGTGATGGTGATCGACTCCGAGGGGACGCCGACCCGGGTCGGTTACCGCCAGGACGAGGAAGGCCGCAACATCCGGGTGTCGCGGCGGACCGGTAAGGACCTCTGACGATGACTGCACCCACCCGTGAGCTCCCGCGCCTGCTGGCGCACTACCGCGAGTCGATCGTGCCGGCCCTCCAGGAGGAGTTCGGCTTCGAGAACGTCATGCAGATCCCGCGGCTGACGAAGATCGTCGTCAACATGGGCGTCGGCGAGGCGACCCGCGACGCGAAGCTGATGGACGGCGCGGTCCGCGACCTCACCGCCATCACCGGCCAGCGCCCGGCCGTCGTCCGGGCCCGCAAGTCCATCGCCCAGTTCAAGCTGCGCGAGGGCATGCCCATCGGCGCCAAGGTCACCCTCCGCGGCGACCGCATGTGGGAGTTCCTCGACCGGCTCCTGGCGCTGGCCCTGCCCCGCATCCGAGACTTCCGCGGCCTGAACGCCAAGCAGTTCGACGGGCACGGCAACTACACGTTCGGGCTGACCGAGCAGTCGATGTTCCGCGAGATCGACGTCGACAAGATCGACCGTCCGCGCGGCATGGACATCACGCTGGTCACCACCGCCACGAACGACGAGGAGGGTCGCGAGCTGCTCCGCCTCCTGGGCTTCCCGTTCGCCGGCCAGCCCGTCGTCACCACCATCCGCTGAGCCGGGCCGAGGAGACAGACAGATGGCCAAGAAGGCGCTGATCAACAAGGCGGCCCGCAAGCCCAAGTTCGCGGTCCGCGGCTACACCCGCTGCCAGCGGTGCGGTCGTCCGCACTCGGTCTTCCGCAAGTTCGGCCTGTGCCGGATCTGCCTGCGGGAGATGGCGCACGCCGGCGAGCTGCCGGGCGTGAGCAAGTCCAGCTGGTAGTCCGCACCACCCGCCCCGCGCGCTGACCGCGCGGGGCGGGCCCCCAGCTCCACCGTTCGCCGAGAGGCCCACGCGAGGGACGCGTGAGGAACCGCGGCGAGAGAGGCACGACACCCATGACGATGACCGACCCGATCGCGGACATGCTCACGCGGCTGCGCAACGCGAACACGGCCTACCACGACTCGACGCGCATGCCGTCGTCGAAGCTCAAGACGCACATCGCCGAGATCCTCCAGCAGGAGGGCTACATCGCCGGCTGGCGCGTCGAGGACGTCGAGAAGGACGGCGCCACCCGCAAGGAGCTGGTGATCGACCTCAAGTTCGGCCCCAACCGCGAGCGCAGCATCGCCGGGGTGCGCCGGGTGTCCAAGCCGGGCCTGCGGGTCTACGCGAAGTCGAACGCCCTGCCGAAGGTCCTGGGCGGCCTGGGGGTGGCCATCATCTCCACCTCGACCGGGCTGCTGACCGACCGGCAGGCGACCAAGAAGGGCGTGGGCGGGGAAGTCCTCGCCTACGTCTGGTAAGAGGAGCGAGCGAGATGTCACGGATCGGACGACTGCCGGTTCCCGTGCCCGGTGGCGTGGACGTCACCATCGACGGCCAGACGGTCAGCGTGAAGGGCCCCAAGGGCACCCTCTCCCACACCGTCGCGGCGCCCATCACGGTCGCCCGGGGCGAGGACGGCACGCTGAGCGTCCAGCGGCCCGACGACGAGCGCGAGAGCCGGGCGCTGCACGGCCTGTCCCGCACCCTGATCGCCAACATGATCACCGGCGTCACCGAGGGCTACACCAAGACCCTCGAGATCGTCGGCGTCGGCTACCGCGTCCAGGCCCGCGGCTCGGACCTGGAGTTCGCGCTCGGCTACAGCCACCCGGTGCCGGTGCGTGCCCCGGAGGGCATCACCTTCACCGTCGAGTCGCCCACCCGCCTGCGGGTGACCGGCATCGACAAGCAGCAGGTCGGCCAGGTGGCCGCCAACATCCGCGGCCTCCGCAAGCCCGACCCGTACAAGGGCAAGGGCGTCCGCTACCAGGGCGAGGTCGTCAAGCGCAAGGTCGGGAAGACGGGTAAGTGATGGCACAGACCGAGAAGGCCGCTCGGGTGCACACGCCCGTCGGCACCGACATCAGCACCGCGCGCCGCGTCTCGCGGCTGCGCCGCCACAACCGGCTCCGCAAGCGGGTCTCCGGCACGCCGGACCGCCCGCGCATGGTGGTCAACCGCAGCACGCGGCACATCCACGTGCAGGTGGTGGACGACACCGCCGGCCGTACGCTGGTGAGCGCCTCGACGCTCGACGCCAGCCTGCGCGGCGCCGAGGGCGACAAGTCCGCCCTGGCCCGCCGGGTGGGCGCCCTGGTCGCCGAGCGCGCCCAGGCCGCCGGCATCACCAAGGTCGTCTTCGACCGCGGGGGCAACCGCTACCAGGGCCGCATCGCCGCGCTGGCCGACGGCGCGCGTGAGGGCGGGCTGGACTTCTGATGAGCAGCACCGCCAACCAGCAGATCGAGAGGGACGTCTGATGCCAGGACCACAGCGACGCGGCGGCGGCGCCGGCGGCGGCAACGACCGCCGCGACCGTCGTGACGGCGGGCGGGGGCCCGGCGGCGCGCCTGCCGAGAAGAGCAACTACATCGAGCGCGTGGTCGCCATCAACCGCGTGTCGAAGGTCGTCAAGGGTGGTCGGCGCTTCAGCTTCACCGCCCTGGTGATCGTCGGCGACGGTGACGGCACCGTGGGCGTCGGCTACGGGAAGGCCAAGGAGGTGCCCGCGGCGATCGCCAAGGGCGTCGAGGAGGCCAAGAAGCACTTCTACAAGGTGCCGCGCATCGCCAGCACCATCCCGCACCCGGTGCAGGGTGAGGCCGCTGCCGGTGTCGTGCTGCTCAAGCCGGCCAGCCCCGGTACCGGTGTCATCGCCGGTGGCCCGGTGCGCGCCGTCCTCGAGTGCGCCGGCATCCACGACGTGCTCTCGAAGAGCCTCGGCTCGTCGAACCCGATCAACATCGTGCACGCCACCATGCAGGCGCTGAAGGAGCTCGTCCGGCCCGAGGAGATCGCCGCCCGCCGCGGGCTGCCCCTCGAGGACGTCGCCCCGGCCGCCATGCTGCGGGCGCGTGCGGGCCAGGGGGTCTGACATGGCGCAGCTGAAGGTGACCCAGGTCCGGTCGGCGATCGGCACGAAGCCCAACCAGCGGCAGACGCTGCGGTCCCTGGGCCTCAAGCGGATCAACGACACGGTCGTGCAGGAGGACCGTCCCGAGATCCGCGGGATGGTCGCCACGGTGACGCACCTCGTCGCCGTCGAAGAGATCTGAGCAGGGACTCGTCATGACTCTCAAGGTCCACCACCTGCGTCCGGCCCCGGGCGCCCACACCCCCAAGACGCGCGTCGGCCGGGGTGAGGGCTCCAAGGGCAAGACCGCCGGTCGCGGCACCAAGGGCACCGGGGCGCGCGGCAACACCTCCGCGCGCTTCGAGGGCGGCCAGACGCCGCTGCACATGCGGCTGCCCAAGATGTCCGGCTTCAAGAACCCGAACAAGGTCGTCTTCCAGGTCGTCAACCTCGACCGGATCGCGTCCCTGTTCCCGCAGGGCGGGCACGTCGACCCCGACACGCTCGCCGACGCCGGCGCGGTCCGCCGCGGCCAGCCGGTGAAGGTCCTCGGCACCGGTGAGCTGGGCGGCGTCCAGGTCACCGTGCACGCGCACGCCTTCTCGGCCTCCGCCGCCGAGAAGATCGCCGCGGCCGGGGGCAGCACCACCCGCATCTGACCGCCGACGACCCCCGGGTGCCCCATCGCCCCGGGGGTCGTCTGCTGTCCGGCCCGCGCGCCCCCGCGTCCGGGCCCCGGGGAGTCGCCCGCCCCGCCCGCCGGTGTGCCACCGGTGAGGGAGGGTGTGACCGGCGCGACCCCCGTCGTTGCTAACCTCATCCGACCGAGCAGGGGAGGGCACGTGCTGCAGGCGTTCGCCGCGGCGTTCCGGACGCCAGACCTCCGGCGCAAGTTGCTGTTCTCCCTGGCGATCATCGCCGTGTACCGGCTGGGCGCCTCGGTGCCCGGCCCGGGGGTCTCCGTCGAGGCCATCAACAGCTGTCTCGAGCAGGCGCAGGCGGGCAGCCAGCGCGACGTCTACTCGCTGGTGAACCTGTTCTCCGGCGGGGCGCTGCTCCGGCTGTCGATCTTCGCGCTGGGGATCATGCCGTACATCACCGCCAGCATCATCGTGCAGCTGCTGGTCGTGGTGATCCCGCGGTTCGAGCAGCTGAAGAAGGAAGGGCAGTCGGGCCAGCAGAAGCTGACCCAGTACACCCGCTACCTGACGATCGCCCTGGCGATCCTGCAGAGCACCGGGATCATCGCCCTGGCCCGCAGCGGCCAGCTGTTCCCCGGCTGCCAGCAGGACATCATCCCGTCGGACAGCATCTGGACGACGGTCGTCCTCGTGGTCGCCCTGACCGCCGGCACCGCGGTGATCATGTGGCTCGGCGAGCTGCTCACCGAGAAGGGGATCGGCAACGGCATGTCCGTGCTGATCTTCACCTCGATCGCGGCCCGCATCCCCGCCGAGGGCGGCTCGATCCTGCAGACCCGCGGCGGCGTCGTCTTCGCCGTCGTCTGCGCCTTCGCCCTGCTGATCATCGGGGCCGTCGTCTACGTCGAACAGGCGCAACGGCGCATCCCGGTCCAGTACGCCAAGCGCATGGTCGGCCGCCGCATGTACGGCGGCACCTCGACCTACCTCCCGCTCAAGGTGAACCAGGCCGGCGTCATCCCGGTCATCTTCGCCTCGTCGCTGCTGTACCTCCCGCAGCTGATCACCCAGCTCCAGGGTGACGAGACCGGCCCGGTCCGGCAGTTCTTCGAGAACTACGTCATCGACCAGAGCAGCCCGGTGCACGTCGCGCTGTACTTCGGCCTGATCGTGTTCTTCACGTACTTCTACGTGTCGATCACGTTCAACCCGGAGGAGCGGGCCGACGACATGAAGCGCTACGGCGGCTTCATCCCCGGCATCCGCCCGGGCCGGCCGACGGCGGAGTACCTGCAGTACGTGCTGTCCCGGATCACCCTGCCCGGGTCGATCTACCTGGGGATCGTCGCGGTGCTGCCGAACTTCTTCCTGTCGATCACGCAGCAGGGGGCGAACCAGAACTTCCCGTTCGGCGGGACCGCAGTGCTGATCATGGTGGGAGTGGGCTTGGAGACCGTGAAGCAGATCGAGACGCAGCTCAACCAGCGCAACTACGAAGGGTTCCTGAAGTAGTGCGCATCGTGCTGCTGGGCCCGCCGGGAGCCGGCAAGGGGACCCAGGCCCAGATCATCGCCGGCCAGCTCGGGGTGCCCGCCATCTCGACGGGCGACATCTTCCGCGCCAACGTCAGCGGGCAGACCGAGCTCGGCCGCAAGGCCAAGGTCTACATGGACGCCGGCGACCTCGTCCCGGACGAGATCACCGTCGCGATGGTCAAGGACCGGCTCGCCGAGCCCGACGCCAAGGCCGGGTTCCTGCTCGACGGCTTCCCCCGCACGATCGCCCAGGCCGAGCAGCTGCGCGGCTCGCTCGAGGAGCTCGGGCACGGGCTCGACCGCGTCGTCGAGCTGGTCGTCGAGGAGGAGGAGCTGGTGCGCCGGCTCTCCGGCCGCCGGATGCTCGTCGACGGCGAGTGGGTGCAGCGCGACGACGACAGGCCCGAGACCGTGCGGCACCGCCTCCAGGTCTACCGGGAACAGACCGCCCCGCTGTCCGGGTTCTACGACGGCGAGGGGTTGCTGTCGCGCATCGACGCGATCGGCACCATCGAGGAGGTCACCGCCCGGGTGATGACCGCCCTGGGCCGGCCCGTCCAGCCCGGGCAGCCGAGCGACGGCTGAGGGGACGGCGCCGCCCATGTCGGCCGGGATCCTGACCCGCCTCCCGCTGCTGGCGAAGTGGAGTGGACGCATGATCCAGATCAAGACACCGCACGAGATCGAGCTCATGCGCGGCGCCGGCCTCGTCGTCGCCAAGGCGATCGCCGCCGTCCGCGCCTCGGTCCGCCCCGGCGTGACCACCGGGGAGCTCGACGCGATCGCCGAGGACGTCATCCGGTCGTCCGGGGCGATCCCGTCGTTCCTCGGCTACCACGGCTTCACCGGCAGCATCTGCGCGTCGATCAACGACGAGGTCGTGCACGGCATCCCGGACCCGGAGCGCACCCTCGCCCAGGGCGACAACATCTCCATCGACTGCGGCGCCATCCTCGACGGTTGGCACGGCGACTCGGCGGTCACGGTGACCGTCGGTCCGCCGTCGGCCGAGGACGCCGCGCTCATCGACGTCACCGAGCGGTCGATGTGGGCCGGGCTGGCGAGGGCCGTGGCCGGCGGCCGGCTGACCGACATCAGCTCCGCGGTCGAGCAGGTCGTCACCGCCGAGGCGCACCCGTACGGGATCGTCGACCACTACGGCGGGCACGGCATCGGCACCGAGATGCATCAGGACCCGCACGTCCTCAACTACGGCCGGCCCGGTCGCGGCCTGCGGCTGGTCCCCGGCCTGGCGCTGGCGATCGAGCCCATGGTGACCGTGGGCGACCCGGCCACCGCCGAGCTCGAGGACGGCTGGACCGTGGTCACCAAGGACGGCTCCCGGGCCGCCCACTTCGAGCACACCGTCGCCATCACCCCCGAGGGGCCCTGGGTCCTGACGGCGGAGGACGGCGGCGTCGCGGGACTGGCCCCCTTCGGGATCACCCCGCGCACCTGAGCCGGCCTCCTCGCCCCACCACTCGCGGGCTCGTGACGGGACTCCCCCGAGGGGGGCCGGCGGCCCACCCGGGGTGTTCCGTTGTGACAGAGGCCGGGTTGGAGCGCCCCGCTGCAGCGGGGTACAGTGAACGACGGCGTTCGCGCCGTCCTGTCGTCGTGCTGTGGCCGCACGACCCGGGACGCCCTCGCGGGAGCGCCTGCACCACCTGATCTGCAACCACCGCGTTCGACCCGACCGGCATCCGGCGCGGTCGCATGCGACTCCAGCACCACACCAACCAGCACCACCGAGTCAGGGAGGCCGTGTCGGGCATGGCGAAGAAGGACGGGGCCATCGAGGTCGAGGGTCGCGTCGTCGAGCCGCTGCCCAACGCGATGTTCCGGGTCGAGCTGCAGAACGGGCACCGGGTGCTCGCCCACATCAGCGGCAAGATGCGCCAGCACTACATCCGCATCCTGCCCGAGGACCGCGTCGTCGTGGAGCTCTCGCCCTACGACCTGACCCGCGGTCGCATCGTCTACCGCTACAAGTGACCGCCGCCGGCGCGGGGCACCTCCGGGTGCCGCGTGGGCGGCCATCGATCGACAGGAATGAGGGGCGGCACCGGTGAAGGTCCAGCCGTCGGTGAAGAAGATCTGCGACAAGTGCAAGGTGATCCGCCGGCACGGCCGGGTCATGGTCATCTGCGACAACGCCCGCCACAAGCAGCGGCAGGGCTGAGGGAGTACCTGAGACATGGCACGACTGGCCGGCGTCGACCTGCCCCGCGAGAAGCGGATGGAGATCGCGCTCACCTACATCTACGGGATCGGCAAGGCGCACGCCAAGGAGACCCTGGCGGCGACCGGCGTCAGCCCGGACCTGCGCGTCAAGGACCTCGGCGACGAGGACCTGCTGAAGCTGCGCGACTACATCGACGAGCACTTCCGCGTCGAGGGTGACCTCCGCCGCGAGGTGGCCGCGGACATCCGCCGCAAGATCGAGATCGGCGCCTACCAGGGCCTGCGGCACCGCCGTGGCCTCCCGGTGCACGGTCAGCGCACCCGCACCAACGCGCGCTCGAGCAAGGGCCCGCGCAAGACCATCGCCGGCAAGAAGAAGGCCGGCAAGAAGTAAGCCGCGCAGCGGCCCGTCGCGGCGACCCGGGAGGGCGGGAGCGGCGGGCTGCGCGCGTGTTTCCAGGCCATACGTCAGAAGGAATCCGGAGAGACATGCCTCCCAGGGCTCGCGCCGCGGCCGGTGCCAAGAAGGTCCGCCGCAAGGAGAAGAAGAACGTCGCCCACGGCGCCGCTCACATCAAGAGCACGTTCAACAACACGATCGTGTCGATCACCGACCCGACCGGCAACGTGATCAGCTGGGCCTCGGCCGGCCACGTCGGCTTCAAGGGCTCGCGCAAGTCGACGCCGTTCGCCGCCCAGATGGCCGCCGAGAACGCCGCGCGCAAGGCCCAGGAGCACGGCATGCGCAAGGTCGACGTCTTCGTGAAGGGCCCGGGCTCGGGCCGCGAGACCGCGATCCGCTCGCTGCAGGCCACCGGCCTCGAGGTGGGGCAGATCCAGGACGTGACGCCGCAGCCGCACAACGGCTGCCGCCCCAAGAAGCGCCGCCGGGTCTGACCGGCCACTGACGAGAAGAACGAGGAGTACCTGACGTGGCCCGTTACGCCGGAGCCGACTGCCGCATGTGCCGGCGCGAGAAGATGAAGCTGTTCCTCAAGGGCAGCAAGTGCGAGTCCCCGAAGTGCCCGATCGAGATCCGGCCCTACCCGCCGGGCGAGCACGGCCGGGGCCGCAGCAAGGACAGCGAGTACCTCCTGCAGCTGCGCGAGAAGCAGAAGGCCCGCCGCATCTACGGCGTCCTCGAGAAGCAGTTCCGCGGCTACTACGAGGAGGCCAACCGCAAGACCGGCAAGACCGGTGAGGTCCTGCTGCAGATCCTCGAGTCCCGCCTGGACAACGTCGTGTACCGGGCCGGCTGGGGCGAGAGCCGCGACATGGCCCGCCAGCTGGTCAAGCACGGCCACATCCGGGTCAACGGCCGCAAGGTCGACATCCCGTCCTACCGGGTCAGCGCGAACGACATCATCGAGGTCGCCGAGAAGTCGCGGCGGATGGTGCCCTTCGAGATCGCCCAGGCCCGCGCCGGCGAGCGCCCCGTGCCGCCGTGGCTGGAGGTCATCAGCGGCCAGCTGCGCGCCGTCGTGCACAGCGTCCCGGCCCGCCAGGTGATCGACACCCCGGTGCAGGAGCAGCTGATCGTCGAGCTCTACTCCAAGTAAGCAGAAGGACCCCGCTGCAGGGTCCCACCGCTCGCACGCTCGCGGCGGGACCCTGCAGAGGGGCCGACGGCCCCGGCGGGCGGACCGATGTCCGCCGGGGCCCGCACCACCCCCTCACGGCGTCATATGGCGGGCGCCGGAGGACCCAAGGGAGAACACACGATGCTCATCGCACAGCGTCCGACGCTGACCGAGGAGACCCTCACCGAGCAGCGCTCGCGGTTCGTCATCGAGCCGCTGGAGCCCGGCTTCGGCTACACCCTCGGCAACTCGCTGCGCCGCACCCTCCTGTCCTCGATCCCCGGCGCTGCCGTCACCAGCATCCGGATCGAGGGCACCCTGCACGAGTTCACGACCGTGCCCGGGGTCAAGGAGGACGTCACCGAGATCATCCTCAACCTCAAGGGCCTGGTCGTCAGCTCCGACTCCGACGAGCCGGTGACCATGTACCTGCGCAAGCAGGGCCCCGGTGAGGTCACCGCCGCCGACATCGCGCCCCCGGCCGGTGTCGAGGTGCACAACCCCGACCTGCACATCGCCACCCTCAACGGCAAGGGCCGCCTCGAGATCGAGCTGGTCGTCGAGCGGGGCCGCGGGTACGTCCCGGCGCCGCAGAACAAGCAGCCCGGCCAGGAGATCGGCCGCATCCCGGTCGACTCGATCTACTCGCCGGTCCTCAAGGTCACCTACGCCGTCGAGGCCACCCGCGTCGAGCAGCGCACCGACTTCGACCGCCTCGTGGTCGACGTCGAGACCAAGCCCTCGATCGCGCCGCGCGACGCCATCGCCTCCGCCGGCTCCACGCTGGTCGAGCTGTTCGGCCTGCTGCGCGAGCTGAACGTCGACGCCGAGGGCATCGAGGTCGGCCCCAGCCCGGCCGAGGCCGCCGACATCGCGAACTTCTCGATGCCGATCGAGGACATGGACCTCACCGTCCGGTCCTACAACTGCCTCAAGCGCGAGGGCGTGCACACCGTCGGTGAGCTGGTCACCCGCTCGGAGGCCGACCTGCTCGACATCCGCAACTTCGGGGCCAAGTCGATCGACGAGGTCAAGATGAAGCTGGCGGCCATGGGCCTGGCGCTCAAGGACAGCCCGCCCGGGTTCATCCCGACCTCGGTCGAGAGCTACGACGAGGGCTACGAGACCGACGCCTACCAGGGCCACGGCGAGTACGGCACCGAGTACGGGCAGGTCCAGTACGACGACGGCTCCTACCAGGAGACCGAGCAGCTCTGACGCTGCACCGGCCGGGCGGCGGGACGACCGCCGCCCGGCCGGACCGCGTGGGCCCGCCGTGCGCAGGCCCGCCACACTGACGAAAGCGACAGCACCACCCGGATGCAGCCGGCAGACGCCCGCCCGGCCGCGTGAGGAAGGACCGACATGCCCACCCCCACCAAGGGCCCCCGTCTCGGCGGGTCCCCCTCGCACGAGCGGCTGATGCTGGCCAACCTGGCCACGTCGCTGTTCGAGCACGGGCGGATCACCACCACCGAGGCGAAGGCGAAGCGGCTGCGCCCGTTCGCCGAGAAGCTGGTCACCTTCGCCAAGCGCGGTGACCTGCACGCGCGCCGCCAGGTGATGACGGTCATCCGGGACAAGGACGTCGTCCACCACCTGTTCGCCGAGATCGGCCCGCGCTTCGAGAACCGGCCCGGCGGCTACACCCGCATCACCAAGGTCGGCCCGCGCAAGGGCGACAACGCCCCCATGGCCGTCATCGAACTCGTCGAGGCGCTGACCGTGGCCCAGCAGGCCGTCGGTGAGGCCGAGCGCGCCCGCGGCACTCGCTTCGCCGCTGGCGCCGGCGCGGCCGCCGCCTCCGGTGAGGTCACCGCGGACGCCGTCGAGACCGCCGCGGCCGACGAGGACACCACGGGGGCCGACGAGGACACCACCGAGGCCGCGGACGCCGACGCGACCGAGGCCGAGCCCACCGACGCCGAGGCGAGCGACGCCGACGACACCGCCGTCGCCGCGGACGCCGAGGCCCCGGCCGGGGACGCGGACGGCGCCAAGTGAGCGAGCAGCCGGGCCAGGGCGGCGACGCCGGCGCGGCCGGGGTCTCCGCCGGCGGCGGCGACCAGGGCGCGACGTTCGAGGGCGAGACCACCGGTCCCGGTGGCGACACCTCGCCGGCCGTGACCTCCGGTGAGGTCGACGCCGAGGCGCAGGAGGTCGTGACCGACCTCTACAACCCGGACGGCGAGCGCCAGGACGACGGCGACGTCACCCCCGAGCCCAGGGCCGAGAACCTGGCCGTGGTCGAGGACCCGGTGCTGTCCCCGGACGTGGCCGCCGCGGCGGCCGCGGAGATCGAGGCAGCGGAGATCGGGGACGCCGCGACCGCGGGCACCCACGCCCCCGGCGGCGAGTCCGCGCCCGACCCGAAGTGACCCGCTGCTGAACACCGAGCACCACCGCGACGAGCCCGCTCCCGATCCCGGGGGCGGGCTCGTCCGTCTCCGGCTGTCCGTCGCCTACGACGGGACGGACTTCTCCGGCTGGGCGCGCCAGCCCGGCCGGCGCACCGTGCAGGGCGAGCTGGAGATCGCGCTGGCCACCGTGCTGCGCGCGCCGGTCGAGCTGACCGTCGCCGGCCGCACCGACGCCGGCGTGCACGCCACCGGCCAGGTCGCGCACGCCGACGTCCCGCGCGCCGCCTGGGAGGAGCAGCGCGAGCGCCTGGTCCGCCGGCTGCGCGGCCTGCTGCCGCCGGACGTCGCGGTGCCCGCCGTGACGGAGGCGCCGCCCGGGTTCGACGCCCGCTTCGGCGCCCTGGCGCGGCACTACGTCTACCGGCTCACCGACAGCGACGCCGGGCCCCCGCCGCTGCGCCGGGCGGACACCGTCGGCTGGCCCCGCCGGCTCGACGCCGCCGCCATGGACGCCGCCGCCCGCCTCGTGACCGGCGAGCACGACTTCGCCGCCTTCTGCCGCCGCCGCGAGGGCGCCACGACCGTCCGCACGCTGCTGGAGCTGGCCGCGGCCCGCGACGGCGACCTGGTGACCGTCAGGGCCTCCGCGGACGCCTTCTGCCACTCGATGGTGCGCAGCCTCGTCGGCGCGCTGGTCGCCGTCGGGGAGGGGCGCCGGGCGCCGGAGTGGCCGGCCGGCCTGCTCGACCGCCGGGAGCGGGCGGGCGAGGTCGTCGTCGCCCCGCCCGGGGGGCTCACGCTGGTACGGGTCGACTACCCGGCCGACGCCGACCTCGCCGCCCGCGCGCTGGTCACCCGCGCCCGGCGCGACTAGGGGAGGGCGGCCACGGCGTCGGCGACGGGGGTGTCGCCGGACACCAGCTCCACCACCTCGTTCGTCTTGCCGGAGTCGAGGAAGGCCAGCAGGACCGCGGCGACGTCATCGCGGGGGACCTCGCCGTACTCGACGCCGTGGGCGAGGGTGACCCGGCCGGTGCCGGGCTCGTCGGTCAGCCGCCCGGGCCGCACGATCACGGTGTCCAGCGCGGGGCGCGGCAGGATGACGTCCTCGGCGCGCAGCTTCGCCTGCAGGTAGACGGCGAACACCGGGTCCATGCCCTTCGGCGTCCCCTGCCGGGCCTGCTCGACGCCCATCGAGGACACCAGCAGGTAGGGGCGGACGCCGGCGCGCTCGGCGGCGTCGGCCAGCAGGACCGCGGCGCCGTGGTCGACGGTGTGCTTGCGCTCCGCGCCGCTGCCCGGGCCGGCGCCCGCGGCGAACACGACGGCGTCGGCGCCGCGGACGACCTCCGCGACGTCGTCGACCGAGGCGGACTCGAGGTCCAGCACCGCGGGCGTGACGCCGTCGGCCTCGAGGTCGGCGGTGTGGTCGGGGTTGCGGACGATGCCGACGACGGTGTCCCCGCGCCCGGTGAGCAGCCGGCCGAGGCGACGGGCGACCTGACCGTGGGCACCGGCGATGACGACGCGCATGCGCAGGCCGTACCCGGCGGCCGGGGCGGTCACCCGCCGGCGTCCCTGCGGGCCCGGGCGAGGTCGGCGGGGGTGTCGCAGTCGGTCCACGGCGGCGGGGTGCCCGGCTCCCGGGCGGGGGACCAGCGGGTGACCGTCAGCCGGCCGACCACCCGGCGGACCGGCACCGGGCCGTCCGCGCCGGCCACGGCCGCCCGGAGGGCCGCGGTCCGCCAGACGCCGAGCAGGTACTGGTCGCGGCCGGCGTCGTCGACGACCAGGACGCCGTCGGCGGTCAGCCGCGCCCGCAGGTCGCGGAGCAGCCCGGGGGTCACGAACGGCAGGTCGCCGGCGAGGACGGCGACCACCGCGGTGTCGACGACGGCGAGCCCCGCGCGCATCGCGGCCACCGGCCCGCCGCCGGGCGGCCGCTCGCGGACGACGCGGACGCCGTCGGGGACCGGCTGCGGCGGCCCGACGACGACCCGCGACGCGGCGTCGGGGACCGCGGCGAGGACGGCGGCGAGCATCGTGCGGCCGCCCACCTCCAGCTGCGGCTTGGCCTGCCCGCCCAGCCGGGCCGCGCGGCCGCCGGCCAGGACCACCGCCGCGTAGGGCTGGAGCGGGTCCGGCGCGGTCACGGTCCGACCGTAGGGGCCGCGCATGGGTACCGTCGCCGTTCGTGGGACGAGTCACCAGCCGCACCCCCGTGCTGCGCATCCGGGGCCCCGTGCGCACCACCCGGCCCGACACGGTGGCCGCCGAGGAGCCCCTGGAGATCCGGCTGGCCGGGTCGCCCCTGGCGGTCACCATGCGCACGCCCGGCGCGGACTTCGACCTGGTGCACGGCTTCCTGGCCACCGAGGGCGTCATCGGCGGCGTCGAGGACGTCGCCGGGCTGCGCTACTGCGACTCGGTGGACGCCGAGGGCCGCAACACCTACAACGTCGTCGACGTCGACCTGGCGCCGGGTGTGGAGCCGCCGGACACCGCGCTGGACCGCAACTTCCTCACCTCGAGCTCGTGCGGCGTCTGCGGCAAGGCGAGCATCGACGCGATCCGCACCCGCACGCGGTACGACGTCGCCGGTGACGGCACCCGGCTGGAGCTGGCCACGCTGCTGGCGCTGCCCGACCGGCTGCGCGCTGCGCAGGAGGTGTTCACCAAGACCGGTGGCCTGCACGCGGCGGGGCTGTTCACCGCCGACGGCGACCTGGTGGCGCTGCGCGAGGACGTCGGCCGGCACAACGCGGTGGACAAGGTGGTGGGCGACGCGCTGCGCGCCGGCCGGATGCCGCTGGCCGGGCACGTGCTCATGGTCAGCGGCCGGGCCAGCTTCGAGCTGACGCAGAAGGCGGCGATGGCCGGCATCCCGGTGCTCGCCGCGGTGTCGGCGCCGTCGTCGCTGGCGGTGGAGCTGGCCGCCGACGTCGGCATCACGCTGGTCGGCTTCCTCCGCGGCGACGGCTGCAACGTCTACACCCGCCAGGAGCGCATCGTCCTGCCCGACTGACGGCGAGCGTGTGCGCCCACGCCGGTTCTCGGGCCGAGGAACACCGCGCGTACGCACACGCTCGTCGACGCGGCCGGTCAGGGGACGACGTCGAGGCCGATCAGCCACCCCGGGGGTGGTCGCCGCCGCGGAGCTGGCTGACCACGTGGGGGAGCAGCGGGCCGAGGACGGCGAGCCCGTCGCGCACGCCGCCGGGGGAGCCGGGCAGGTTCACGACCAGCGTCCGCCCCGCGGTGCCGGCGATGCCCCGGGACAGCACCGAGGTCGGCACCTTCCCCTCCCCGTGGCGGCGCACCGCCTCGGCCAGCCCGGGCGCCTCCCGCTCGACCACCGCGCGGGTGGCCTCGGGCGTGACGTCGGTGGGGGAGAGCCCGGTGCCACCGGTGGTGAGGACGACGTCGGCACCGGAGGCCACCGCCTCGCGGAGGACGGCGGCCAGCGCGCCGACGTCGTCGGGGCGCACGTGCGGCCCCTCGACGACGAACCCGAGCGCCCGCAGCCCCTCGGCCAGCGCCTGCCCGCTGCGGTCCTCGTAGACCCCGGCCGAGGCGCGGTTGGACGCGGTGACGACGACGGCCCGCGCGTCCGCGGGGAGCTCGCTCACCGCCGCCACTCCCCGCTCTTGCCGCCGGACTTCGCGAGCAGCCGCACGTCGGTGATCGAGGCCCGCGGGTCCACGGCCTTGACCATGTCGATCACCGTCAGCCCCGCCACGGCGACCGAGGTCAGCGCCTCCATCTCCACGCCGGTGCGGTCGGCGGTGCGGGCGGTGGCGGTGATCTCCACGGCGTCGTCAGTGACCTCGACGTCGACCGTCACGCCGTGCAGCGCGATCGGGTGGCACAGCGGCACGAGGTCCGGCGTCCGCTTGGCCCCGGCGATGCCGGCGATCCGCGCGACGGCGACGGCGTCGCCCTTGGGCACGCCCTCCCCGCGCAGCAGCGCCACCACCTCGGGGCTGACCAGCACCCGGCCGGCGGCGGTGGCCTCGCGGGCGGTCACCGGCTTGGCGGAGACGTCGACCATCCGGGCGGCGCCCTTCTCGTCGACGTGCGTCAGCTCGCTCACTGCAGGGCTCCCTCGATCAGGACGACGTCGACCTCGGCGCCCGCGGGCAGCTCGGTGACGTCCTCGGGCACGACGACCAGGCAGTTGGCCCGGGCCAGGTGGGCGACCAGGTGCGAGCCGGGTCCGCCGACCTGGGAGACGCGGCCGGCGTCGTAGCGGCCGCGGAGGAACTGCCGCCGCCCGGCGGGGGAGCGCAGCGGCGCGGTGAGCACCGCGGGCGCGCGCAGCCGGCCGGGCGCGGAGTGCCCGAGCGCCCGGCGCAGCGCCGGGCGGACGAACACCTCGAAGGACACGAACGAGCTCACCGGGTTGCCGGGCAGCGTGACCACGGGGACGCCGTCGACCGTGCCGCAGCCCTGCGGGCCGCCCGGCTGCATCGCGACCTTGACGAACTCGACCGTGCCGAGGGTGCGGAACGCGTCCTTGACCACCTCGTAGGCGCCCGCGCTGACCCCGCCGCTGGTGACCAGCAGGTCGGCCTCGGCCAGCTCGGCGCGGACGGTGGCGAGGAACTGGCCGACGTCGTCGGGCACGAAGTGCAGCCGCCGCGCGGTGCCCCCGGCGTCCTCGGCGGCCGCGCACAGCAGCAGCGAGTTGGACTCGTAGACCTGACCGGGCAGCAGCGGCTCGCCCGGCTCGACGAGCTCGCTGCCGGTGGACAGCACCAGCACCCGCGGGCGGCGGCGCACCCACAGCGTCCGGGCGCCGACCGCGGCGGCCAGGCCGAGCTGCGCGGCGCCGAGCGGGCCGCCGGCCTCCAGCGCGACGGTGCCGGCGGTGATGTCCTCCCCGGCGCGGCGCAGGTGGGTCCCGGCGGCGGGGGCGTCGCGGATCTCGACGACGTCGGTGGCCGCGTCGGTGAGCTCCACGGGGACGACGACGTCGGCGCCCGGGGGCAGCAGCGCGCCGGTCATGATCCGCTGCACGGTGCCCGGCGCCAGGGGGACGACGTCGGTGCGGCCGGCCGGGACGTCGTCGGCCACCGGCAGCCGGGCGGGGAGCGCGCCGAGCTCGGCGGAGCGGGCGGCGTAGCCGTCCATCGCCGAGTTGTCGAAGCCGGGCAGCGGCACCTCCGCGACGACGTCGCGGGCGAGGACCCGGCCGTGCGCCGCGGCCAGCGGCACCTCCTCCTCCCCGAGCGGGGCGAGCAGGGCGGCGACCGCCGCCTGGTGTTCCTCGACCGTGCGCACGCGGTCATCCTGGCGGATGGGCCCCGGCCCGGCTGGCGGGTGCCCGGGGCCGCGGGCAGCGTGGGCGGCATGACCGACGTCGTCGTGCTCGGGCAGGCCGGGCGGGACCTGGTGCTGCAGGTCGGGCGGCTGCCGTCCGCGGGCGGCTCGGCGGAGGTGCTCCGCCGGATCGAGGTGCTCGGCGGCAAGGGCGCCAACCAGGCGGTGGCACTGGCCCAGATGGGCGTCCCGGTGGCGCTGGTCGGCGTGGTGGGGGACGACGGCGACCCGCTGCTCGCCCAGGCCCGCGCCGACGGCGTGGACGTGTCCGGCGTGCGCCGGCGGCCGGGCGTCCCCTCTGCGCTGCTGGTCGACGTGGTGGGGCGCGGCGGCGCGCGCCGGCTGCTCGAGGACGTCCCGGACGGCGTGCTGCTCACCGCCGGCGACGTCGCCGCGGCCGCCGACCTCGTGGCCGGGTGCCAGGCGCTGTCCCTGCAGATGCAGCAGCCGGGGGAGGCGGTGCGCGCGGCGCTGGACCTGGTCCGCCCGGACGCGCTCGTCGTCGCCGACGGCGCCCCCGCCGACGACGCCACCCGCGACGCGCTGCTGGCCCGCGCCGCCGTGCTGCGCGCCGACGCCGCGGAGGCCGCGCTGCTGGTCGGCCGGGACCTCGACGGCGTCGACGACGTCCGGGAGGCCGCGCTCGAGCTCCGGGCGGCCGGACCGCGGCTGGTGGTCCTGTCCGCGGGCGCCGACGGCGAGGTGGTCGCCTGGCGCGCCGGTGGGTCGCGGGCCACGGGCGGCGCGGACCGGCCGGCCGACGGGGTGGTCCGCGTGCCGCTGTCGGACAGCGACCCCGTCGACCCGACCGGCGGCGGGGACGCCCACGTCGCCGGGCTGGTCGCCGCGCTGCTGGGCGGTGCCGGCCCGGCCGAGGCCGCGCGGACCGCCTCGGCGGCGGCCACGCTCACCGTCCGACGGCTCGGCGGCCGCCCGGACCTCTCCCCGGCGGCGCTCGCCGGCCAGGTCGCCCGCGAGCGGGTGGTGGAGGCATAGGAAGCTGTCCCCACGTCCGCGCGCCCGAGGCGTGCGGAGAGCTTTCACTGCCTGACCACACGAGAGGAGCGCCCACGTGGCCGAGTACGAGCGGATGCTGGCCGCCAACGAGGAGTGGGCCCGCGACTTCCGGGGCGGGCTGCCGGTGGCCCCGGCGCGCAGGGTCGCCGTCGTCGCCTGCATGGACTCGCGCATGCCGCTGTTCCCGCTGCTCGGCCTGGCCGTGGGCGACGCGCACGTCATCCGCAACGCCGGCGGCGTGGTCACCGAGGACACCATCCGCTCGCTGACCATCTCCCAGCACGTGCTCGGCACGCGCGAGATCGTGCTGGTGCACCACACCGACTGCGGCCTGCAGAAGACCGACGACGCCTCGTTCGCCGACCTGGTCGAGCAGGCCACCGGCGTCCGGCCGCCGTGGCCCGCGCGCGCGTTCACCGACGTCGACGAGGACGTCCGCGAGTCGATCCGGCTGCTGCGGGAGAGCCCGTTCCTGCTGTCCAAGGAGATCTGCGGCACCGTCTACGACGTCGAGACCGGGCTGCTGCGCCGGGTCGGCTGACCCCCGACCGGGCGGGCGCCTGCGTCCCCGGGTGTGCGACCTGCGCAGACGCCGCCCTCGGCTCCCGCCCGTGACGGGGACACGGGGACGGCGGCTGGGCGCCGCGGTGGCCGGGGCGGTGCTGCCGGCCCAGCGCGACCTCGGCACCGGCTGAGGGAGGACCCCGTCCCTGACGGGGCCGTTCCAGCACGTCATCCGGCTGGTATCGTCGTCGGCTGGTGCGCGGCCGCCGGCTGGTGCGCGCGCGCCGTCGGCGTCTCCCGTCCTCGGTGAGGCGATCCCACCAGCCACCCCGACGACGACGGAGGACACGAGCGCCGTGCGCACGTACTCACCCAAGCCCGGCGAGGTCACCCGCGCCTGGCACGTCATCGACGCCACCGACGTGGTGCTCGGTCGACTCGCCAGCCAGGTCGCGACCCTGCTGCGCGGCAAGCACAAGCCCCAGTTCGCCCCGCACGTCGACGTCGGTGACTTCGTCGTCGTCGTGAACGCGAACAAGATCGCCCTCACCGGCTCCAAGCGCGACCAGAAGACCGCCTACCGGCACTCCGGCTACCCGGGCGGCCTGCGCGCGATCAACGTCGGCGACCAGCTGCGCACCCACCCCGACCGCGTCGTCGAGCGCGCGGTGAAGGGCATGCTGCCGCACAACAGCCTCGGCCGGCAGATGATCAAGAAGCTGAAGGTGTACGCGGGCCCCGAGCACCCGCACGCCGCCCAGCAGCCCCAGACGTTCGAGATCAAGCAGGTGGCCCAGTGACCTCCCCCCTCACCGTGACCGACGCCGAGGGGCGCCCGGTCCAGACCGTCGGCCGGCGCAAGGAGGCCGTCGTCCGGGTGCGCCTCGTGCCCGGCACCGGCCAGTTCCGCCTCAACGGCCGCAGCCTCGAGCAGTACTTCCCGAACAAGGTGCACCAGCAGCTCATCCGCGAGCCGTTCGTGACCCTGGAGAAGGCCGAGCAGTACGACGTCGTCGGCATCCTCAAGGGCGGCGGCGTCACCGGCCAGGCCGGCGCGCTGCGCCTGGCGATCGCCCGCGCCCTCATCGAGGTCGAGGCCGAGGACCGCCCGGCCCTCAAGAAGGCCGGCTTCCTCACCCGCGACGCGCGGGTCAAGGAGCGCAAGAAGTACGGCCTCAAGAAGGCCCGCAAGGCTCCTCAGTACTCGAAGCGCTGACCGGCACCGCCGTGGGTCGCCTCTTCGGGACCGACGGCGTCCGGGGTCGGGCCAACGCCGACCTCACGCCGGAGTTGGCCCTGTCGGTGGCGCGTGCCGCCGCCAACGTGCTCGCCGACCGCGACGGGACCTCGCGTCCCGTCGCGGTCGTCGGGCGTGACCCCCGCGCCAGCGGGGAGATGCTCGAGGCCGCCGTCGTGGCGGGCCTCGCGAGCGCGGGTGCGGAGGTGCTGCGCGTGGGCGTGCTCCCCACCCCGGCCGTCGCGTTCCTCACCGCCGAGACCGGCGCCGACCTCGGCGTCATGATCTCGGCGAGCCACAACCCGATGCCCGACAACGGCATCAAGCTGTTCAGCCGCGGCGGCCACAAGCTGCCCGACGCGGTCGAGGCGGCGATCGAGAGCACCCTCGCCACCTCCCGCCGGAGCACCGACGGCCACCGCCCGACCGGTGCCGACATCGGCCGGGTCCGCGACCTGCCCAGCGCCGTCGAGGACTACGCCGAGCACCTGCTGTCGACGCTCCCGGCGTCGGTGTCCGGACTGCGCCTGGTCGTCGACTGCGCGCACGGCTCGGCCGCCACCGTCGCCCCCGACGTCTACCGCCGCGCCGGCGCCGAGGTCACCGTCATCGGCGGCGAGCCCGACGGCTGGAACATCAACGACGGCATCGGCTCCACCCACCTGGGCCCGCTGACCGACGCCGTCCGCGAGACCGGCGCGGACCTCGGCATCGCGCACGACGGCGACGCCGACCGCTGCCTCGCGGTCACCGCCGACGGGCGGGTGGTCGACGGCGACGCGATCCTCGCCGTCTGCGCGCTGGCGCTCAAGGAGCGCGGCGAGCTGGCCCGGGACACGGTCGTCGCCACGGTGATGAGCAACCTCGGCTTCCACCACACGATGCGCGACGCCGGCATCGCGGTGCACACCACCGCCGTCGGCGACCGCTACGTCCTCGAGGCGCTGCGCGAGCAGGGGCTCAGCCTCGGCGGGGAGCAGAGCGGCCACCTGGTCTTCCTCGACCACGCCACCACCGGCGACGGCCTGCTCACCGGCCTGTCGCTCCTGTCCCGCATGGCCGCCACCGGCGCCTCGCTCGCCGAGCTGGCCTCGGTGGTGCGCCGGCTCCCGCAGACCCTGGTCAACGTCCCGGTCCGCGACCGCATCCGGGTCGTGGAGAGCGAGGCCGTGGGCGGCGCGGTCAACGCCGCCGAGGCCGAGCTCGGGGACGACGGCCGGGTGCTGCTGCGGCCCTCCGGCACCGAGCAGCTCGTGCGCGTGATGGTCGAGGCGCCCACCCAGGAGCTCGCCGACGCGATCGCCTCCCGGCTGGCCGCGGTCGTCGCCGCCGTCGACTGACCGCCGGGCTGGACCGGGGCGCCGCCCCGGGACGAGCATGGCGCCCACCGGCCCGGCGGGAGGACGCGATGACCGTGCGGATGCGCGACCTGGTCGGCGGGGCCGTCGGCCGGCTCCGGTACGAGCCCACCGCCAAGCGGGTGCGGGCCGAGGCCGACGGCGTCGTCGTCGCGCTCACCGACCGGGCGCTGCTCGTGTGGGAGCCGCGGCGGGTGGTGCCCGCGTACGCCGTCCCGCGCGAGGACCTGCGCGGGACCCTCGCGCCCGCCCCGGCCCCGCCCCCGGACGTCCCGGCGGGCACCGGCTTCGCCGTCCCCGACGTGACCGAGCTGCGCGTGCTCGACCCCCGGGTCCCGTTCTCCGTGCGCAGCACGCCGGGGGAGCCGGTGGCGGTGCGGGTACCGGGCAGCGACCGCGTCGTCGAGGGGTTCTGCCCGGCGGACCCGGCGCTGGCCGGCTACGTCGTCCTGGACTTCGGCGGCTGCGACGCCTGGTACGAGGAGGACGAGCCGCTGCACGGGCACCCGCGCGACCCGTTCCACCGGGTCGACGTCCGGGCCGGGTCGCGGTCGGTGCGGGTGTCGGCCGGCGGGGAGCTGCTGGCGGCCTCCTCCCGGCCGCGGCTGGTGTTCGAGACCCTGCTGCCGGTGCGCTGGTACCTGCCGGCCGAGGACGTCGTCGCCGACCTGGTGCCCAGCGAGACGCGCACCTGGTGCGCGTACAAGGGCCAGGCGGAGTACTGGTCGGTGCGGACCGGCGACGGGCTGGTCCCGGACGCGGTGTGGAGCTACCGGGACCCGCTGCCCGACGCGGCCGGGCTGCGCGGGCTGCTGTGCTTCTTCGACGAGCGCTTCGACGTGGCCGTCGACGGCGTGCCCCGCCCGCGCCCGGTGACGCCCTGGTCCTGACCGGCCCGGTGGGGCGGGTGGGACGGGCTCCGCGTCTCACACCGCAGGGGGACGGATCGGTCCCCCTTCCCCGGTAGCCTCGATACACATGTGCGGCATCGTGGGTTACGTCGGCCCCCAGAACGCCCTGGACGTCGTCCTGGAGGGCCTGCGCCGGCTCGAGTACCGCGGATACGACTCCGCGGGCGTGGCCGTCCGGGTGGACGGCGACGGCTCCGGGGAGCTGGCGTCGGCCAAGAAGGCGGGCAAGCTGGCCAACCTGGAGAAGGTCCTGGCCGACGACCCGCTGCCGGAGTCGACGCTGGGCATCGGGCACACCCGCTGGGCCACGCACGGCGGCCCGACCGACCGCAACGCCCACCCGCACCTGTCGGCCGACGGCCGGGTCGCGGTCATCCACAACGGGATCATCGAGAACTTCGCGCACCTGCGCGCCGAGTGCGAGGCCGCCGGCGCCGAGATGCGCTCGGAGACCGACACCGAGGTCGTGGCGCACCTGCTGGCCGCCGCCTACGCGGAGCTGCCCGCGGGCCCGGGCCGGTTCGCCGAGGCGATGCGCCTGGTCAGCCGCCGGCTGGAGGGCGCGTTCACCCTCGTCGCGGCGCACGCCGACGAGCCCGACACGCTGGTGGCCTCCCGCCGCAACAGCCCGCTGGTGGTCGGCGTCGGCGACGGCGAGTACTTCCTCGGCTCCGACGTCGCGGCGTTCATCGCGCACACCCGCGAGGCCCGCGAGCTCGGCCAGGACCAGGTCGTCGAGATGGACCGCACCCGCGGCCTGACCGTCACCGACTTCGAGGGCGCGCCCGCCGAGCCCGCCGCCTACACCGTCGACTGGGACGCCGCGGCCGCGGAGAAGGGCGGCCACGACTGGTTCATGCTCAAGGAGATCGCCGAGCAGCCGCAGGCGGTCGCCGACACCCTGCGCGGGCGCCTCGGCGACGACGGCGAGCTGCTCCTCGACGAGGTGCGGCTGTCCGACCAGGACCTGCGCGACGTCGACAAGGTCTTCGTCGTCTCCTGCGGCACCAGCTACCACGCCGGGCTGATCGCCAAGTACGCCATCGAGCACTGGACCCGCATCCCGGTCGAGGTCGAGGTGGCCAGCGAGTTCCGCTACCGCGACCCGGTGCTCGACCGCTCCACGCTGGTCGTCGTCATCAGCCAGTCCGGCGAGACGATGGACACCCTCATGGCGCTGCGGCACGCCAAGGAGCAGAAGGCCCGCGTGCTGGCCATCTGCAACGTCAACGGCTCGACGATCCCGCGCGAGTCCGACGCCGTGCTGTACACCCACGCCGGCCCGGAGATCGCCGTCGCCTCGACCAAGGCGTTCCTGGCGCAGATCGTCGCCTGCTACCTGGTCGGGCTGTTCCTCGCCCAGGTGCGCGGGATCAAGTACGCCGACGAGGTCGGCTCGATCGTCCAGCAGCTGCAGCGGCTGCCCGAGGCGGTCGAGCAGGTGCTGACCCAGATGGAGCCGGTGCGGGAGCTGGGCCGGTCGCTGGCCGACGCGGACACGGTCCTGTTCCTCGGCCGCCACGTGGGCTTCCCGGTGGCGCTGGAGGGCGCGCTCAAGCTCAAGGAGCTGGCCTACATCCACGCCGAGGGCTTCGCCGCCGGCGAGCTCAAGCACGGCCCGATCGCGGTCATCGACGAGGGCACGCCGGTGGTGGTCATCGCGCCGTCGCCGGCCGGGCGCAGCGTGCTGCACGGCAAGGTCGTCTCCAACATCCAGGAGATCCGGGCCCGCGGGGCGCGCACCATCGTCATCGCCGAGGAGGGCGACGACGACGTCGTCCCCTACGCCGACCACCTCATCCGGGTGCCGCGCACGCCCACCCTGCTCGCCCCGGTGGTGACCACGGTGCCGCTGCAGATCCTCGCCTGCGAGATCGCCGACACCCGCGGCTTCGACGTCGACCAGCCCCGCAACCTGGCCAAGAGCGTCACCGTCGAGTGAGCTCGTGCACGATCAGGTGAGCTGATCGTGCTGCGTCCTGGCTCGCCGTCGGCGGTGAGCCAGGACGCGTGGCGGTGAGCCAGGACGGCGCGTCCGGCGGGCGCACGGCAGACTGGCCCGGTGATCGTCGGGGTCGGGATCGACGTGGTCCCCGTGACCCGTTTCGCCGAGTCGCTGGAGCGCACCCCCGGGCTGCGGGACCGGCTGTTCACCGCGGACGAGCAGACGACGCCGTCCGGCAGCCCCCGCACCGCGGAGTCGCTGGCCGCGCGGTTCGCCGCCAAGGAGGCGGTCGCCAAGTCCCTCGGCGCGCCCGGTTCGCTGCACTGGCACGACGTCGAGGTCATGGTCGGCGAGCGCGGCCGCCCGCACCTGGAGGTGCGCGGCACGGTCGCGAAGCGGGCCGCGGACCTCGGCATCAGCAGCTGGCACCTCTCGCTCAGCCACGACGGCGGCATCGCGTCGGCCGTGGTCGTCGCCGAGGGCGGGGCCGGGCGGGAGGGGGCGCCGTGATCGGGCTGTCCACCGTCGCGGAGGTCCGCGCCGCCGAGGACGTGCTGCTGGCCCGCACCCGCGAGGGCGCGCTCATGCAGCGGGCGGCGACCGGCCTGGCCACCGTCTGCCTGCGGCTGCTCGGCCGGGCGCCCGGCGCGCGGGTCACCGTCCTCGCCGGCGGCGGCAACAACGGCGGCGACGCGCTGTTCGCCGGCGCGCGGCTGGCCGCCCGCGGCGCCCGGGTGACCGCCGTGCTGCTCGCCCCGGACCGCGCCCACCCCGCCGGGCTGGCGGCGCTGCGCCGCGCCGGCGGGCGGGTGACCGGCCCGGACGGGCCCGACGGGCTGGACCGCGCCGACCTCGTCCTCGACGGGATCGTCGGCATCGGCGGCCGCGGCGGGCTGCGGCCGGACGCCGCCCGGCTGGCCGACCGCGCCGCCACCGGGCCGGGCACCACCGTCGCCGTCGACGTGCCGAGCGGTGTGGACGCCGACACCGGCGCGGTCGAGGGCGCCGCGTTCGCCGCCGTCCACACGGTCACCTTCGGCGCGGTGAAGCCCGGGCTCGTCGTCGGCGAGGGCCGCGGGTACGCGGGCACGGTGCACCTGGTCGACATCGGCCTGGGCCCGCACCTGGCCCCGGCGCGGGCGCACCAGCTCACCGACGACGACGTCGCCGCGCACCTGCAGCCGCCCGGCGACGTCGACGACAAGTACTCCCGCGGCGTCGTCGGGATCGTGGCCGGCTCGGCCACCTACCCCGGCGCCGGGGTGCTGTGCACCGGGGCGGCGCTGCGCACCCGGCCGGGGCTGGTCCGCTACGCGGGCACCGCGGCCGAGGGCGTGCGCGCCGCCTGGCCCGAGGCGATCGTCACCGCGGGCCGCCCCGGCGACGCCGGCCGCGTGCAGGCCTGGGTGGTCGGCCCCGGCACGGGCACCGACGACGACGCCCGCAGCGTGCTCGCCGAGGTGCTGGCCACCGACCTGCCGGTGGTGGTCGACGCCGACGCGCTGACGATGGCCGCCCGCGAGCCGGACCTCGTCCGCCGCCGGGCCGCGCCCACCGTGCTCACCCCGCACGACCGCGAGTTCGAGCGCTTCGGCGTCGCGGTCGGCGCCGACCGGGTCGGCAGCGCCCGCCGGCTGGCCGCGGACCTCGGCGCGGTCGTGCTGCTCAAGGGCAGCGCCACCGTCGTCGCGGACCCGGGCGGGACCGCGTTCGTCAACGGCACCGGCACCCCGGAGATGGCCACCGCCGGCACCGGGGACGTGCTCTCGGGGATCCTCGGCGCCCTGCTGGCCACCGGCACCCCGGCCGCGGAGACCGCGGCGGCGGCCGCTCACCTGCACGGCCGCGCCGGTCAGGTCGCCGCCGAGACCGGGCCGCTGGTCGCCGGCGACCTGGTGCGGCGGCTCTCCGAGACGGTGGGCCGGGTGCGCGGCACCGGCCTGCGAGACTCGGGGGTGTGAGCGAACCCCGGGCCGAGGTGGTCGTCGACCTCGACGCGATCGCGGCGAACACCGCCGTGCTGCGCGAGCGGGTCGGCCGGCCGCTGATGGCGGTGGTCAAGGCCGACGGATACGGGCACGGGCTGGTGCCCGCGGCCCGGGCGGTGCTGGCCGGTGGTGCCGACGCGCTCGGCGTCGCCGTGCTCGAGGAGGCGCTGGCGCTGCGTGCCGCGGGGGTGACCGCGCCGCTGCTGGCCTGGCTGCACACCCCCGGCACCGACTTCGCCCCGGCGCTGGAGGCCGACGTCGAGCTGTCGGTGAACGCGGAGTGGGGGCTGGCCGAGGTGGTCGCCGCCGCCCGCGCCACCGGCCGGGCCGCGCGGCTGCACCTGTTCGCCGACACCGGCCTGTCCCGCGAGGGCGCCACGACGGCCGACTGGCCGGGCCTGGTCGCCGCGGCCGCCCGCGCGCAGGCCGACGGCGAGGTCGAGGTCGTGGGGCTGTGGAGCCACATGGCCTACGCCGACGCGCCGACCCACCCGACGATCGGCGCCCAGGTGCGGGTGTTCGACGAGGCCGTGGACCTCGCCCGCGGGGCCGGGCTGGACGGGCGCCGGCACCTGGCCAACTCCGCGGCCACCGTGGCGCTGCCGGACACCTGGTACGACATGGTCCGACCCGGCGTCGCCCTCTACGGCCTGGACCCGCTCGGCGGCGACCCGGCGGTCCACGGCCTGCGGCCCGCGATGACCGTGCGCGCGCGGGTCGCGCTGACCAAGCGGGTGCCCGCGGGCGTCGGGGTCTCCTACGGCCACACCTACTCGCCGGTGACCGAGACCACGCTCGCGCTCGTGCCGGTCGGGTACGCCGACGGGGTGCCGCGGGCGGCGGGCAACCGGGCGCCGGTGCTCGCCGGCGGCGCCCAGCGCACCATCGCCGGGCGGGTGTGCATGGACCAGTTCGTGCTCGACGTCGGCGACGCCGCCGTGGCGCCGGGTGACGAGGTGGTCCTCTGGGGTCCCGGCGACCGGGGCGAGCCCACCGCGCAGCAGTGGGCCGACGCGGTCGACACCATCCACTACGAGCTGGTCACCCGGGTCGGCGGACGGTTCACCCGCCGGCACGTCGGGTCCGCGGGGGCGGTCTGATGGCACGCAGCAGGGGACCGGTGCGGCGCGCGGCCGCCCCGGCGCGGTCCGGTGTCGCCGGGGCGCTGGAGCGGCACCCGGCTGCCGGGGTCGCCGGGGCCGTCGTCGGCCTGGCGGCGGCGACCACCGCCGTCGGCGTGGCCGTCGCCCGGATCGCCACCCGGCGGGTGCGCGCGGAGCGGCTGAGCCCCGCCGGGGCGCTGCCGGAGGGCGCCACCGCCGCCGAGCTGCGGGAGGACGACCCGCTCGGCCCGGCCTCCCGCCGGGCCGACCGCACCGCGCTGGTCCAGGCCGACGACGGCGTGCTGCTGGCGGTGGAGGAGGTCGGCCCGCTCGACGCGCCGCTGACCGTCGTCTTCGTGCACGGCTACACGCTGTCGATGGCGTCGTGGACGTTCCAGCGGCGGTCGCTGGGCGCGCAGCTGGCCACCGCCAACGGGCACCGCCCCGCGGCCCGGCTGGTGTTCTACGACCAGCGCGGCCACGGGGGCTCCACCCGGGGCCCGGCCGAGAACTCGACGATCGAGCAGCTGGCCCGCGACCTCGCCGCCGTCGTCGAGACCCGGGTGCCCGAGGGTCCGGTCGTGCTCGTCGGCCACTCCATGGGCGGCATGACCGTCATGGGCCTGGCCGAACTGCACCCGGAGCTGTTCGGCACCAAGGTCGTCGGCGCGGCCCTGGTGTCGACGTCGAGCGGCAACCTGGCCGACCTCGACTTCGGCCTGCCCGAGTTCCTCACCCGCCTGCGTGCCGCGGTGCTGCCGGTCGCGGCCTGGACGATGCGCCGCCGGCCGGCGTTCGCCGAGCGCACCCGCCGGCTGGCCGCCGACGTCGTCTCCGCGGCCACCTGGTCGCTGTCGTTCTCCTCCACCGACGTCGACCCGCGGCTGGGCCGCTACGTGGACGCGATGATCGGCGGCACGCCGGTCGACGTGATCGCGGAGTTCTACCCGGCGCTGGCCGGCCTCGACGAGACCGGCGCGCTGCAGCCGCTGCGCAGCGTGCCGACGCTGGTGCTCACCGGTGACGCGGACAAGATGATCCCGAAGGCGCACAGCGACACCCTCGTGGAGCTGCTGGGCGGCGAGGGCCCGATGGTCGAGTACGTCGTCGTGCCGGACGCCGGGCACCTGGTCCCGCTGGAGCGGCCCGAGGAGGTCACCCGGGCGCTGTCCGGCCTGCTGCGCCGCGTCGCCGCCGGGGTGCCCGTGCGGGACTGAGCCCTCAGCCGCGGGCGTCGTACAGGCGGCCCATCAGCTCCTCGCGGGTGCGGTGGGCGGCCTCGCAGCCGTCGGCGAAGGTCAGCTCCCACGGCGTCCCGGCGCCGGGCACGACCGGGCGGCGCGGGGGCGCCACCACCGCCGCCCGCAGCGCCGGGTCGGGAAGCCGCTGCACGCCGTCGAGCGCCACCCGCCGCACCGGGTCGCCGTCGCCGGCCCGCGCGTCCCGCAGCAGCCGCCGGCCCGCGGCGGTCGGGCCGAGCAGCCGGCCGAGCAGCCCCTCGTGCCGCAGCCGCCGCACGACCTCGGTCACCCGGTCGTCGCCGAGCGCACGCCAGCGCACGGTCTCCACCGAGCGGCGGCCCCGCGCCCCGACGGCGTCGAGGACCGCGGCCTCGACCGGGTGCCGGCGCCGCGGGGAGACCACCTGCAGCTCGCCCGGGGCGACGGCGCGCACCCGGCCGGTGACCACCAGGGCGACCAGCGCGGTGTCGACCACCCGCTGCGTCCCGCCGGCGAGGCAGGCGACGTCGTACACGTCCGGTTGCGGCGTCATGGCGGCTCCTCCCGGCGCGGGGTCCCGAGCACAGGGTGAGGCTCCCGGGCCGCGGAGGGAAGCCCGGAGGCCCGGCCGCAGCGGCCCCCGTAGGGTCGGCGCGTGGCCGCCTCCCGTCCGCCCCGGTTCGACGCCGAGACCCGGGCGATGGCCGAGGAGGTCGCGCGCACCGCCGCCGCGGCCGCCGGCTGGCCGGAGCTCGCCGCGGCCGCCACCCCCTGCGTCGCCTGCCCCGAGCTGGCCGCCACCCGGCAGCACGTCGTCGTCGGGGACCCGCCGGTGCGCGGCCGGGCCCGGTTCGCGCTGGTCGGGGAGGCGCCCGGCGCCAACGAGGACGAGACCGGCCGGCCCTTCGTCGGGAAGTCGGGGCAGCTGCTGGACCTGCTGCTCGCCGAGGCGGGGCTGGACCGCGCCGAGGCCGCGGTGCTGAACATCGTGAAGTGCCGGCCGCCCGGGAACCGGACGCCGAAGACCTCCGAGGTGGCCCGCTGCAGCGGCTGGCTGCGCCGCCAGCTCGAGCTGCTCGACCCGCCCGTCGTCGTGGCGCTCGGGCTGTCGTCGGCCAAGTGGTTCCTCGGGCCGCGGACCGTGCTCGCCGAGGCCCGCGGCCGCCCGCACGACGTCGGCGGCCGCGCGGTCTGGGCGACCTACCACCCGTCGGCGGCGATCCGGTTCGGCCCGGCCGGGGCGCCGCGGGCGGGGCTGCTCGAGGACCTCACCTCGGTGGCGCGGAGCCTGGCCCCATGAGGCGCGAGCACGAGCTGCCCACCCCCGAGGACACCCGGGCGCTGGGCGCGGCGCTCGCCGCGGTGGTGCGGCCGGGCGACCTCGTCGTCCTCACCGGCCCGCTGGGGGCGGGCAAGACCGCGCTCACCCAGGGCCTCGGCGCCGCGCTCGGGGTGACCGAGCCGGTCACCTCGCCCACCTTCGTCATTGCCCGCGTGCACCGCGGCGGGCGGCTCCCGCTGGTGCACGTGGACGCCTACCGGCTCGGCAGCGTGGCCGACGTCGACGACCTCGACCTCGACGCCTCCACCGAGGAGTCGGTGACGGTGGTCGAGTGGGGCGCCGGGCTGGTCGAGCGGCTGGCCGACGAGCACCTCGAGGTCCGGCTGGACCGCCGTGACGACGACGTCCGCACCGCGGTGCTGGTCCCGCACGGCCCCGGCTGGGAGGCGCGCCTCGACGGCTGAGGACCCTTCCCGGATCGGGATCGGGCGGATTTCAGTCGCGGCCGCACCCTGCCGATGAGCGGACGTGCTCCCCGTGTCCACGACCTCCGTTCCCTCCGCCGGCCGCGGCGCCTCGACGACCGGCGCGCCCGCCGGGTGCGATCCGGGTGCAGCGGGCCGCCGCCTCCTGCGCCGGGTCACGACCGCCGCCGTCGCCGCCGGGCTCGTCACGCTCACCGCGGGCTGCGCGGACGCCGGTGTCGGCGCCGCCGCGCACGCCGCGACGGTCACCCCGTCCGCGCCGGCGACCGCCCCGACGACCGTCAACGGCCTCGCCGTGGAGCAGGAGGCCGCCGCTGCCGCCGTCCGTGAGGCGGAGCGCGTCGCCGCCGAGCAGGTGGCCGCCGAGCACGTTGCAGCCGAGCAGGTCGCAGCCGAGCAGGCGGCCGGCGAGGCCGCAACGGGTGCCTCGCGGCAGACCGCCCCGCCGCAGCCGGCGCGGGGCTCCTCGGGCGCTGCGGCGACGCCCTCCCGCCCGGCGTCGACGCCGGCCCCCGCCCCCGCACCGGCTCCCGCTCCCGCCCCGGCTCCCGCGCCGCAGCCGCAGGTCGACTCCTGGGTGAGCCTGACGGGCAAGTCGTGCACCTTCGACGGCAGCACGTACGTCATGGCCTTCACGATCGTCTGGTCCGACGGCCACACCGCGCGGGTCGGCAGGTACACCTCCAGTGGCCCGTACATCGCCAACCTCTACACCGACTACGCGGGTGAGGACCTCTGGACGGTGGTCCCGGAGGACCAGGAGTTCGCCTGCTGACCGGCGACCCCACGCCGACGGGCGGTCCTCGGACCTGCTCCTGCCCGTCCCGCCCCGGGCACCGTGCGGGTGTGGACGGACGTCGCGGGAGCTGTCCGGATCGGTCGCCGTGACGCCGCGGGTCGAGGTGCCGGCGCTGAGCGGCCCGGTGCTCGCGGCCCTCGCCGACGGCGACACCACCCCGGCGCCGGTCCCGCTGCCGCCGGCGTTCGCGGCCCCGGAGTAGGCGCCGGTGTGGCGGATGCGGGCCGCGCAGGTGACCGCCGACCCGTCGGCCGCCGCGTGGGTGACCGGCGTCGTCCGGGACGTCGCCCGCGGCCCGGCCGTCGGCCGCGCCGGCTTCCACGGCCCGCCCGACGCCCGCGGGACGGTGGAGATCGGCTACGCCGTGCTGCCGGAGCACCGGCGCCGCGGCTGCGCGCGGGCGGCCCTGGCCCTGCTGCTGGACCGGGCGCGGCGCGCGCCGGGCGTCGCGGTCGCCCGGGTGTGCACCGCGCCGGGCAACGCGGCGTCGCGGGCGGTCGCGCTCCCGTTCGGCTCCCTCGAGGTGGGGGAGCAGGTCGACGGGGTCGACGGCCCCGAGGTCGTGTACGAGCCGTCGGTCTAACCTGGCGAGCCGTGCTCGTCCTCGCCCTCGACACCGCGACCCCCACCCTCGTCGCCGGGGTCGCCCGCCGCACGGCCGGCGCCGTCGAGGTGCTCGCCGAGCGGGCGGTGCCCTCGGGCAACCGGCACGCCGAGCTGCTCGTCCCCGCCGTCCGCGAGGCGCTGGCCGCGGCCGGGCTGACCCTCGCCGATGTTGGCGCCGTCGTCACGGGCCTCGGCCCCGGGCCCTTCACCGGCCTGCGGGTCGGCGTCGTCACCGCCGCCGCGCTCGCCGACGCCCGCGGCGTCCCCGCGGTCGGGGTCTGCTCGCTGGACGCGGTCGGCTCCGGGCGCCGCACCGTGGTCACCGACGCCCGCCGCAGGGAGGTCTACTGGGCCGCCTACGACGACGCCGGCGCGCGGGTGGACGGTCCCGGCGTCGTCCGTCCCGAGGAGGCCGGCCTCCCCGGCCCGCTGGTCGGCGACCCGCGGTTCGCCGACCGGCTGGGCGCGCCGGTCGAGCCCGCCGAGGTGACCACCGCCGGGCTGCTGCGCGCGGCGGCGCCCCTGCTCGACGACCCGTCGTCGGCCGGGCCGCTGGTGCCGCTCTACCTCCGCCGCCCCGACGCCGTCCCGCCGACGTCGTTCAAGCCGGTGACCACCACGTGAGCGGGCTCGTGAGCTCGCGCGGGGGCGGAGCACCGGCGGTCGTCGGGCCGACGAGCGCCGGCGAGGAGGTCCGGTGAGCGTGCGGCTGCGGCCGATGCGGCTGGCCGACCTCGACGCGGTCCTCGCGCTGGAGGAGGAGCTCTTCGCGCCCGACACCTGGACCCGCGCGATGTACCGCGACGAGCTCGCCCGCACCGACACCCGCCACTACCTGGTCGCCGTCGACACGGACGACGGGGACGAGGGGGCCGTGGTCGGCTACGCCGGGCTCATCGCCTACGACGACGAGGCGCACGTGGCGACCATCGGCGTCGCGCGCGACCGGCAGGGCGAGGGGATCGGGGCGCGGCTGCTCGACGCGCTGCTCGCCGAGGCCGACCGGCGCAGCCCGGTGGTGCTGCTCGAGGTGCGGGCGGACAACGAGCTCGCGCAGGGCCTCTACCGCCGGCGCGGGTTCACCGAGATCGGCCGGCGGCGCGGCTACTACCAGCCGAGCAACACCGACGCGGTCGTGATGAGGAGGGAGAGGCTCCGTGGCTGACGAGCCGCTGGTCATCGGGTTCGAGACCTCCTGCGACGAGACCGGCGTCGGCGTCGTCCGCGGGCACACGCTGCTCGCCGACGCGCTGGCCACCTCGATGGCCGAGCACGAGCGCTTCGGCGGGGTCGTGCCGGAGATCGCCTCGCGGGCGCACCTGGAGGCGATGGTCCCGACGGTGCACCGCGCGCTGGCCGAGGCCGGGGTGTCCGCCGCCGACGTCGACGCCGTCGCCGTCACCGCCGGGCCCGGGCTCACCGGCGCCCTGCTGGTCGGGCTGGCCGCCGCCAAGGCGTACGCGCTCGCGCTGGACAAGCCGCTGTACGGGGTGAACCACCTGGCCGCGCACGTCGCCGTCGACGAGCTGCAGCACGGCCGCCTCGCCGAGCCGTCGCTGGCGCTGCTGGTCTCCGGCGGGCACAGCTCGCTGCTGCTGGTGCCCGACCTCGCCCAGGAGGTGCAGTCGCTGGGCCGCACGATCGACGACGCCGCCGGCGAGGCCTTCGACAAGGTCGCGCGCGTGCTGGGCCTGCCCTTCCCCGGCGGCCCGCCGATCGACCGGGCCGCGCGCGAGGGCGACCCGGCGGCGATCGACTTCCCGCGTGGGCTCACCGGCCCCCGCGACGCGCCCTACGACTTCAGCTTTTCCGGGCTGAAGACCGCCGTCGCCCGGTGGGTCGAGGCCCGGCGGAAGGCGGGGGAGCCGGTGCCGGTGGCCGACGTCGCGGCGTCGTTCCAGGAGGCGGTCGCCGACGTGCTGACCGCCAAGGCGGTGCGGGCCTGCCGCGAGCACGGCGTCGACCACCTGGTGCTGGGCGGGGGAGTGGCGGCCAACTCGCGGCTGCGGGCGCTGGCCGAGGAGCGCTGCGCGACGGCGGGGATCGTGCTGCGGGTGCCCAGCCCGCGGCTGTGCACCGACAACGGCGCGATGGTCGCCGCGCTCGGCTCGCGGCTGGTGGCCGCCGGCGTGGAGCCGTCGGCGCCGGAGTTGGGCGCCGATAGCTCGCTGCCGATCGACGTCGTCAGCCGCTGACGGCGCGGGCCGCGTCGCGCAGCCGGGCGCGGTCGACGCCGAGGTCGGCCAGCGCGCGGACCACCGTGCCGCGCTCGAGGTCGCACACCGCGGCGACGACGTGCGCGCCGCGCAGCGGGGAGCGCGCCGCCTTCGCCGCCGCGACCGCCGCCCGGAAGACCTGCTGCGCCTGCGGGGTCGAGCGCATCGGGCCGGTGGCGGGTCCGCGCAGCGCCGGCTCGCCGGTCGCGGCGCCGACCCCGACCGACGCGAGCGCGGCGGCGTGCGCGGCCTCGACGGCCGCGCGCAGCCGCTCGGCGTCGGTCCCGACCCGGGCGAGCGCGGCGGCGGCCGTGCCGTCCGGGAGCGCGGTGGCCGCGAGCAGGAGGTGCTCGGGGCCGGGCGTCGCCTCCCCGCTGCCGCGTGCCTCGGCCTCGGCACCGGTGAGCAGCGCCTCCACCGTCCGCAGGTCCCGCACCGCGGTGGCGATCCCCATCAGCTCTCTCCTCCTGGTCGGTGCCCGCGCCGCGCGCGGACCTCGGGGGCGAACCTCTTGTGGGCGGCCTGCGCGCTGATGCCGAGCGCCTCGCCGACCTGGGCCCACGTCCAGCCCCGGCCGACCGCCTCGACCACCGCCTCCACCTCGAGCCGGCCCGCGAGCCGGCGCAGGGCGACGACGGCAGCCAGCGCCTCCTCCGGGTCCTCGGGACCCGGCACGTCGACCCGTCCGACCGCCACGCTCGTCAACCTAGGTTGATGAGCGGATCCCGTCAACCCGGGTTGATGGCGCACACCAGGGCCGTGGGTGTGCCGGCGACCCGGGTGACGACGACGGTCGCCGTCCCGCTCCCCGGCCCGCGCAGCTGTCGCGCGAGGGTCTCCGGCTCGATCGCCGAGCCGCGCTTCTTCACCACCACCCGGCCCACGCCCCGGGTCCGCAGCAGCGCCCGCAGCCTCTTGAGGTGGAACGGCAGCACCTCGTCGACGCGGTAGGAGGTGACCCAGGGTGAGTCGGTCGCGGCGTCGGAGGTCAGGTAGGCGATCGTCGGGTCGACCAGCGTGGCGCCCAGCTCCGCGGCCACGAGCGACACGAGGCCCGACCGGATGACGGCGGGGTCGGGCTCGTGCAGCCACCCGCGGACCGGGCCGGTGTCGGCGGGGCCGGGGTCGGCGTCCGCGGTCAGCTCGTGCACCGCGCCGTCCCGGACGACGGTCGCCCGCCGCCACACCTCCGACACCCCGCGGCCCCAGAGCAGCGCCTCGACGACCGACCCGCGCACCGACACCCACTCGGCCTCGACGCCCTCGGGCACCCGGTCGTGGTCGAGCCCGGGCGCCACCTTCACCACCGCCCGCGGCACCCGGTCGAGCAGCGTGGCGACCGTCGACCACGGCGGGGACCAGCGGTCAGGGTCGAGCAGCCGTCGCCCGCCGCCCCGCCGGGCGGGGTCGAGGACGGCGGCGCCGCAGCCGGCCACCTCCCCACCGCGGGCGGCGTCCACCAGGTCGACGACGTCGCCGGCGACCACCCACACGTCGTCGTCCACCCCGAGTGCCGCGGCGTTGGCGGCGGTCAGCTCCCGGGCCACCGGGTCGCGGTCGACGGCGAGCACCCGCGCACCGGCCCGGGCCAGCGCGACCGTGTCGGTCCCGGCCGCGCAGCCGAGGTCGGCGGCGGAGTCGGTGCCGTCGGCGAGCAGCCGGGCGGCGCGGCGGGCGGCCAGCTCGGGACGGCCGGCCTGCTCAAGGGTGTCGGCGGTGAGGAACAGCCGGTCGGCGTCGGCGCCGAACACCGGGCGGGCCCGGGCGCGCAGCCGGGCCAGCTCCCAGGCCGGGCCGGCCAGCTCCGGGCCGACCTCGGCGCGCAGCCGGGCCACGCCCGCGAGCACGTCGGCCCCCTCCGCCAGCAGGGCCGCCGCCCGCGCGGTCGCCGCGGTCCCCTCCGGCGTGCGCAGGAGGGCGACCGGGCCGGCGTCGTCGGGCACGGCGTCCAGCCTCCCGCAGGGCGGCGTCGCCCGACCCGGCGACCCGGTTGAGGGGCTGGCACTCTCGTGGGTAGAGTGCCAACCGACACGGGCAGGCGCCTGATCCCCGCGACGGCAGGCCCGGCCCCCGTGCCACAGCATGAGAGACCACCCGCCGTTCGATCCCGAAGGGGGCGTCACCTCGTGACGACCGCTACCAAGGTCAACATCAAGCCGCTCGAGGACCGCGTCGTCGTCCAGGCCAACGAGGCCGAGACCACCACCGCCTCCGGCCTGGTCATCCCGGACACCGCCAAGGAGAAGCCGCAGGAGGGCACGGTCATCGCCGTGGGCCCCGGCCGCATCGACGACAACGGCAACCGCGTGCCGCTCGACGTCAACGTCGGCGACGTCGTCATCTACTCGAAGTACGGCGGCACCGAGGTCAAGTACGCCGGCGAGGAGTACCTGGTGCTCTCCGCTCGCGACCTGCTCGCCGTCGTGGAGAAGTGACGACACTTCCCCGCTCAGCCTGAAGCGACCGCCCCGGCGACCCGAATGACCGGGTCCCGGGGCGGTCGCCGTCTCACCCCGTAGCGATCTGATCGGAAGGGCCCCATGGCCAAGATCATCAAGTTCAACGAGGATGCCCGCCGCGCGCTCGAGCGCGGCGTGGACAAGCTCGCCGACGCCGTCAAGGTGACCCTCGGCCCGCGCGGGCGCAACGTCGTCCTCGACAAGAAGTTCGGCGCCCCGACCATCACCAACGACGGCGTCACCATCGCCCGCGAGGTCGAGCTCGAGGACCCGTACGAGAACCTCGGCGCCCAGCTGGCCAAGAACGTCGCCACCAAGACCAACGACGTCGCCGGTGACGGCACCACCACCGCGACCGTGCTGGCGCAGGCCCTGGTCAAGGAGGGCATGCGCAACGTCGCCGCCGGCGCCAACCCGATGGGCCTCGGCCGCGGCATGCGCGCCGCCGTCGACGCCGTGTGGGGCGCTCTCGACGAGGTGGCCACCCCGGTCGAGGAGCAGGACGCCATCGCCGGCGTCGCGACCATCTCGGCGCAGGACGCCGAGGTCGGCCGCCTGATCGGCGAGGCCATGGAGAAGGTCGGCAAGGACGGCGTCATCACCGTCGAGGAGAGCAACACCCTCTCCACCGACCTCGACGTCACCGAGGGCGTGCAGTTCGACAAGGGCTACCTCTCGCCCTACTTCGTCACCGACCAGGAGGCGATGGAGGCCGTCCTCGACGACGTCCTCGTGCTGCTGGTCCAGGGCAAGGTCAGCGCGCTGGCCGACCTGCTGCCGCTGCTGGAGAAGGTGCTCGGCAACGGGGCCCGCCCGCTGCTGATCGTCGCCGAGGACGTCGAGGGCGAGGCGCTGTCCACCCTCGTCGTCAACTCGATCCGCAAGACGATCAAGGTCGTCGCGGTCAAGTCGCCCTACTTCGGCGACCGTCGCAAGGCGTTCATGACCGACCTCGCCGTCGTCACCGGCGGCCAGGTGGTCAGCGAGGACGTCGGCCTCAAGCTCGACCAGGTCGGCCTCGAGGTGCTCGGCACCGCCCGCCGCGTCACCGTCACCAAGGACACGACGACGATCGTCGACGGCGGCGGCACGGCCGGCGCGATCTCCGACCGGGTCGCCCAGATCCGCCGCGAGATCGAGGCCACCGACTCCGACTGGGACCGCGAGAAGCTGCAGGAGCGGCTGGCCAAGCTGGCCGGCGGCATCGGCGTCATCCGGGTCGGCGCGGCCACCGAGGTCGAGCTCAAGGAGCGCAAGCACCGCATCGAGGACGCCATCGCCGCCACCAAGGCCGCGGTCGAGGAGGGCGTCGTCCCCGGTGGTGGCTCGGCGCTCGTGCACGCCGCCGCCGCGATCGACGCGCTGGACCTCACCGGTGACGAGCTGACCGGCGCCCGTGCCGTGAAGCGCGCCCTGGAGGCCCCGCTGGCCCGCATCGCCGACAACGCCGGCTTCGAGGGCCGCGTCGTCGTCAGCAAGGTCCGCGACCTCGGCGTGGGCCAGGGCTTCAACGCCGCCACCGGCGAGTACGGCGACCTGGCCGCCCAGGGCGTCATCGACCCGGTCAAGGTCACCAAGGCCGCGCTGGGCAACGCCGCGTCGATCGCCGCGATGGTGCTCACCACCGACTCCGCCGTCGTCGAGGCGCCGGAGGAGGAGGACGAGCACGCGGGGGCCGGGCACCACACCCACGGCCACTCGCACGGCCACGGCCACAGCCACTGAACGGTGCGGGCCCCGGGCGACGTCCCGGGGCCCGCACAGCACGAGAGGGCCGGTCCAGCGTCTGCTGGACCGGCCCTCTCGTTCGCGAGTGCCGGGTGCGGCCCCCTGCAGGGTCCCGCCGCGAGCCTGCGAGTGGTGGGGAGGGGGGTCCTCCCTCTAGACCCCCGCGGCGACGGCGGCGGGCTCCGCGGCGATCAGCCGGGCCCGCTCCTCCTCGCTCATGCCGCCCCAGACGCCGTAGGGCTCACGGACGCTCAGGGCGTGCTTGAGGCAGGCCTCGACGACGGGGCACTTCGCGCACACGGCCTTGGCCGCGGCCTGGCGACGGGCCCGGGCGGGACCGCGCTCGCCGTCGGGGTGGAAGAACAGCGCGGTGCTCTCGCCACGGCAGGCGCCGTGCAACTGCCAGTCCCACACCTCGGCAACGGGCGTCGGGAGACGGCGGATGTCGGCCATGTCGGTCCTCCTCGGCTCGGTGCGAGCCGGAGGGGGCGGTCCGGTCGCACGGGAGCCGGTGCCCGAGGGGTCCCGGGGTCAAACACAGGGGGATCGGACATTTTCCCGGTCCGCGTCTCCCCCCGCAGGGTGATCACGGGTGTCGTGTCCCGTTCCCGCCGGTCATGGTCGTTCCAGGCCGTAGCCGTTCCGGGTCGTGGGGACCCGGGTGCCCTCCACGGCCGGGGGAGACGAGGAGAACCACGTGATCGACGACAGGATGCGCGGTCCGGGCCACGGGGCCACGACCGTGTGGGTGTACGACGAGCGCCGTCGTGTCCGCGACGACGTCGCCGCGCGCCTGGTGGCCCTGCCGTTCGTGGGCCGGGTCGAGGTCGTCGGGGACGCCGCCGCCCTCGTCCAGCGCCTGGCCACCCGCCAGCCCGACGTGCTGCTGGTCGGCACGCAGCGCGCGGTGGACACCGGCCTGACCGTCGCCACGCAGGTCATCCGCACCCACCCCACCGTCCCGGTGCTCGTGCTCGGCGCGCCCGACGACGCCGAGACGGTGCGCGCCGCGGTCGCCGTCGGGGCCCGCGGGTACCTCCGCTGGGACGCCAGCGCCCTGGAGATGGGCCTCGGCCTGTCCCGCGTCGGCCTGCGCGCCGACGGCCGCCCGCCGCAGCCGGCGCCCGCCCCGGTGCCGCTGAACTCCGTCGGCGCCCCCGTGCCGGCCTGGGCGACGCCGCTCAACGGCGCCGGGCCGCGGGTGGTGAGCACCCCCGTCCGCGAGGCCGCGCCGGCGGTCACGCTGTCGATGCGCGAGATGCAGGTGCTCACCGGGATGAGCCAGGGCAAGAGCAACGCCCAGATCGGCCGGGAGCTCTACCTGTCCGAGGACACCATCAAGACCCACGCCCGCCGGCTGTTCCGCAAGCTCGGCGCGAAGGACCGCGCCGAGGCCGTGGCCACCGGCTTCCGCCGCGGCATGATGAGCTGATCCGCACGAGAACGCAGCGAGGGGCCCCTCCGGCATCCGGAGGGGCCCCTCGCTGCGTCCTCGCCTAGTCGTCCCTGGCGTGGCGGCCGGTACCGCCGGAGCCGGGCTCCTCGCGCTCGGCCATCGCGGCCACCCCGTCGGCGTAGCCGCTGGCGTAGTCCCAGCTGACGTAGTCGTCGGGGTCGGGGTCGAACGGCGGCTCGTGCCGGCCGGTCTGCCCCTCCTCGAGGAGCTGGCGCAGGTTGGCCTGCATCAGCGCCCAGTCGACGTGGTGCTCCTCGTCGCAGTCCGGGCAGTCGACGACGATGCCCTTGATCCCCGTCGGCTCGAGCAGGGTGCGGAACACCTCGAGCTCGGCCAGGTCGTCGAGGACGCCGGCCCGTTCCTCCATCGACAGCGGTGGCGGGTCCGACGGCGAGTCGAAGTCGGGCCCCGGGGCGTCGTCGAAGGGACTCACGGGTGCCTCCTCCCTCGTGCTGGCGGCGCGGGCGTCCCGGCCCGGACGCGCGGGCTCGCCCGTCCGGGGCACCACGGTAGCCGCCCGCGCCGACGGTTCCCACGCCCAGCGCCCGGCGGCGTCCCGGGCGCTGGAGCGCCCGGCCTACGATCGGGAGTGGTTCCCGCGCGCCCGGCCGGGGGCGAAGCCGACGGAGAGGGTGGCGGCACCATGCAGCCCGACGAACGGATCCCCGAGCTGCCGGCGAAGTTCGCCCCGCTCGGCCTGACCTACGACGACGTCCTGCTCATCCCCGGGGAGTCCGACGTCGTCCCCGCCGAGGTCGACACCAGCAGCCGCCTCACCCGGGGCGTCCGGCTGGCCGTGCCGCTGGTCTCCAGCGCGATGGACACCGTCACCGAGGCCCGCATGGCGATCGCCATGGCGCGCGTCGGCGGCGTGGGCGTGCTGCACCGCAACCTCGCCGCCGAGGAGCAGGCGGGCCAGGTCGACCTGGTCAAGCGCTCCGAGGCCGGCATGGTCACCAACCCGGTCACCTGCTCGCCGGACAACACCCTCGCCGAGGTCGACGCCCTGTCGGCCCGCTACCGCATCTCCGGCGCGCCCGTCGTCGACGACGAGGGCGTGCTGGTCGGCATCGTCACCAACCGCGACATGCGCTTCGAGACCGACCAGAACCGGCTCGTGCGCGACGTCATGACGAAGATGCCGCTGGTCACCGCCCCGGTCGGCGTCGACCCCGACACCGCGCTGCGGCTGCTGTCCCAGCACAAGATCGAGAAGCTGCCGATCGTCGACGAGTCCGGCCGGCTGCGCGGCCTGATCACCGTCAAGGACTTCGTCAAGCGCGACCAGTACCCGAACGCCACCAAGGACGCCGACGGCCGGCTCGTCGTCGCCGCGGCGGTCGGCGTGGGCGAGGACGCCTACAAGCGGGCCGGCCTGCTGGTCGACGCCGGGGTCGACGTGGTCGTCGTCGACACCGCGCACGGCCACCAGCGCGCCGTCCTCGACATGGTCGCCCGGGTCCGGCAGGACTTCGGCGGCGACGGCGGCGTCCAGGTGGTCGGCGGGAACGTCGCCACCCGCGCCGGCGCGCAGGCGCTGGTCGACGCCGGCGCGGACGCGGTCAAGGTCGGCGTCGGCCCCGGCTCGATCTGCACCACCCGCGTGGTCGCGGGCGTCGGCGTCCCGCAGATCACCGCCATCTACGAGGCGAGCCTCGCCTGCAGGCCGGCCGGCGTCCCGGTCATCGCCGACGGCGGCCTGCAGTACTCCGGGGACATCGCCAAGGCGCTGGTCGCCGGCGCCGACACCGTCATGATCGGCGGGCTGTTCGCCGGGGTCGAGGAGGCCCCGGGCGAGCTGGTGTTCATGAACGGCAAGCAGTTCAAGACCTACCGCGGCATGGGGTCCCTCGGCGCCATGCAGAAGCGCGGCAACCAGTCCTACAGCCGCGACCGCTACTTCGCCGACGACGTCCTCTCCGACGACAAGCTCGTCCCCGAGGGCATCGAGGGCCAGGTGCCCTACCGCGGGGCGCTGGCGACCGTGGCCCACCAGCTCGTCGGCGGCCTGCGCGCGTCGATGGGCTACGCCGGTGCCGGCACCGTCGCCGACCTGCAGGACCGCGGGCAGCTGACCCGGATCACCTCGGCCGGTCTCGTGGAGAGCCACCCCCACGACATCCAGATGACCGTCGAGGCGCCGAACTACCGGGGGCGGTGACCGTGCCCGCCCGCGACACCGTCGAGATCGGCCTCAACCGCTTCGCCCGCCGCGGCTACGACCTGGACGAGGTCTCGATCGTCCCGTCCCGCCGCACCCGCGACGTCGACGACGTCTCCACGGCCTGGCAGATCGACGCCTTCCGGTTCGACATCCCGCTGGTCACCAGCCCGAGCGACGCCGTCGTCAGCCCGGCGACGGCGATCGCCGTCGGCCGGGCCGGCGGCCTCGGCGTGCTCAACGCCGAGGGGCTGTGGACCCGCTACGACGACCCGCTGCCGGTCTACCGGCAGCTGCGCGAGGCGGGTGCGGAGGCGCCGCCGCCGGTGTCGCTGCTGCAGCAGGTCTACTGCGAGCCGGTCAAGCCGGACCTGATCACCGCCCGGATCAAGGAGATGCGCGACGCCGGCGTGACGACGGCGGTGCGCGTCTCGCCGCAGCACACCGAGCAGCTCGCGCCCGCGGTGCTCGCCGCCGGCGTCGACCTGCTGGTCATCCAGGGCACGATCGTCTCCGCCGAGCACGTGACCACCCAGGGCGCGGCGCTCAACCTCAAGTCGTTCATCGCCGACCTCGACGTCCCGGTGATCGTCGGCGGCGCGGCGAACTACCAGACGGCGCTGCACCTCATGCGCACCGGCGCGGCCGGGGTGGTCGTCGGCGTCGGCGCCGACAGCTTCTCCACCGGCGACGCCGTCATGGGCATCCGGGTGCCGCTGGCCAGCGCGATCGCCGACGCCGCGGCCGCCCGCCGCGACTACCTCGACGAGACCGGCGGCCGGTACGTGCACGTCATCGCCAACGGCCGGATCGAGACCAGCGGCGCGATCGCGCGGGCGCTGGCCTGCGGCGCGGACGCCGTGCAGGTCGGCGAGCCGCTGCGGGCGGCGAAGGAGGCCCCCGGCGGCGGCGTCTGGTGGGACTCGGTGGCCGCGCACCCGCGGCTGCCGCGCGGCGGCACCTCGGCGCCGATCCCGTCGGCCGGGTCGCTCGAGCAGGTGCTGCTCGGCCCCGCCGAGACGTCCGACGGCCGGACCAACCTGTTCGGCGCGCTGCGCCGCACGATGGCCAAGACCGGCTACCGCGACCTCAAGGAGTTCCAGCGGGTGGACCTGGTGATCGGCGGTCGACCCGACTGATGGACTTCCCCACCGTCCTGGTCGTCGACTTCGGCGCGCAGTACGCCCAGCTCATCGCCCGGCGCATCCGCGAGGCCGGCGTCTACTCCGAGATCGTCCCGTCCTCGGTGCCCGTCGAGGAGATCCTCGAGCGGGAGCCGGCGGCGATCGTGCTCTCCGGCGGGCCCTCCAGCGTCTACGCCGAGGGCGCGCCGCAGGTCGACCCGGCGCTGTTCGAGGGCGGGGTGCCCGCCTTCGGCATCTGCTACGGCTTCCAGGCCATGGCGCAGACGCTCGGCGGCACCGTCGCGCACACCGGCGACCGCGAGTACGGCGGCACCCCGCTGACGGTCACCACGCAAGGCCGGCTGTTCGGCGACCTGCCGGTGGAGCAGTCGGTGTGGATGAGCCACGGCGACGCCGTCAGCGCGCCGCCGCCCGGCTTCACCGTCACCGCCACCTCCACCGGCGCGCCGGTGGCGGCGTTCGAGGACGTCGACCGGCGGCTGGCCGGGGTGCAGTTCCACCCCGAGGTGCGGCACACCGCGCACGGCCAGACGGTGCTCGAGCACTTCCTGTTCGACATCGCCGGGCTCGAGCGCAGCTGGACGATGAGCAACGTCGTCGACGAGCAGGTGGCCGCCATCCGGGCGCAGATCGGTGACCGGCGGGCGCTGTGCGCGCTGTCGGGTGGCGTCGACTCCGCCGTGGCCGCCGCGCTCGTGCAGCGGGCCATCGGCGACCGGCTCACCTGCGTGTACGTCGACCACGGCCTCATGCGGCAGGGCGAGACCGAGCAGATCGAGCGCGACTTCGCCGAGGTCACCGGCGCCGACCTGCGGGTGGTCGACGCCAGCGGGCAGTTCCTCTCCGCGCTGGCCGGCGTCAGCGACCCGGAGGAGAAGCGGAAGATCATCGGCCGCGAGTTCATCCGGGTGTTCGAGCAGGCGGCCACCGACGTCGTCGCCGACGCGCAGGCGCACGGCGAGACCGTCGACTTCCTCGTGCAGGGCACGCTCTACCCCGACGTCGTGGAGTCCGGCGGCGGCACCGGCACGGCCAACATCAAGAGCCACCACAACGTCGGCGGGCTGCCCGAGGACCTGCAGTTCACCCTCGTCGAGCCGCTGCGGACGCTGTTCAAGGACGAGGTGCGCGAGGTGGGCCGGCAGCTCGGCCTGCCCGACCGGCTCGTGCAGCGCCAGCCGTTCCCCGGCCCGGGGCTGGGCATCCGCATCGTCGGCGAGGTGACCCGGGACCGGCTCGACGTGCTGCGGCGGGCCGACGCGATCGCCCGCGAGGAGCTCAGCGCGGCGAAGCTGGACTCCGAGATCTGGCAGTGCCCGGTGGTGCTGCTGGCCGACGTCCGCTCGGTCGGCGTCCAGGGCGACGGGCGCACGTACGGCCACCCGGTGGTGCTGCGCCCGGTGTCCAGCGAGGACGCCATGACCGCCGACTGGACCCGGCTGCCCTACGACGTGCTCGCCCGGATCTCCACCCGCATCACCAACGAGGTGTCCGAGGTCAACCGCGTCGTCCTCGACGTGACGAGCAAGCCGCCGGGCACCATCGAGTGGGAGTGACGGTCACCTGACGGAGTGCGCGTCGGGTGGGGGAGTGCCGTAGACGGCGGCGTCCCGCTCGGGGGCGGGTTCGGTGGTCAGGGCGGCGGCCTCGATGCGGTCCCAGCGGAACCAGCGCGGCGCGTCCCGCTCCCGGCACCAGCCCACGAGGTACCAGCGGTCGCCGGTGCGGGCCAGCAGGTGCGGCTCCACCCGCCGCCGGGACGCCGTCCCCGCCCGGTCCCGGTAGGTGATCGCGACGACGCGGCGCCGGGCCAGCGCCTCCTCCACCACCGGCGCCGGGTCCGGCCGCCGGGCCGACGGTGCCCGCACCCACACCCGGCCGCCGAGCCGCTCCACCTCCGCCCGGGCCTGCGGACCGAGGACGTCGAGCACCTTCTCCAGCGCCGCGCGGCCGTCCGCGGCGAACGGCGCGTCCGCCGCGCCGGCCAGGGCGACGGCGACCGCCACCGCCTGCGCCGGCGTCAGGTTCACCGGCGGGAGCGTGGCCGCGGCGTCGAGCACGTAGCCGCCGCCGGGACCCGAGGTCGCCCAGATCGGGACGCCGGCCTGCTGCAGCGCGCTCACGTCCCGCTTGACCGTGCGGGTGGACACCTCCAGCCACGCCGCCAGCCGCCGCGCCGTCCGCCCGCGCGGCCCGGCACGGCGCAGCTCCTCGGTGAGCGCGTGCAACCGGTCGGTGCGGTTCACGGCGCGGATCCTCGCAGGAGTCGGTGACAGGACGGTGTCACCGAGGACCCGCCACCGTGGGTCCGTGACGACCATCGCGCTCTTCCACTCCGTCCTCGGCGTCCGGCCCGGGATCACCGACGCCGCGGACCGGCTGCGGGCCGCCGGCCACGAGGTCCGCGTCGTCGACCAGTACGACGGGCGGGTCTTCGACGACTACGCCGAGGCCGGCGCGTACGTCGAGACGGTGGGCTTCCCGGCCCTCATGGCCCGCGCGGTCGACGCCGTCCGGGACCTGCCCGACGGGTTCGTGGCCGCCGGCTTCTCCAACGGCGCGGGGATGGCCGAGCACGTGGCCACACAGCGCCGGTGCGGCGGCGTCCTGCTGGTCTCCGGGGCACTGCCGATGGCGGTCCTCGGGGCGCCGGGCTGGCCGGCCGGGCTGCCCGCGCAGCTGCACCGGACCACGGACGACCCGAAGCGCTCCGCGGAGTGGGACGAGGCGTTCGCCGCGGACGTCGCCGCGGCCCGCGCGCCCCTCGAGGTCTTCCGCTACCCGGGGGAGGGGCACCTGTTCACCGACCCGTCGCTGCCGGCGGAGCACGACCCGGAGGCCACCGACCTGTTCTGGACCCGGGCGCTGGCCTTCGTCGACCGGGTCACCGGCTGACACGCGCGGACACGGCGAGGGCCCGGGGAGCTCCTCGCTCCCCGGGCCCCCGGAACGGCCGCCCCGTGTCGTCAGCCGCGCCTGCGGCGCGCCCTCCGCAGCTCGCTCACCATCAGCGCCACGCCCACGCCGACCAGCAGCAGCCACAGCAGCCCGCCGTCGGCGAGGAAGCCCAGCGGCACGGTCACCCCGGCGAGGAAGACCAGGGCCAGGACGACGAATGCGACGCCCGGGACCAGCGCGACCAGGTCCACCCGCCGCTTCGGGGCGGGGGCCTCGACCGGGAGGGCGCTGGTGTGCTGCCAGTCGGCGGCCAGCGCGCGCTCCTGCCAGCCGGTGGGGGTGGTGGGGAACTCGCTGTAGTCAGGCACGGGACACCTCCAGGTCGCCGACCCCGTGGTCGATGGTCAGGACGAACTCGGGCCGGCTGTCGCCGCCCGGTGCGCGGAAGTAGCCGTCCTCGTCCTCCTGGTCGAACAGCTCGGCGTCGCCGATGCCGTTCTCGACGTCGACCTGCACGTCGGCGTCGTCGGGGACGGTGACATCGAGGTCGCCGACGCCGTGCTCGATGCGCACCTCGACCGGCTCGTCGACGTCGTCGACGTCGATGCGGGAGAGGTCGACGTCCATGTCGCCGGCGCCCAGGCTGTAGACGGGGCGCACGTCCTCGACGGTCGCCGGGTGGTAGTCGCGGTCGCCCACGCCGCCGCCGGGCCCGACGCGGTCGTCGGAGTCCCACGCGGGGACGGACGAGGTGAACAGCAGCGCCAGGGTGAGCACGGAGCCCAGCGCGACCAGCCCGCCGCGCGGCGTGCGGCCGCGGGTCAGCGCCGAGACGACCAGTCCGAGGCCGACGACGAGCAGCGCGCCGGCGAGGAAGCCGCGGGGGCCGAGGTCGAGGTCGGTGTAGCGGGTCACCAGGACCATCAGGCCGACGACGATGAGCAGCCCCGCGACGGTCATCCCGGCGACGGGGGAGCGGGGCGCCGGCGGCTCGGCGGGCGCCCCGTCGACGCCGGCCCGGCGCGGGCCGCGCGGCATGAGCAGCCAGAGCAGCGCGTAGACGAGGACGCCGGTGCCGCCGGCGAGCGTCAGGGCGACGAAGCCGACGCGCCACAGCAGCGCGTCGACGCCGCTGTACTCGGCGAGGCCGCCCGCGACGCCGCCGAGCACCTTGTCGGTGCGGCTGCGCCGGAGCGTGGGGCGTGGTGCGGGCGGGGGATCGAAGGGTGGGGCGGGAGGAGGGGAGGCGGCGGTCATGGCACAGAGCGTGCCGAGCGGGCGCCCGCCGCGACATCGGGGAAGGCCCCCATCCGACCCTGGTCCTGCCCGTCCGGGGGCTTCCCGGTACCGGGGGAGGTGCGCGCGGTGCGACGATCGGTGCCGTGACGAGGACGGCGCCCAGCACGGGCGGGCCGCCGGTCGGCGCCCCGCCGGCCGGGCCCGTCGGCGTGCCCACGCAGACCCCGCTGACCACCGGGACCCCGCCGGCTCCCGCGGGCGCCACCGCCGTGGCGACCCGCCCGGCGGAGACCCGGCCGCCGCTCGTGCGCCCGCGGCAGGGCCGGATGCTCGCCGGCGTCGCGGCGGGGACGGCGGCGCACCTGCGCACCGATCCGCTGGTCGTCCGCGCGGCGTTCGTCGCGCTGGCGGTGACCGGCATCGGCGTCATCGCCTACGCGCTGCTGTGGTTCTTCGTGCCGCTGGGCGAGGTCGCCCCCGGCACGGCGCCGCGGCCCAGCCGCCGGCAGACCGTCGGCCTGGTCTTCTTCGGCCTCGGCGCGATGGTGCTGGTCACCAACCTGGCGACGTGGGGGAACAACGACCTCATCGCCCCGCTGCTGCTGGTCGGCGGCGGGCTCGCCGTCATCTGGCGGCAGCTGGACACCGACCGCACGCTGACCCGGCCCGGCGTCCGCTGGGTGCTCGCCGGCGGCGCGGCGCTCGCCGCCATCGGCCTGGTCCTGCTGCTCGCGACGACGGGTCAGCTGGCCGCGGCGCGCAACGGCTTCGTGGCCACCCTGGTCATCCTGGTCGGCGTCGTGCTGGCCACCGCGCCGTTCTGGCGGCGGCTGCTGGACTCCCGCGAGTCCGAGCGCACCGCCCGCATCCGCTCCGAGGAACGGGCCGCCGTCGCCGCGCACCTGCACGACTCGGTGCTGCAGACCCTCGCGCTCATCCAGCGGAACTCCGGTGACCAGCAGGCCGTCGCGCGGCTGGCCCGCAGCCAGGAGCGGGAGCTGCGCAGCTGGCTGTACGAGCCGGCGTCCTCGCCCGGCGGCGGCACCTGGTCCGCGCTGGTCTCGGAGATGGTCGCCGAGGTGGAGGGCGACCACGCGCTCACCGTGGACCCGGTCGTCGTCGGCGACGCCCCGGTCGACGACGCGCTCGCGGCGCTGGGCGCGGCCACCCGCGAGGCGCTGCTCAACGCCGCCAAGCACGCCGGCGTGACCTCCGCCGACCTCTACACCGAGGTGGGCGCGCAGTCGGTGTCGGTGTTCGTCCGCGACCGCGGCGCCGGCTTCGACCCGTCCGCCGTCCCGGCCGACCGACGCGGGCTGCGCGACTCGGTGTCCGGCCGGCTCACCCGCCTGGGCGGGACGGCGACGGTGCGCTCGGCGCCCGGCGAGGGCACCGAGGTCGAGCTCGTGCTGCCCCGCGAGGCCGCCGCGTGAGCGTCCCCCGCGTCTTCGTCGTCGACGACCACGCCATGGTCCGCGCCGGCGTGCGCGCCGAGCTCGGCGGCGCCGTCACCGTGGTCGGCGAGGCGTCCGACGTCGACTCCGCCGTCGCCGGCATCCGCGCCACCGTCCCCGACGTCGTGCTGCTCGACGTGCACATGCCCGGCGGTGGGGGCCGCACCGTGCTGGAGACGCTGCGCGCCGAGCTGCCCGACGTGCGCTGGCTGGCGCTGTCGGTGTCCGACGCCGCCGAGGACGTCATCGCGGTCATCCGCGCCGGCGCCCGCGGCTACGTCACCAAGACCATCTCCGGGCCGGACCTGGTGTCGGCGGTGCAGCGGGTGGCCGAGGGCGACGTCGTGTTCAGCCCCCGGCTGGCCGGCTTCGTGCTCGACGCCTTCGCCGCGAGCGCGCCGTCGGCCGCGCCCGCCGAGGACCCGGCGACCGACCCCGGCCTGGACCTGCTCAGCGCCCGCGAGCGCGAGGTCATGCAGCTGCTGGCGCGCGGCTACACCTACCGGGAGATCGGCTCGCGGCTGTTCATCTCGGTGAAGACGGTGGAGTCCCACGCGTCCAACGTGCTGCGCAAGCTGCAGCTGTCCAACCGCAACGAGCTCACCCGGTGGGCGGCGACCAACAGGTTGCTGTGACCCGCGAGGTCACGCCGTGTGGACGACGTGGAAGGCCTCGGCCAGGCGGCCGTCGGGCAGGCCGAAGCGGCGGGCGGTCTGCGCCATCCAGCCCGTGACGAAGGACTCGAGGTCGTGGATGTGGCTGACCTGCGTCACGTGGCTCTTGAGCGCGGCGAACTTGAGCTCGACGACGTCGGTCACGTCGACGGCGTGGTCGGCCCGCGGGCTGGCGCCCAGCCACACCTCCTCCACCGTCCACGCCTCCAGGCCCTCGTCGGCCAGGAGCTCCGGGAAGGCGAACGGGTTGCGGGCGTCGGGGTAGACCGCGCGCAGCGTCGACTCGCCCACGGTCATGTGGTCGGGGTGACTGGCGCCGACCCGCTCGTACCAGCGCTCCGGGGAGCTGGTGAGCACCCGCTGCGGGCGCACCTGCCGGATGACCCGGCTGATGTCCCGGCGCAGGTCGAGCGTCAGCTCCAGCCGGCCGTCCGGGTAGCCGAGGAAGCGCACGTCGGTGACGCCGACGGCGGCGGCCGCGGCGCGCTGCTCCTCCCGCCGCAGCGGGCCCATCCGGTCGCGCGGGGTCTCGTCGAAGCCGCCCGCGTCGCCGTCGGTGACGATGCAGTAGACGACCTCGGTGCCGGCCGCGGTCCAGGTCGCCACGGTGCCCGCGCTGCCGAAGTCGACGTCGTCGGGGTGGGCGAGCACGCACAGGACGCGCTCGACGTGCTCGGCGGGCTTCCGGGGCGGGACGGCGGTCACCGCCGGAGCCTAAGTGACGGGCCTCCTCGCCCCCCACGCCTCGCAGGCTCGGCGCCGGCCCCTGTGAGGAGGCCGTTCCCGCACCTCACCTCCGCAGGCCCGCCAGCTTGTCGGGGTTGAGCACCACGAGGACCTGCTGGACCAGGCCGTCGGTGACGACCAGCGAGACCGCGGCGAGGGGCTCCCCGCCGGTCCACGCCGCCACCCCGGGCCGGCCGTTGACCTCGGTCAGCACCATCCGCAGTCCCGGCACCGACACCCCTCCGGGGATGACGGCGGCGAGGAAGCGGGCCACCTTGTCCGCGCCGGTGATCGGCCGCAGCGCCGCCTTCGCCCGGCCGCCGGCGTCGGTCAGCAGGACCGCGTCCGGGGCGAGCGCGGCCAGCAGCGCGTCGACGTCGCCGCCCGCGCACGCGGCGAGGAACCGCTCGGTGACCTCGCGGTGGGTCGCCCGGTCGGCGTCGAACCGCGGGCGGCGGGCGGACACGTGCTCCCGCGCCCGGTGGCCGAGCTGCCGGACCGCCGCCTCGGAGCGGCCGAGGACGGCGGCCACCTCCGCGGCCGGCAGCCCGAACACCTCGCGCAGGACGAACACCGCCCGCTCGGCGGGGGACAGGCTCTCCAGGACGACGAGCAGCGCCAGCGACACCTCCTCGCCGAGCACCGCCTCGTCGGCCGGGTCCGCGGCCTCGTCGGTGAGCAGCGGCTCGGGCAGCCACGGGCCGACGTAGGCCTCCCGGCGCGCGCGGGCGGAGTCCAGCCGGTCCAGCGCCAGCCGGGTGGTGACCCGGACCAGGTAGGCGCGCGGGTCGGCCACGTCGTCGCGGTCGGCCGCCGACCAGCGCAGCCAGGCGTCCTGGACGACGTCCTCGGCGTCGGCCACGCTGCCGAGCATCTGGTAGGCGACGGTGAACAGCAGCCGCCGGTGCGCGTCGAACGCCGGCAGCGGGCCGGTCACGCGGGAGCCGGGAGCTCGCAGCGGTCCCGGAAGCCCTGGCTGGTCAGGCCCAGGGCGCTGTTGGCCCGCGCCCGGCTGTTCTCCACGGCGACCATCATCGTGAGCTCGACCAGGGCGGCGTCGTCCAGGTCGCGGCGCAGCGCGGCGACCATCTCGTCGGTGACGCCCATCGGCGTGGTGCTCATCGCCTCGGCGTACTCGACGACGCGCCGCTCGAGGTCGGTGAGCGCGTCGCTGTCCCGCCAGGCGGGGACGGCGCGCAGCTTGGCCGGGTCCACGCCCTCGTGCGCGGTCCCGACCCAGTAGCCGAAGTCGACGCACCACGAGCAGCCGACGGTCACCGCCGCCGACATGACCGCGAGTGACTTGAGCGTCGGGTCCAGCCGGTCCCACTTCGCGAGGGACTGCTCGTGGCGCAGGTAGGTGAGCAGCAGGCGGGGGTGGTGCCCGAACGCCGCGGCGGGGTCCAGCGTCGCGCCGAAGCGGCGGCGCGAGTACCGGTCGACGAGGCGGGTGAGCAGCGTGCGCGGCGGGTCGAGCGGGATGCGGGCGGTGCGGGTCTCGGTCACGGCCTCGTCCTCTCCGGTGGGGTGTCCATGGAGACGACGCAGTCGCCCGGAACGTGACAGGGCGGCCCTCGCAGGGCCCGCCGCGAGCGTGCGAGCGGTGGGGGGCGAGGGGGTCCGTCGTCTAGACGCGGCCGCGGCCCTGGCGCAGCAGCAGCATCCCGAGCGCGGCGCCGTCCGGGCCGAGGGCGGTGCGGAAGCGGTCGATCACCTGCTGCTCCCGGGACAGCGACAGCCGGGTGCCGCCGGTGGCGCGGCGCAGCTCACCGATCTCCTGCGAGACGGCGAGCCGCCGCTGCACCAGCGCGATCAGCTCGGCGTCGCAGGCGTCGATCTCGCCGCGCAGCTCGGCGATGCGGGTGTCGGCGTCGGTGGGCGGCAGGGTGGCGGTCATCGGGTTCCTCCGGGGCGGGGAGCGGCCGTCGGACCCCGGGGAACGAGAAACGCCCCGGGCTCCTCGGGCCCGGGGCGTTCGTTGCGGCGGCTGCTCAGCCGGCGGCGACGGACACCGGAACCCGGTGCCCGTAGTAAAAGCCGACGGTGGCGATCAGCACGTCGCCGAGTGTGCCACAGCACGCCCGGCGGTCACGAGGGCGTCCGTCGCGGGACGGGTCCGTCGTCGGTCCGAACTACAGTGGTGTGGCTATGAGCAGCGTGCAGCAGGCCCTCCCCGGAACCGCCGCGCTCCAGCGTTCCGCTCCCGGCTCGGCCGGCCGGGAACTGGACCGCATGCTGGCCGGACTCAACGGTCCCCAGCGTCAGGCCGTCGTCCACGAGGGCGGCCCGCTGCTCATCGTGGCCGGTGCCGGGTCGGGCAAGACCCGCGTGCTCACCCACCGCATCGCCTACCTGCTCGGGGCCCGCGGGGTGCAGCCGGGCGAGGTCCTCGCGATCACCTTCACCAACAAGGCCGCCGGCGAGATGAAGGAGCGCGTCGCGCACCTCGTCGGGCCGCGCGCCCGGGCGATGTGGGTGTCCACCTTCCACTCGATGTGCGTGCGGATCCTGCGCGCCGAGTCGGCGAAGCTCGGCCTGAAGTCGTCGTTCACGATCTACGACCAGGGCGACTCGGTCCGCCTGATGACGATGGTCGCCCGCGACCTCGACCTCGACGCCAAGCGCTACCCCGGGCGCAGCCTCGCCGCCCAGGTGTCGAACCTGAAGAACGAGCTGGTGGACGAGGAGTCCTTCAGCCCCGAGACGGCGCCGGAGAAGGTGCTCAAGGAGGCCTACACGCTCTACCAGCGGCGGCTGCGCGAGGCGCACGCGCTGGACTTCGACGACCTGATCATGACGACGGTCAACCTGCTGCAGGCCTTCCCCGACGTCGCCGAGCACTACCGCCGCCGGTTCCGGCACGTGCTGGTCGACGAGTACCAGGACACCAACCACGCGCAGTACGTGCTGGTCCGCGAGCTGGTCGGCACGGGCGAGGGGCCGGTCCCGCCGGCCGAGCTGTGCGTCGTCGGCGACGCCGACCAGTCGATCTACGCCTTCCGCGGCGCCACGATCCGCAACATCGACGAGTTCGAGCGCGACTACCCCGACGCGACGACGATCCTGCTCGAGCAGAACTACCGCTCCACCCAGCGGATCCTCAAGGCGGCCAACACCGTCATCGCCAAGAACACCGGCCGCCGTCCCAAGAACCTGTGGACCGACGCCGGCGACGGCGAGCTGATCGAGGGCTACGTCGCCGAGAACGAGCACGACGAGGCCGCCTGGGTCGCCGAGCAGATCGACGCGCTGGTCGACGCCGGCACGGTCCGGCCCGCGGACATCGCCGTCTTCTACCGGACCAACAACGCCTCCCGCGTGTTCGAGGAGGTGTTCATCCGCGTCGGCATGCCCTACAAGGTCGTCGGCGGGGTGCGCTTCTACGAGCGCAAGGAGGTCCGCGACGCGCTGGCCTACCTCCGGGTGGTCGCCAACCCGGCCGACGTCGTCAGCCTCCGCCGGGTGATCAACACGCCCAAGCGCGGCATCGGCGACAAGGCCGAGTCCTGCATCGAGCAGTTTGCCGACCGCGAGCGGATCGCGTTCCCGTCGGCGCTGCGCCGCTGCCCGGAGATCACCACGCTGGCGCCGCGGTCGCTCAAGGCGGTCCAGGAGTTCGTCGCGCTGCTCGAGGAGTTCGAGCAGCTGGTCGAGACCGGCTCGGGCCCGGCCGCGCTGCTGGAGAGCATCCTCGACCGCACCGGCTACCTCGCCGAGCTCGAGGCCAGCACCGACCCGCAGGACGAGGGCCGCGTCGACAACCTCAACGAGCTCATCTCGGTGGCCGCCGAGTTCGAGGCGGCCAACCCCGGCGGCACGGTCACCGACTTCCTCGAGCAGGTCTCGCTGGTGGCCGACGCCGACCAGATCCCCGTCTCCGGCGACGAGGCCGGGGTCGTCACGCTGATGACGCTGCACACCGCCAAGGGCCTGGAGTTCCCGGTCGTGTTCCTCACCGGCCTCGAGGACGGCGTGTTCCCGCACCTGCGCGCGCTCGGCGACCCGCGGGAGCTGGAGGAGGAGCGGCGGCTGGCCTACGTCGGCATCACCCGCGCGCGGCAGCGGCTGTTCCTCTCCCGCGCCACGGTGCGCACCAGCTGGGGACAGCCGGCCTACAACCCGCCGTCGCGGTTCCTCGACGAGCTGCCCTCGGACACCGTGCACTGGGCGCGCACCGACCCGACGCCGGCGCCGAGCACCGGCTCGTCGGCGCAGCAGCGGGTGGCCGCGACCGGCCTGTCGACGGGCGGCCTGCGCGGCGGCCGCGGCAACCGGCCGGTGATCTCCGTCGAGGTCGGCGACCGGGTCAGCCACGACGCGTTCGGTCTGGGCACGGTGGTCGAGGTCAACGGCGCCGGCGACAAGGCACAGGCCACGGTCGACTTCGGCTCCGGCGGCACCAAGCGCCTCGTCCTGCGCTACGCCCCGCTGGTCAAGCTCTAGGCCCGCGCTCCGCCGCGGGAGGGGCGCTCCTGGGGTCGTTCGCGGCCTCCGGGGGTGCTGCAGCACTCCCGGAGCGCGGGGAGAGCTCCAGGAGCGGAGCGACGCCGGGTCACAGGGTGACGCCGTGGTCGGCGAGCCACTCCTCGGGGTCGATCGGCCGGCCGGTCATGCCGCCGCGGTGGATCTCGTAGTGCAGGTGCGGGCCGGTGGACTGGCCCTCGTTGCCGATCTTCGCGATCTCGTCGCCGGCGTGCACGATCTGGCCGGCCTCGACGTCGTAGTAGCGCATGTGCCCGTAGATGTGCACGTTGCCGTCGGCGTCCTGGATGTAGACGGCGTTGCCGTACCCGGAGGCCCGGCCGGCGCGCAGCACGACCCCGTCGGTCACCGAGTGGATCGGCGTGCCGAGGGAGTTGGCCAGGTCGATGCCCCAGTGCATGGAGCCCCAGCGCTGGCAGAAGCAGGTGGTCATCCGGCCGGTGGTCGGCGCGACGGTCCGGGGTTCGCGGGCGGCGCGGGAGGCGGCCAGCTCCGACAGCCGGACGGCGGCCTCGGCCTGGGTGATGCCCTGCCGGACCCCGGCGTCCTCCATGTCCCCGGTCAGGCCGATGTCGGCGGCGCCGAGGCCGTAGTCGGCGGCGCTCACCGAGGCGGCCGGGGCCGGGGTGCCGCCGGTGAGGGCGGGGACGGCGGCGACGAGCGCACCGGCGACGAGCGCGCCCAGCCACAGCGGGCCGCGGCGCCCGGGCGGGCGGCGGACGGTGCGCCGCGCGGCGGGCTCGGTGTCGGGCTCGGTGCCGGCCGGCTCGGCGGCGGCCTCGGCAGCGTCCTCGACCTCGGCGTCCTCGACCTCGGCGTCCTCGACCTCGGCGTCCTCGGCCGGAGCGGTGACGGGGGCGACCACCCGGGCGGGGAGGACGGTGCTCGGCACCGCGGGCCGCGGGACCGGCGGCACGGCCGGGGTCCCCAGCGGGCCGGACGAGATGCGGCCGGTCGCGTCGGGCCCGGTCGCCCGGCGGCCGGTCGCCGCGGGCTCGAGGAGCGCGGTCACGGGACACCCTTCGTCCACGCTCCCGGGACCACTGCACGGGGCAGCCCGTCGGGGGAGCGACGGCGGTGGAGGCGCCTGGGAGGACGCCCGCCGGTGGGTACCGGCGCCGTGATCGGACCGTAACGTTCCGTCAGGGCCGACCGGGGGAAGCGACGCTGCGTGTCGCCATGTCTCCCCGGGGTGGGGTGCCGCTCAGGCGGCGTCGGCGAGCGGCGCGGGGGCGGCCGGCCGCAGCCCGGCCAGCGTCGCGGCCACCTCGTCGACGACGCCGCGGTGGAACGGCAGCGACATGTGCCCCACGCCCCTCACGAGGACGTTGCGCGCCTGCAGGTCCGGGTGGTCGCACCGGCCGGCCACGGTGGGGACGACGATCTGGTCGAGGTTGCTGTAGACGGCGGTCATCGGGGTCGACCAGTCCGGCGCCGGCTCGGCGAGCTCCCGGAGCACCGGCGACCCGGGCCGCAGCTGGCGCACCATCGGCGTCGGCAGCAGGTGGGCCAGCACCGAGCCGCCGTGCGGCGTGCCGAGGGTGACCAGCGACTCCACCCGCCGGCCCCCGCCCTGGCGCTGCACGTAGTGCCGGGCGATGAGGCCGCCGAGGCTGTGTCCCACCAGGTGCACCCGGTCGTGGCCGGTCCGGGCGCAGATCCGCTCGACGTGCTCCCCCAGGTCGCGCGCGCCCTCGGCGACGTCCCCCAGCAGCGGGCTGTAGTTCCAGGTGCAGACCTGGGTGAACCCGCGCCGCCGCAGTCGGCGGCGCATGACGGTGAAGATCGACCGGTTGTCGATGAGCCCGTGGACCAGCAGCACCGGGACGCGCGCGGCGAGCGGGTCGGCGGCGAACAGCGCGCGGACGGCGGCCGGCTGGACCCCCGGGCGGCAGCGCGGGTCGAGCAGCAGGGCCTCGGTCCGCGCGCCGAGCGGGTAGAGCAGGGCGTGCGCCCCGACCCAGGCCAGTTCGGTGAGCCCGCCGGCGACGGTGGTGGGGGAGACCAGTGCCCGGAGCGCGTCCCGTGGCGTACCCGGGGAGGGCTCTCCCGTGTGCCACTCTGGACGGCACCCGGGGTCGCCGGTCGCGCGCATGGACGTCCTCCCGTTCGGCGGCCGCCGGCGGTGTCCCGGGACCCGGGTCCGTCGACGGCGGAGCACCGCTGTGGTGCTCGGTTCACACGACGGTAATGCCCTGGTGTGGCGACGGTCACACGGACGATGCGGGGATCTCGACGAGATCGAGACCGGAACGCGACACATCTCGACGAAGGGGGACCCGTGGCCGGCCGTGAGAGTGCTGCCCGCGACGACCGGACCCGGGACGGCGCCCGGCGGACCGGGGCCACGGGTGCCGCCCGCCGCACGGGGGCCGCGGCCGCCGGGGCGCGGCGCACCGGCGCCCGCCCGGCCGCGGACCGGCGCCCGGCCCGCACCCCGGCCGCCCCTCCCGCCCCGGACGACGGGCTCGTCGTCGGGCACCTCCCCGGCGGCGCCCGCACCGCGGGGGTGCTGCTCGTGCTCGCCGGCCTGGCCGGGGTCGCCGCGCTGTCCCCGACCTACCTCGTCGTCGGCGGCCGGGAGCTGTCGCTGGCCGGCGGGCTCGGCGGCGCGCTGGTCGGCCTGGTCGTCCCGCTGACCGCCGTCGCGGTGGGGGCCGGCCTCGCCGCCGGCCGGGTGCCGCGCTTCGGGCTGGCCTACGCCGGCGTCGGCGGGGTGCTGGCGCTGGGCTCCCTGCTCATCGAGGTCTACCGCGGCAGCGCCTCCACCGTCCGTCCCGGCGTCGAGGTGCTGGCCGGGGAGCGGGTGCTCACCAGCTCGGTGGAGACCGGGGCCGGCTGGTGGCTCGAGGTCGCCGGGCTCGCGCTGACCGTCCTGGCCGCGGTCTGCGCCGCGGCGGCGTGGAGCCGCACGGTCATGGAGGACCGGGGGGCGCTCGACCCCGCCCGCGGCGCGCTGGCCGGCGCGGCGGTGCTGCTCGGCGTCCTCACCGTGCTGTGCCTGGCGCTGCCGGCCGCCGACGTCCCCGACCGGCTGGTCGACGACCCGTCCACCGGCCTGGAGGTCGTGGTCGAGCAGCAGGGCCCGCAGGCGCTCCTGGAGCGGCCCGGGCTGGCGCTGCTCGGCGGGCTGCTGCTGGCCGGCGCCGTCCTGCTCGCCTCGGTGCTGGCGCCCTCGCTGCGGCCGCGGCTGGCCGCCGTCGGCGGCTTCCTCGCCGTCGCGGTGACCGTGCTCGCCGCCGGCCTCGGCGGGCTGCGCGACGCCCTCGCCTCCGACGAGCTGGAGTGGACCGTCCCCGGCGCCGGGCTGCTCGCCGCCGGGCTGGGCTACGCGCTGCTCACCGTGCTCGCCTGGCGGCTGCGCCGCACGACCGCCCGGTGACGGCGGGCGAGCGGCTGCGCGTCGTCGTCGCCGGGCCCGAGGGCCGGGACGACCCGCGCGCGGTCGCCCTCGCCCGCGCGCTGCGCGACTCCGGCGCCGAGGTGGTGCTGACCGGCGAGGTCGCCTCGGCCGGGCGGCTGGCCGCGACGGTCGTGCAGGAGGACGCCGACGCCCTCGGCGTGGCCGGGGCGCGGCCGGGGCTGCTCGGCGAGGTGCTCGCCCGGCTGTCCGCCGCCGGCGTCGACGACGTCACCGCCTTCGTCCTCGGGGACGGCGACGACGGCGGAGGCGACCTGCCGGCCGACGTGCGCCGCTTCCCCGACGGCACCACCCCCGACGACGTCGTGGCCGCGCTGCGGCGGCTGTCCGGGGGCCTGTGACCCGGGGCACGGGGCCCGGTGCCGGTGCGGCGGCCGGGACGCGCGAGGTTTACGGTGCCTGTTCGTGGATCTCTTCGAGTACCAGGCGCGTGACCTGCTGGCCTCGCACGGCGTGCCCGTGCTGCCCGGCGGCGTGGCCGAGACACCCGACCAGGCCGAGGCGATCGCCCGCGAGATCGGGCAGACCGTCGTCGTCAAGGCGCAGGTCAAGACCGGCGGCCGCGGCAAGGCCGGCGGCGTCAAGCTGGCCGACGACGCCGACGAGGCGAGGGCCCGCGCCCAGGACATCCTCGGGCTGGACATCAAGGGCCACATCACCCACCGCGTGATGGTGGCGCAGGCCAGCGACATCGCCGAGGAGTACTACTTCTCCTACCTGCTCGACCGCGCCAACCGCACCTTCCTGGCCATGGCCAGCGTCGAGGGCGGCATGGAGATCGAGCAGCTCGCCGTCGAGCGGCCCGAGGCCCTCGCCCGCATCCCCGTCGACGCCACGACCGGCGTCGACGCGCAGAAGGCCGCCGAGATCGTCGACGCCGCCGGGTTCGCCCCCGAGGTGCGCGACCAGGTGATCGCCATCGCCGTCCAGCTGTGGGAGACCTTCGCCCAGGAGGACGCCACCCTCGTCGAGGTCAACCCGCTGGCCAAGGCGCCCGACGGCACCGTCCTCGCGCTCGACGCGAAGGTCACCCTCGACGAGAACGCCTCCTTCCGGCACCCCCAGCACGCCGAGCTCGCGGACTCCGCCTCGGCCGACCCGCTCGAGGCGCGCGCCAAGGAGAAGGACCTCAACTACGTCAAGCTCGACGGCGAGGTCGGGATCATCGGCAACGGCGCCGGCCTGGTCATGAGCACCCTCGACGTCGTCGCCTACGCGGGCGAGGAGTTCGGCGGGGTCAAGCCGGCCAACTTCCTCGACATCGGCGGCGGCGCCTCGGCCGAGGTCATGGCCAACGGCCTGGAGATCATCCTCTCCGACCCGGCCGTGAAGAGCGTGTTCGTCAACGTCTTCGGCGGCATCACCGCCTGCGACGCCGTCGCCAACGGCATCGTCAGCGCCCTGGGCATCCTCGGCGACGAGGCGACCAAGCCGCTGGTCGTCCGGCTCGACGGCAACAACGTCGAGGAGGGCCGGCGCATCCTCGCCGAGGCGAACCACCCGCTGGTGACCCTGGTGGACACGATGGACGGCGCCGCGCGCCGGGCCGCCGAGCTCGCCGCCTGAGGAAGGACCCTTCCCTCCCCACCCCTCGCAGGCTCGGGGCGGGCCCCTGGAAAGGGGCCGTTCCCTCACCTCCAGACAGGACCTGAAGAGATGTCGATCTTCCTCAACGAGAACAGCAAGGTCATCGTCCAGGGCATGACCGGCTCGGAGGGGCGCAAGCACACCCAGCGCATGCTCGCCTCCGGCACCGCGATCGTCGGTGGCGTGAACCCGAAGAAGGCCGGCGAGCGCGTCGACTTCGAGGGCGCCAGCGTGCCGGTGTTCGGCAGCGTGTCCGAGGCCATGAAGGAGACCGGCGCCGACGTCAGCGTCATCTTCGTGCCACCGGCCGGCGCCAAGGGCGCGGTCATCGAGGCCGTCGACGCCCAGATCGGGCTCGCCGTCGTCATCACCGAGGGCATCCCGGTGCACGACTCGACCTACTTCTGGGCCCACGCCCAGGGCGGCGCCACCCGGATCATCGGCCCGAACTGCCCCGGCCTGATCAGCCCCGGGCGCTCCAACGCCGGCATCATCCCGGCCAACATCACCAAGCAGGGCAAGATCGGCCTGGTCAGCAAGTCCGGCACGCTGACCTACCAGATGATGTACGAGCTCCGGGACATCGGCTTCTCCACCTGTGTCGGCATCGGCGGCGACCCGGTTATCGGCACCACGCACATCGACTGCCTGCAGGCCTTCCAGGACGACCCGGAGACCGAGGCCATCGTCATGATCGGTGAGATCGGTGGCGACGCCGAGGAGCGCGCGGCCGACTTCATCAAGGCCAACGTGACCAAGCCGGTCGTCGGCTACGTCGCCGGGTTCACCGCGCCCGAGGGCAAGACGATGGGCCACGCCGGCGCCATCGTGTCCGGCTCGGCCGGCACCGCGCAGGCCAAGAAGGAGGCCCTCGAGGCCGCCGGGGTCAAGGTCGGCAAGACGCCGTCGGAGACCGCCCGCCTCATGCGGGAGCTCGTCGGCGCCTGATCGCCCCCCCGTGGACTGCCCCGGCCCCTCCCCAGGAGCCGGGGCAGTTCCGCTTCCCGGGGACGGGTTGCGGGGCGGTCACGATCTCGCCCCTCGTGGTGAGGGGCGAGCGTGGCGAGGTTGCAGCCCGTCGACGACGGGGGAGAGCATCCGCGACGCCGTACCGATGTGACGAGGGAGAGTCGAACGATGACGTCCAGTCAGCCGCCTCAGCAGCCCGGGATGCCCGGGCAGCCGGGACCGGGCGGCCAGCCGGGGTACGGCCAGCCGGGGTACGGGCCGCCGGGGTACGGGCAGCAGCCGCCGTCCTACGGTGCTCCTCAGGGACAGCCGTCCTACGGCCAGCAGGCCCCCTACGGGCAGCAGCCGCCCCACGGCCAGCAGCCCCACGGCGCGCCGCAGCCCTACGGGCAGCCGTACGGCCAGCAGCCGCCGCCCGGCGCCCCGTCGCCGTACGGCCAGGCCCCGCGCCCGGCCGGTGCGGGCTTCGACCTCGGGCGCCTGAGGACGGCCGACTACGTCGTCGCCGCCGGCGCGCTGGTCTACCTGGTCCTCGCGCTGCTGCCGTGGGCGACCTTCTCCAGCAGTGACGACTTCGGCTTCGACGTCCCCGGCTTCGACGTCCCGGAGATCAGCTACAGCTTCTCCGGCTTCGAGGTCAGCGGCCTGGTGACCTTCAGCTTCGTGCTGCTGCTCCTGGCCGGCGTGTGGGCGCTGCTGCCGGCGTTCGTGCAGCTGGACCTGGGCTTCCCGCGCAGCTGGATCACCGTGGGCCTGGCCGGGCTGGCCGCGCTGCTCACCCTGATCGCCTGGATCCAGACCTTCGACGCCGGCTTCTCGGTGTTCGCGCTGCTCGGCTTCCTGGTCACCGTCGCGGTGGCGGTGTTCGCGTTCCTGCGGCTGCTGCCGGAGATGCGGAACAGGCCGGCGCTGCCCGGCGCCCTCGCCGGCGCCGCGCAGTGGGCCAACCAGCAGGCGCCGGACTTCGGCATCGGCCAGGGCGGCGCCCCGGGCCCGCCGGCGGCTCCCGGCCAGTACGGCGCCCCGGGCCCGTACGGCCGGCCCGCCCCCTACGGCGGCCAGCCGGCGCAGCCGTGGGGCCAGCCGGGGCAGCCCGGGCAGCCCGGGCAGCCCGGGCAGCCGGGCCACGGTCAGCCGTACACCCCCTCGCCGGTCACGGACCCCGGTCAGCACTCCTCCGGCCAGCACGGCGGTTCCTCCGCCTCGGGTCACGGCCAGCCCTGATCCGACCGCGCTCCGTCACGGGCGCACCCGTCCCGACGAGGGCCTGCGGCACTGCCGCAGGCCCTCGGCGCCGTTCCGGCGCCCCTCCCGGCGCGTGCGGCGGACAGACGGCGGGGACGCTTGCGAGAGTGGGGACGTGGTCTCCCTGCTGGCGCGCCTGCCCGTGCCGGGACAGCGCGGCCCCGGTGCCGGGCGGCCCTGGTACCCGGCCGCGCTGACCGCCGCCGCCACGGCCGCGGTCACGCTGCTCGGGCTGCTCGGGCTCGGGCTCGCGGTCGTGGTGGTCGAGACGCTCGATCCCGCAGGCGGGTTCTCGGTCCCGAGCGCGGCCCGCGTCGGCGGCCGGCTGTGGCTGCTGGCCAACGGCGGCGGGCTCGACCTGCCGTCGGGGCCGCTGGTCCTCGCGCCGCTGCTGCTCACCCTCGCCGTCGCCTGGGGGCTCGACCGGGCCGGGCGGGGCGTGCTGCGCGTCGCCGAGCCCGCCGGCGCCCGCGCCGCCGCCGGGGTCGTGGCGACCGCGGTCGCGGTGCACGCGCTGCTGGCGGTCCTCCTCGGGCTCGTCGTCGACGGGCCCGGGGCCCGCACCGACCTGCTGCGCTGCGGCCTCGGCGCCGCCGTCCTCGCCGCGGTCGCCGTCGGCTGGGGCGTGCTCCGGGAGGGCGACCTGCTCGACGGCGTCCTGGACCGCCTGCCCGGGCCGGTGCGGCCCCTGCTGCCCGCCGTCCTCGCCGGGCTGCTCGCCGCGGGCGCACTGGGTCTCGCCGTCGTCGCCGTCGCGCTGGCCGCGGACGCCTCCGGCTACGCCGCGGTCGCGGGCGCCCTCGGCGGCTCCGGGGCCGGTGCGGTGGGCACGCTGGCGCTCGGGGCGCTGCTGCTGCCCAACGCCGCCGCGGCCGCGCTCGGGGTGGCGGCCGGGCCCGGGTTCGCCGTCGGCGCCGGCACCGTCGTCTCGGTGCACGGGATCAGCCTCGGTCCGGTGCCGGCGTTCCCGCTGCTGGCCGCGCTGCCCGACACCCAGGCGGTGCCGCTGCTGGCGTTCGTCTCGCAGGCGGTCCCGGCGCTGGCCGGGCTGGTCGCCGGGGTGGCGCTGGGCCGCCGCATGACCGACGACGACGGCGGCTCGGTGGTCGCCGGCCTGTGGGGCGTGCCGGCCGGCGTCGTCCTGGGGCTGGGCGTGGGCGTCCTCGCCGCGGTGGCCGGCGGCTCGCTGGGCGACGGCGCGCTCGCCGACGTCGGCGCGCCGCCCGTGGCCACCGCGCTCTCCTTCGCGCTGCAGGCCGGCGTCGCCGCGGCGGTCGGGGCGGCCACCGCGCGCTGGCGGTCCCTCGGCTGAGGCCCCCGGCGCCGTCGATAGGGTCGCGGACGTGCCCGGCCCCGAGTCCTCCCCGCGGGCGCGGGTCGTCGTGCTGATCTCGGGCACCGGCTCGCTGTGCGCGGCGCTGCTCGAGGCCGCCGACGACCCCGGCTACCCGGCGCAGGTGGTCGCCGTCGGCGCCGACCGCGACGCCGCCGGGCTCGCGCACGCCCGCCGCCGCGGCCTGCCGACGTTCACCGTCGCGCTGCGCGACTTCCCCGACCGGGCCGCCTGGGACCGCGCGCTGACCGAGGCGATCGCCGCGCACGAGCCCGACCTGGTGGTGTCCGCCGGGTTCATGAAGATCGTCGGTCCCGCCGTCCTGGCCCGCTACGAGGGCCGACTGGTCAACACCCACCCCGCGCTGCTGCCGGCGTTCCCGGGCGCGCACGCCGTCCGCGACGCGCTGGCCGCCGGCGTGGACGTCACCGGCAGCACGGTGCACCTGGTCGACGCCGGCGTCGACACCGGCCCGGTGCTCGCCCGGCGCGAGGTGCCGGTGCTGCCGGGCGACGACGAGGACCGCCTGCACGAACGCATCAAGGCCGTGGAGCGGACGCTCCTGGTGGAGACGGTGGCGCGACTCGTCACCGGGACGACGGAGGAGAGCCCGCGATGACCGAGAGCCGGACCCCCATCCGCAGAGCCCTGCTGGGCGTCTACGACAAGACCGGGATCGAGGAGCTCGCCCGCGGCCTGGCCGATGCCGGCGTGGAGCTGGTCAGCACCGGGGCCACCGCGCGGCGGATCGCCGACGCCGGGATCGCGGTCACCCCGGTCGAGCAGGTCACCGGCTTCCCCGAGTGCCTCGACGGGCGGGTCAAGACGCTGCACCCCGCCGTGCACGCCGGCATCCTCGCCGACCGGCGCAAGCCCGAGCACGTCGCGCAGCTCGAGGAGCTCGGCGTCGCCGCCTTCGACCTCGTCGTCGTGAACCTCTACCCCTTCACCGCGACCGTGGCCTCGGGCGCGACCCCGGACGAGTGCGTCGAGCAGATCGACATCGGCGGCCCGGCGATGGTGCGCGCGGCCGCGAAGAACCACCCGTCGGTCGCCGTCGTCGTCGACCCCGCCCGGTACGGCGACGTCCTCGCCGCCGTGGCCGCCGGCGGCTTCACCCTCCCCGAGCGGCAGCGGCTGGCCGTGGCCGCCTTCCGGCACACCGCCACCTACGACATCGCCGTCGCCTCGTGGATGGGCAAGGTGCTCGCCCCCGACGACGAGTCCGGCTTCCCGTCCTGGGTCGGCGCGTCCTGGGAGCGCGCCGACGTGCTGCGCTACGGCGAGAACCCGCACCAGCGGGCGGCGCTGTACCGCAGCGGCGAGCCGGGCGCCGGGACAGGGGGGATCGCGCACGCCGAGCAGCTGCACGGCAAGCAGATGTCCTACAACAACTACGTCGACACCGACGCCGCGTGGCGGGCCGCGCACGACCACGACGACCCCTGCGTGGCGATCGTCAAGCACGCCAACCCGTGCGGGATCGCCGTCGGTCCGGACGTCGCCGCCGCCCACCGCAAGGCGCACGCCTGTGACCCGGTCTCGGCGTTCGGCGGCGTCATCGCGGCCAACCGGGAGGTCGACCTGGCGATGGCCGAGCAGGTGGCCGGCGTGTTCACCGAGGTCGTCGTCGCGCCGTCGTTCACCGCCGACGCCGTCGAGGTGCTGACGGCGAAGAAGAACATCCGGCTGCTGCGGCTGCCCGAGGCCGGCCGGCCCCCGGTCGAGCTGCGGCCGGTCGGCGGCGGGCTGCTGCTGCAGAGCGCCGACCGCATCGACGCCGCCGGCGACGACCCGACCACCTGGACGCTGGCGTGCGGCGAGCCGCTGGACGCCGCCGGCCTCGACGACCTCGTGTTCGCGTGGCGCTCGGTCCGCGCGGTGAAGAGCAACGCGATCCTCCTCGCCCACGACAGGGCGACCGTCGGCGTCGGCATGGGCCAGGTGAACCGGGTGGACTCCGCGCGGCTGGCGGTCGCGCGGGCGGGGGATCGGGCCGCGGGGTCGGTGGCCGCCTCGGACGCGTTCTTCCCCTTCGCCGACGGCCTGCAGGTGCTGCTCGACGCCGGGGTGCGCGCGGTGGTGCAGCCAGGGGGGTCGGTGCGGGACGAGGAGGTCGTCGCGGCGGCGCGGGCGGCCGGCGTCCCGCTCTACCTGACCGGCACCCGCCACTTCGCGCATTGAGGTCGGGCGCACCGGGGGGCCGGCCCCACGTCCGTCCGCCGGAGCCGGGGGAGGAGCTCGAGGACGCCGACCTCGCGCGCGTCGACTGGTGGGGCGCCGAGCTCGACGGCGTCACCTTCACCCGCTGCCGCTTCGACGACGCCGACCTCACCGAGCTGGTCACCCGCCGCTGCGTGTTCGACTCCTGCGTCCTCACCGGCGTGCGGATGAGCGGGTCGCGGCACCGCGGCAGCGCGTTCCTGTCCTGCCGGTTCGACCGCGCCCGGCTGATCGACGCCGTCTGGGAGGGCTGCAAGCTCACCGGCTCGCAGTTCCCCGGCGCCGTCCTGCGGCCGCTGACCAGCACCGACTCCGACTGGAGCTGGACGTCACTGCGCGGCGTCGACCTGTCCGGCAGCGACCTGTCCGGTCAGCGGTTCCGCGAGGCCGACCTCACCGACGCCGACCTGCGCGAGTGCGACCTCACCGGCGCCGACCTCGACCGCGCCCGCCTGCAGGGCGCGAAGCTGCGCGGCACCGACCTGCGCGGCGCGGCCACCGAGGCCTGGCCCTGGCGGGGCCTGGAGCTCACCGGCGTCCGGATCGACCTCGTGCAGGCGGTGCAGGTCGCCCGCGCCCACGGCGCCCTCGTCGAGGGCTGAGCCGGGCACTCCGGGGGCGGCGGGAGGAGCGGGGGCCGGAGGCTCCCGCGACCGAGCGCCGGGAGCGGCCCGACACGGGCCGGGGACGGCTCCTGGCCGCGGTGCCGTCCGGTGGGACGGCAGTGTCACGGGACCGTCAGCGGTAGCGGGGGCCGGTGAGCATGGCCTTGAGCGCGCCGAGCAGGCCGAGGACGCCGACGGCGCAGGCGGACCAGAAGCCGACGCCGAACGCCGCCGGGTCCCAGTCCTCCGCGGCGAACGGCACGAGCACCGCGGCGATCGCCAGCGCGCTGACGAACAGCGCGAGGACGCCGAGGAGGCGGTGCGTCCGGGCGGGCAGCCACAGCAGGACGCCGAGCAGGAACAGCACGCCCCCGCCCAGCACGACGGCGAGCGGCTGCCAGAAGCCGGAGTCCACCAGGGCGCCGAAGCCGGCGTCCGCCTCGTCGAAGCCGCGGCCGACGAGACCCCAACCGGTGTCGCCGGCCCGCGCCAGCCAGCGCAGCGGCAGGCTCACCGCGGCGGCGATGCCGGCGAGGATGAGCAGCAGCCCGCCGAGCGAGTCCGGCCCGCGCACCGGCACCGGCCGGTCGGAGTAGCTGGGCGTCGTGTACGGGTTCGGGCCCGCCTGGCCGTACGCGCCGGGGCCCCCCGCGGACGCGCCGGCCACGGGCGCCAGACCCGGCGTGGTCTGCTCCCGCCAGTCGGCCCCGAGCTGCCGGGTGGACGGGTCGCGCTCGGTCATCAGCTCTCCTCGAGGGATCCGGCCGTGCGGGGGCTCACCTTGAAGCGTAGGGCCGCGGCGGTCGGCGGGGAGGCGCCTCCGGCACACTGTCGGGGTGCCCGCGACGATCCTCGACGGCAAGGCGACCGCAGCCACCATCCGGCAGGAGCTCACCGCGCGGGTCGCGGCCCTGACGGCGGCCGGGCACCGGCCCGGCCTGGGCACGCTGCTGGTCGGCGACGACCCGGGCAGCCGCTGGTACGTCAACGCCAAGCACTCCGACTGCGCGCAGGTCGGCATCGCCAGCATCCAGCGCGAGCTGCCGGCCACCGCCACGCTCGCCGACGTCCTCGCCGTCGTCGAGGAGCTCAACGCCGATCCCGCGTGCACCGGCTACATCGTCCAGCTGCCGCTGCCCCGCCAGGTCGACGAGTACGCCGTCCTCGAGGCGATGGACCCGGCCAAGGACGCCGACGGCCTGCACCCGGTCAACCTCGGCCGGCTGGTGCTCGGCGTCGACGGGCCGCTGCCGTGCACGCCGGTCGGCATCGTCGAGCTGCTGCGCCGGTACGACGTCCCGGTGGCCGGCGCGGAGGTGGTCGTCGTCGGGCGCGGCATCACCGTCGGCCGCCCGCTCGGGCTGCTGCTCACCCGGCGCACCGAGAACGCCACGGTGACCCTCTGCCACACCGGCACCCGGGACCTGGCCGCCCACCTGCGCACCGCCGACGTCGTGGTCGCCGCCGCGGGCGTGCCGGGCCTGGTCACGGCCGACGTCGTCAAGCCCGGCGCCGCGGTCCTCGACGTCGGCGTCAGCCGGGTCGACGGGAAAATCGCCGGTGACGTCGCGAAGGACGTCGTCGAGGTGGCCGGGCACGTGGCGCCCAACCCCGGCGGGGTCGGGCCGATGACCCGGGCGATGCTCCTGCAGAACGTGGTGCTGGCCGCCGAGCGCGCCGCCGCGGACGAGGTGCTCAGCGCCTGATGACGCGCCCGCCGCTGTACCTGCGCCGGCCGTTCCTGGCCGGGCTGCTGCGCCAGCTGCCGCTGTTCGCGGTGCTGGTCGTGGTCGCGGTGGGGCTCGGGATGGTGGCGCTGGAGCACTGGCGGCGCGGCCTGCTGGTGGTCGGGCTGGCGCTCGTCGGCGCGGGCGTGCTGCGGCTGGTGCTCCCCGTCCGCCGGGTCGGATTCCTCGCCGTCCGCAGCCGGCCGGTCGACGTCGTCCTCATGGCCGGGACGGGGGTCGCGCTGTCGGCGCTGGCCCTCGCGGTCCCGGGCAGTTGAGCGTCGGCCCGCGGGCGCGGCGACCGGGGTCCCGGGTCTAGGTTGACGCCCATGGCAGAGCAGCCCAGGAACGGCAAGGTCACCGTCGTCGGTGCCGGCTTCTACGGCTCCACCACCGCCCTCCGGCTCGCGGAGTACGACGTCTTCGAGACCGTCGTCCTCACCGACATCGTCGAGGGCAAGCCCGAGGGCCTGGCCCTCGACATCAACCAGTCACGGCCGATCGAGGGCTTCGAGACGAGGGTCGTCGGCGTCGGCGGCGGCTCGTACGAGGGCACCGAGGGGTCCGACGTCGTCGTCGTCACCGCCGGCCTGCCGCGCAAGCCCGGCATGAGTCGGATGGACCTCATCGAGACCAACGCGAAGATCGTCCGGGACGTCTCCGAGAACGTCGCGCGGACCTCGCCGGACGCCGTCGTCATCGTCGTGTCCAACCCGCTGGACGAGATGACCGCCCTGGCGCAGCTGGCCACCGGCTTCCCGAAGGAGCGGGTGATGGGCCAGGCCGGGATGCTCGACACCGCCCGGTTCACCAACAACGTCGCCGAGGAGCTCGGCGTCCCGGTGTCCTCGGTGCGCACCCTGACCCTCGGCTCGCACGGCGACACGATGGTGCCCGTGCCCTCGCGCTGCACCGTCGACGGCAAGCCGCTGGCCGACGTCCTGGCCCCCGACCGCGTCGAGCACCTCGTGCAGCGCACCCGCAACGGCGGCGCGGAGGTCGTCGCGCTGCTCAAGACCGGGTCGGCGTACTACGCGCCGTCCGCGGCCGCGGCCCGGATGGCCCGCGCCGTCATGGAGGACTCCGGCGCCGTCATGCCCGTGTGCGCCTGGGTCGACGGCGAGTACGGCATCTCCGGTGTCTACCTCGGCGTCGAGGCCGAGATCGGGCGCGCGGGTGTGCGCCGGGTGGTCGAGGGGGACCTCACCGAGAGCGAGCTGGCCGGACTGCGCGAGGCGGCCGAGGCCGTGCGCGCCAAGCAGGCCGACGTCGCGGAGCTGTAGAGCGACTGCACCGCGACCTGACCGACTCCCGGCCCGACGGGCCGGGGCTGCAGAGAGGGAATGTCTGACGTGAGCAAGATCAAGGTCGAGGGCACCGTCGTCGAACTCGACGGCGACGAGATGACCCGGATCATCTGGCAGTTCATCAAGGACCAGCTGATCCTGCCGTACCTCGACGTCAACCTGGAGTACTACGACCTGGGCATCGAGCACCGCGACGCCACCGACGACCAGGTCACCGTCGACTCCGCCAACGCGATCAAGAAGCACGGCGTGGGCGTCAAGTGCGCCACCATCACCCCGGACGAGGCGCGGGTCGAGGAGTTCGGCCTCAAGAAGATGTGGCGCTCCCCGAACGGGACGATCCGCAACATCCTCGGCGGCGTCATCTTCCGCGAGCCGATCATCATGCAGAACGTGCCGCGGCTGGTGCCGGGCTGGACCAAGCCGATCATCGTCGGCCGTCACGCCTTCGGTGACCAGTACCGCGCCACCGACTTCCGCTTCCCCGGCGAGGGCACCCTGACGGTGACCTTCACGCCGAAGGACGGCTCCGCGCCGATCGAGCACGAGGTCTTCCAGGCGCCCGGGGCCGGCGTCGCGCTGGCGATGTACAACCTCGACGAGTCCATCCGCGACTTCGCCCGGGCCTCGATGAACTACGGCCTGCAGCGCGGTTACCCGGTGTACCTGTCGACGAAGAACACGATCCTCAAGGCCTACGACGGCCGGTTCAAGGACATCTTCGCCGAGATCTTCGAGACCGAGTTCAAGGACCAGTTCGAGCAGGCCGGCATCACCTACGAGCACCGGCTCATCGACGACATGGTCGCCGCGTCCCTCAAGTGGGAGGGCGGCTACGTCTGGGCGTGCAAGAACTACGACGGCGACGTCCAGTCCGACACCGTCGCGCAGGGCTTCGGCTCGCTGGGCCTGATGACCTCGGTGCTCATGACGCCCGACGGCCGCACCGTCGAGGCCGAGGCCGCCCACGGCACGGTGACCCGGCACTACCGCCAGCACCAGCAGGGCAAGGAGACCTCGACCAACCCGATCGCGTCGATCTTCGCGTGGACGCGGGGCCTGGCCCACCGCGGCAAGCTGGACGGCACCCCCGAGGTCACCCGGTTCGCCGAGACCCTCGAGAAGGTCTGCATCGACACCGTCGAGGGCGGTCAGATGACCAAGGACCTGGCGCTGCTGATCAGCAAGGAGCAGCCGTGGCTGACCACCCAGGACTTCCTGGCGGCCATCGACAGCAACCTGCAGAAGGCCATGGCCTGACGTAGTCGCTGACGCCGGCGGCCCCCTCACCCTGGGGTGAGGGGGCCGCTCGCGTTCGGGGCCGCGTGATCACCTCGGGTCCGGCGGGCACTCGCGGGCGTCGAGCGCCCTCCCGACCCGAGGTGGGCGAGGCTGTGGACAGCGGGCACGCCGAACGACCGGCGCCGGGCAGGCTCCACCGGTGCCCGTCGCGCCCCGCCGCCCACCACTGCTCCACGGACGGGTGTTCCGGGGTACGTGGGCGGTGGCGGCCGGTGTGCTGACGAAGGACGAGCTGCGGAGCGGGGCCTGGCGCCGGTTGCGCCAGGACGTCTACGCCGATGCCGGGCTGCCCGTCGACCACCGGCTGATGGCCCGCGGGGTCAGCCTGGTGATGCCCCGGTCCGCCGCGCTGGGTGGGCGGACCGCGGCGGTGCTCTGGGGCGCCGCTGACCTCGCGGGAGCCGAGGACCCGGTGGAGGTCGTCGTGCCGCCAGGGCGACGCTGGAGCCCGGGACCCGGAGTCGCGGTGCGGAGCGCTCCGCTGCGCGGGGACGTCGTCCACGACGGATCCTGGCTGCGCTGGACCGCGCGTGTGCGGACGGCGGTGGACCTCGTCCGGCGGGACGGGACGGACGAGGCCGTCGTCCTGCTCGACGGACTGGTCCGCGCCCGCGTCGCGGACCTCGCTGCCGTGCGGGCCGCGGTCGCGGCGCTGCCCCGGTGCCGTGGCAGCGCGTACGCCCGCCGGGCGGTGGCACTCGCCGACGGGCTCGCCGAGTCGCCCCAGGAGACGCGCCTGCGACTCCTCCTGCACCGGTCCGGCCTGCCCCTCCCCGTGGCGCAGTACGAGGTCCGGTGCGCAGGGCGCTTCGTCGCCCGCGTCGACTTCGCCTGGCCCGAGCACCGGCTCGCGCTCGAGTACGACGGCGCCTGGCACGGGGCGCCCGACCAGCTGCCGCGGGACCGGCGCCGTCTCAACGGGCTGACGTCCGCCGGCTGGCGCGTCCACTTCGTGACGAAGGGCGACCTCCGGGGGCCCGACGACCTGCTCCGCGACCTGGCGCGCGCCCTCGACCGGTGATCACCCCGGACCCAGCAGTGCCAGCGGAACGCTGACAGCCCTCCTGACCCGGCGTGATCACCCGGCGCCGGCGGTCAGGCGCCGAAGAGCTGGGTCCACCAGGGGCCGCCGGAGCCCTCGGCCACGCCCACGCCGAGCTCGGTCAGCGAGCAGTTCAGGATGTTCGCCCGGTGGCCGGGGCTGTTCATCCACGCCGCCATCACCGCGGCCGGGTCGGGCTGGCCCTGGGCGATGTTCTCCGCCCGCGCGTTGCCGACGCCCGCGGCCCGGGCCCGGTCGAACGGGTCGAGCCCCTCGGGGGTGTCGTGCGAGAAGTAGCCGCGGTCGCGCATGTCCGCGCTGTGCGCCCGGGCGACGGCGGCCAGCGCCGCGTCCGCGACCACCGGCGCACACCCGGCGGCGGCGCGCTCCTGGTTGACCAGGGTCAGCACCGCGGCCTCCGCGGAGGGGTCGGCCGGGGCGGCGGCGGTCCGGGCCACCGGCGCCGGTGCGGGCTCCGACGACGGAGGCGGCGTCTGCGTCCCCGACCCCGCCGCCGACGCGGAGGACCCGGCCGACGACGAGGACCCGGCCGACGACGAGGACCCGGCCGACGACGAGGACCCGGCCGACGAGGAGGACCCGCCCGGCGCCGGGGCCGGGGACCCGGGCAGCACGGAGGACGAGGACGAGGACGAGGACGACGAGGACGAGGACGACGAGGACGCGGACGACGAGGTCCCGGCCGAGGACGACGAGGGCGCCGACGACGACCCGCCTGACGCGGTGGAGCGGCCCGCCGACGAGGAGGTCCCCGGCGCGGGGGTGTCCGGCGCGGACGAGCCCGGCGCGGGGGAGTCCGCCGCCGACGAGCCCGGCGCGCCGGGTGCCGTCCCCGGAGCGGTGGTCGGGGCGCCGTCCACGCCCATCGTCACCACGCCGGTGCGCTCGGCGCCGACCTCCACGCCGTCCTCCGCGCCGTCCTCCACCGCGTCCGCCGCGGAGGTCACCGCGGACTCCGCCGTCGACAGCCCGCCCCGGCCGGCGGCCATGAGCGGCACGAGCAACGCGATGCCGCCCACGACGAGGACGACCAGCAGGACCGGCAGCAGGCGGCGGGCGCGGCCCCGGCGCCGCGGCGGGCGCCGGGGTGCCACCCGAGCGGCGTGGCGGGCGGACGGCGGGGAAGACCGGTGGCGCACGGAGTGATTACCTCACGAAGTCGACAAGTCGCTTTCTGTGACTTCGTGCAGAGTAGCCGTAGCCGGAGGTCACCCGGGAGGGTGGCGTGACCGAGGTCACACGGAGGTCGCGCCGGGGGTCGTGGGGGACGTCTCCCGGGCGCGCGGTGGGTTTTCGGGTCCCCGTCCGGGCAGCATGGACGGACCACCACCCCGAGACACGAGGAGCGCGCCGCCGGTGAGCGACGTCTGGCTCGACATCGTCATGGTCGTCGTCTTCGTGCTGATCGGTGGCGTGTTCGCCGGTGCGGAGATCGCGCTCGTGTCCCTGCGCGAGGCCCAGGTCCGGGTGCTGTCGGAGCGGGGCCGCCGCGGCCGCGCGCTGGCCCGGCTGCTCGGCGACCCCAACCGCTTCCTCGCCGCGGTCCAGGTCGGCGTCACCCTCGCCGGCTTCCTGTCCGCCGCCTTCGGTGCCAGCACCCTGGCCGAGCCGTTCAGCGACTGGCTGGTGCGCCGCGGCCTCCGCGAGGGCGTCGCCGACCCGCTGGCCCTGGTGCTGGTCACCGTCGCGATCAGCTACGTGTCCCTGGTCGTGGGGGAGCTGACCCCCAAGCGGCTCGCGCTGCAGCGCGCCGAGGGCTTCTCGCTGCTCGTCGCCCGGCCGCTGAACACCATCGCCCGGCTGTCCCGCCCGGTCATCTGGCTGCTGTCGGCGTCGACGAACGTGCTGGTCCGGTTGCTCGGCGGGGACCCGAAGGCCAGCGGTGAGGCGATCAGCCAGGAGGAGCTGCGCGACCTCGTCGCCGCGCACGAGTCGCTGTCCAGCGACGAGCGGAGGCTCATCGACGAGGTCTTCCGCGCCGGCGACCGCGAGGTGCGCGAGGTCATGACCCCGCGCACCGAGGTCGAGTTCCTCGACGCCTCGACGACGGTCAGCCGCGCCGCGCGGCAGGTCGCGGAGTCCGGCTGGTCGCGCTACCCGGTCGCCGGCCGCGACCAGGACGACGTCGTCGGGTTCGTGCACGTGCGCGACCTGCTGTTCCCCACGCACCCGGCCGGGCGCGCGGCGACCGTGGGCGACCTCGCCCGCGAGGTGAAGCGGCTGCCCGGCACCGCGGGCGTGCTGACGGCGCTGTCGGAGATGCGCCGGGAGAACCAGCACCTGGCGATCGTCGTCGACGAGTACGGCGGCACCGACGGGATCGTCACGCTCGAGGACCTCATCGAGGAGGTCATCGGGGAGATCTACGACGAGTACGACGAGGAGGTCGCCCCCGAGGACGGCGAGGAGCCCGGCGGTCCGCACGACGTCGACGGGCTGCTCAACCTGGACGACTTCGCGCAGGTCACCGGCCTGCGGCTGCCCGAGGGCCCGTACGAGACGGTCGCCGGCTACGTCCTCGCCGAGCTCGGCCGGCTGCCGGACGTCGGCGACGCCGTCGAGGTCGAGGGCCGCACGCTCACCGTCCTCGAGCTCGACGGACGGCGGATCGCCCGCCTGTCGGTCACCCGGGCGCCCGACGTCGAGCCGGCCGGGGAGGACACCCCGGCCGGCTGAGGCCGGTCAGCCCCGCTTCTGCGCGACCTCCCACGCGTCGCGCACGATGCCGGCCAGGTCGGGGTGCCGCGGCGTCCAGCCCAGGTCCGCCCGGATGCGGTCGCTGGAGGCCACCAGCTGCGCCGGGTCACCGGCCCGCCGGTCACCCACCTCCACCGGCACCGGGTGCCCGGTGACCTCGCGGACGGCGTCCACCACCTGCTGCACGGAGAACCCGGTGCCGTTGCCCAGGTTGTAGATCCGGTGCTCGCCCGGCTCCGGGGCGGTCAGCGCGAGCAGGTGCGCGTCGGCGAGGTCGGAGACGTGGATGTAGTCGCGGATGCAGGTGCCGTCCGGCGTCGGGTAGTCCTCGCCGTAGATCGTCATCGCCTCGCGCTTCCCGGCCGCCACCTGCAGCGCGATCGGGATGAGGTGGGTCTCGGTGGTGTGCCGCTCGCCCAGGCCGTACGCGGCGCCGGCCACGTTGAAGTACCGCAGGCTCACCGCGGCGAAGTCGTGGGCGGTCGCGTACGAGGTCAGCATCGCGTCGACGGCGAGCTTCGTGGCGCCGTAGGTGTTGGTCGGCCGCGTCTGCGCGTCCTCGCGGATCGGCACCTGCTCGGGCTCGCCGTAGGTGGCGGCGGTGGAGGAGAAGACGATCCGCCGGCAGTCGACCGCCCGCATCGCCTCGAGCAGCGCCAGCGACCCGCCGACGTTGTGCTCCCAGTAGATCTCCGGCCTGACCTGCGACTCGCCGACCAGGCTCTTCGCCGCGAAGTGCAGCACCGCCTCCGGCCGCACCTCGGCCAGCACCGGCGCCGAGTCCTGCAGCGTTGCCCGCACGAACCGGGCGCCCTCGGGCACCGCGTCGGCGTGCCCGGTCGACAGGTCGTCGAGCACGGTGACCTCGTGGCCGCCCTCGAGGAGGGCGGCGGTGACTACGCTGCCGATGTAGCCGGCCCCACCGGCGACGAGAACGCGCATGGGGCCACCCTAGGAGCCGTCGCCCGGGAGGACCTGTCCGTGGTGAGCGCACGTCCGGCGGTGCAGGCGCTGCCGGCCTACAAGCCCGGCCGCAACCCGGCCGACCTGGCGCGCGAGCTCGGCGTCGACCGCGCCGTGAAGCTGGCCAGCAACGAGGTGCCCTTCCCGCCGCTGCCGGCGGTCGTGCGGGCACTGGCGGAGACGGCGGGGGAGACCCACCGGTACCCCGACAACGGGGCCGCCGTCCTCACCGCCGCGCTGGCGGAGCACTACGGCGTCGACCCGGCGCAGGTGGTCCCCGGCTGCGGTGCGGTCATGCTCTGCCAGCAGCTCGCCCAGGCCTTCAACGACCCCGGGACGGCGATCGCCTTCGCCTGGCGCTCGTTCGAGATGTACCCGCTGCTGGCACAGGTCGCCGGCGCGCGCGGCGTCCAGGTGCCGCTGGTGCCCTCGGTCCCCGGCGGTGCCCCCGACACCCACGACCTCGACGCGCTGGCCGCCGCGGTGGACGACGACACCCGACTGCTGTTCGTGTGCAACCCCAACAACCCGACCGGCACCGCGGTCCGGCGGGCGGAGCTCGAGCGGTTCCTCGACCGGGTGCCCGGCACGGTGCTGGTCGTGCTCGACGAGGCCTACCGCGAGTTCGTCACCGACCCCGACGTGCCCGACGGCCTGGAGCTGATGCGCGGGCGCCCGAACGTCGCGGTGCTGCGCACGTTCTCCAAGGCCTGGGGCCTGGCCGGCCTGCGGGTCGGCTACCTGGTCGCGGAGGACCCCGCCGTCGCCGACGCCGTCCGCCGCACGCACGTGCCGTTCAGCGTCTCGGTGCTCGCCCAGGCCGCCGCCGTCGCCGCGCTCGGCAGCCAGGACGAGGTCCGCCGCCGCGTGGCCGCCGTCGTCGCCGAGCGCGACCGGCTCACCGCGGCCCTGCGCGGGCGCGGCCTGGCGGTGCCCGACAGCCAGGCCAACTTCGTGTGGCTGCCGCTGGGAGAGCCGTCCGCCGCGACCGCCGCGGCGCTGGAGGCCCGCGGCGTCATCACCCGGCCGTTCGCCGGCGAGGGGATCCGGGTGACCGTCGGCACGCCCGAGGAGGACGCCCTGTTCCTCGCCGCGCTCGACGACGTGCTCGCCGTCACGACCCCCGACACGGTGCGCCCCGGCGCGCCGGTCGCCTAGCGCCCGGCTGGTTTGATGGCCGTCGTGCCTCTTCCCCGTGTCCTGTCCGGCATCCAGCCGACGGCGGGCTCCTTCCACCTCGGCAACCACCTCGGTGCGCTCCGCCAGTGGGTCGCGCTGCAGGAGACGACCGAGGCCTTCTACTGCGTCGTCGACCTGCACGCGATCACGCTGCCGCAGGACCCCGAGGAGCTGCGCCGGAACACCCTGGTCTCGGCCGCCCAGCTGCTGGCCCTCGGCGTCGACCCGCAGCGCAGCACGCTGTTCGTGCAGAGCCACGTGCCCCAGCACCTGCAGCTGTCGTGGGTGCTCGAGTGCCTCACCGGCTTCGGCGAGGCCGGCCGGATGACGCAGTTCAAGGACAAGAGCCAGCGCGAGGGCACCGCCTCGGCCTCGGTCGGGCTGTTCACCTACCCGGTCCTCCAGGCCGCCGACATCCTCGTCTACCAGGCCGACCAGGTGCCGGTGGGTGAGGACCAGCGCCAGCACCTGGAGCTGACCCGGGACCTCGCCACCCGCTTCAACAGCCGCTTCGGCGAGACCTTCACCCTGCCGGAGACCCTCGTCCCGGCCGGCGGCGCGCGGATCATGGACCTGCAGTCGCCGGACAAGAAGATGAGCAAGAGCCTGCCGCCGGCCGGCTGCGTGTTCCTGCTCGACGACCCGAAGGTGACGGCGAAGAAGATCCGCTCGGCGGTCACCGACACCGGCCGGGAGATCGTGGCCGACCCGGTCAACAAGCCCGGGGTCACCAACCTGCTGGCCATCCACAGCGCGCTGTCGGGCACGCCGGTCGCGGAGCTCGAGGAGCGCTTCGCCGGGCGCGGCTACGGCGACCTGAAGAAGGAGCTCGCCGAGGTCGTCGCCGAGTTCGTGACGCCGGTCCGCGAGCGCACCAACGAGCTGCTCGACGACCGCGCCGAGCTCGAGCGGCTGCTGGCCGCCGGTGCCGCCCGGGCGCGCGAGGTGGCCGCGGGGACCGTCCGCGCGGTCTACGAGCGGGTCGGCTTCCTGGCACCGGTGGCGGAGTCGTGAACGACGACACCTTCGTCCCGCGCAGCCGTGTGGCGCCGCCGGAGACCGCCGTCGTCGGGGTCCTGGTGCCGATCCCCGAGCCGTGGGCGCAGCTGCTGACCGACTGGCGCGCCAAGGTGGGCGACCCGCAGGCGGGCTTCGTGCCGCCGCACGTCACGCTGCTGCCGCCCACCGAGGTGCCCTGCGTCGAGCGGGCGGCCATCACCGAGCACCTGGGGCGCGTCGCCGCGGCGCACCCGCCCTTCGACATGCACCTGTCGGGCACCGGCACGTTCACGCCGGTCTCGGACGTCGTGTTCGTCGCCGTCGCGCGCGGCATCGGCAACTGCGAGCTGCTGGCCACCGACGTCCGGTCCGGCCCGCTGGCCCGCTCGCTGACCTACCCGTACCACCCGCACGTGACCGTGGCCCACGACGTGCCGGGCGACATGCTCGAGCTGGCCTACACCGGCCTCGGCGACCTCTCCGCGGAGTTCCGCGTCACCTCGTTCACCGAGTTCGAGCAGACCCCGGAGGGCACCTGGGCGGTCGCCCGCGAGTACCCGCTCACCGGCCCGCCGCACTAGGCCCCCGCGCGGCACCCCCTGCCAGGGACCAGACTCGGACCGGTGGGTGGACCCCGGGACGGACGGCCGCGCGCCGCCGACGTCGTCCGCGCGCCCTGGTCCCGCATCGCCGGCCTCGGCTCCCGGATCACCGCCGTCGTCGACGCCCAGCGCCGCCGCCGGCCCTGGTTCGACCACCTGGCCCGCGCCGGCGGGCGCTACACCCGGACCCAGGGCGACCTCATGGCCGCCGGCGTCACCTACTTCGTGTTCCTCGGGCTGTTCCCGGTGCTGCTGCTGGTCGCGTCGGTCATCGCGCTGGTGCTCTCCGGGGACGCGCTGCTGCAGAAGGAGCTCTACGGCGCCATCCGCGACGCGTTCCCCGACGAGACCGGGGAGCAGATCGTCCGGGAGCTGCGCTCGGCCGTCAGCGCGGCCGGCCTCACCGGCCTGATCGGCGTCGCGGGCTTCCTCTACGCCGGGCTGCGTGCGATGGACAAGCTGCGGATCGGCATGGAGCGCATCTGGAAGGGGACGGTCGACGAGCCGGAGTTCTGGCGGGACAACCTCGCCGACCTCGTCGCGCTGGTCGCCCTCGGCGCGGCCGGGCTGGCCAGCATCGGCCTGACCGGGTTCGCCACCCAGGCCGCCGACGGCGTCCTGACGGTCTTCGGCGTCGAGGACGCGCCCGGCTGGGGCGCCGTCAGCAGCGTGCTCGGCATCGTGCTCGCCTTCACCGGCGACGTCCTGGTGTTCCTGTGGCTGCTGCGGGTGGTGCCCTCGACGTCGCACCCGCTGCGGCTGCTGCTGCCCGGTGCGCTCTTCGGCGCGGCCGGCTTCGAGCTGATGAAGCTGGCCGGCAGCCTCTACCTGTCCCTGATCTCCGGCAGCGTCACCTCGTCGGCGTTCGGCGGCGCGGTCGGCATCCTCGTCTGGATCAACCTCGTGGCCCGCTTCGCGTTCTTCACCGCGGCGTGGACGGCGACCCTCCCGGCCCTGGAGCGGACGGTCCCGACCGCCCCGGAGGTCCCCGCCGGTCCCGAGCGCCCCGCCGGGCCTGTGGACCCGCCGGTCCCCGCGGAGCCCGGCGCACCGCCCGCCGCCGGCCGATGAGCGTCGCGGCCACCACCGCGACCGCCGCCGCGCCGAGCGCCACCGCGCCCAGGGCCGGCGGGCCGTCGTCGGCCGGGGGAGCCGGGTCCGCCGGGCCGGCGGCGACCTCCGCCGGCCCGGCGGGGGAGGGGGCGGCGGTCGTCGTCGGCTCGGGAGGGACGACGTCGGCGGCGGAGTCGACCAGGGTGCCGACGCCGCCCAGCGACGGCGGCACCGTGAAGCCCCAGTCGAGCAGCAGCGCGGCCTGGTCGGAGGCCCGGCGCGGCACGTTCTCGGTGCCCATGACGCTGACCACCAGCCGCCGCCCGTCGCGCTCGGCGGCGGTGACGAAGGTGTGCCGGGCGGCGTCGGTGAAGCCGGTCTTGCCGCCCAGGGTCCCCGGGTAGCCGGCCAGCGGGTTCTCGTTCTGGATCTGGAAGCCGGGCGAGCGGCCCTCGACGCCGGGCATCTGCGCCGTCGGCGTCAGCAGGATCCCGGCGGTGAACGGGTCGGCGACCAGCGCCCGGAAGAACAGCGCGAGGTCGTAGGGCGAGGAGGACTGGCCGGCGACGTCGAGGCCCGACGGCGAGCCCGCGACCGTGTCGAAGGCGCCCATCTCCAGGGCGGTGGCGTTCATCGCGTCCACGGTGGCCGCCGTCCCGCCGAACGCCCGGGCCAGCGCGTTGGCCGCGTCGTTGCCCGACTGCATCACCAGCGCCTGGAACAGCAGCCCGACCGGGTAGTGGCCGCCGACGACGATCCCGACCTTGCTGCCCTCCATCGCCTCGTCCTCGACGGTGCCGGCGACCACCGCCGCCGGGTCCAGCCGGTGGGCCAGGGTGAGCAGCGTCAGCGTCTTGAGCGTGCTCGCCGGGTAGTAGCGGCCGTGCGGGTCGCGGGCGGCCAGGACGTCGCCGGTGCCGGCGTCGGCCACGAGCCACCCGGCCGCGACGACGTCGGCCGGCAGCGGTGGCGCGCCGTCGACGACGACCGTGCCGCGGGTGTCCAGGCCCTCCCCGCCCACGGTGACCCCACCGGGGCCCTCGCCCTGCGGCGGGCCGCCGGGCAGCGGCGCGGTCGGGGTCGGGGCGGCGGGGTCGGCGGTGGGCCGCGCGGGGTCCGGGGCGGCCACCGCCGGGCCGCCCCCGAGGAGGACGGCCAGCACGGCCAGGACGGCCGCGAGCGCACCCCGTCGTCGCCGCACGAGGGGACGCTAGCCCCGGCGGGGGCACCTGCGGGGACCGGGCGCAGTGGCGGGGGCCACGGATCCGGGCCGCTTCACAACGATCCCGTCTCGGTCCGCCGCAGGCATGGCGGCCTGCCCGGAGACCGCGGTTAGCGTGCCGGGGTCGTCCACGTCCGGGCGGCCGCCCGCGGGCGGCCGCGACCAGGACCCACGGGAGCGCCCTCCGCGTCCTGCGCGGGCAGCTCCCTCCAGAGAGGAGATCGTCTTGCGCCGAGCGCGGAAGATGAAGGCCGCAGCGCTGCTGCTGGCCGGCAGCATGGCCCTGGCGGCCTGTGCCAGCGACGAGCCCGCCGCCGGTGGCGGCGGCGAGGGTGGCGGCACCGCCACCGAGGAGCTGCGCGTCGGCCTCGCCTACGACACCGGCGGCCGCGGTGACCGGTCGTTCAACGACTCCGCCTACGCCGGTGCGTCGGCGGCCGTCGAGGCCCTCGGCGGCGAGCTGCAGGAGCTCAGCCCCAACGACGACGCCTCCAACCGCGCCGAGCTGCTCACCCAGCTGGCCGAGCAGGGCTTCAACCCGGTCATCGCCGTCGGCTTCAACTACGACGACGTCATCGCCGAGGTCGCGCCGCAGTTCCCCGACACCACGTTCGCGCAGGTCGACGGGTCCAACGAGGACGGCGCCAAGGGCGACAACGTCACCGGGCTGGTCTTCGCCGAGGAGCAGGGGTCGTTCCTGGCCGGCGTCGCCGCCGCGCTGAAGAGCGAGAGCGCCCACATCGGCTTCGTCGGCGGCGTGGAGAGCCCGCTGATCGAGAAGTTCGAGGCCGGCTACGTGGCCGGTGCCCAGGCGGTCAACCCGCAGATCGTCATCGACCGGCAGTACATCTCGCCGGCCGGTGACTTCAGCGGCTTCAACGACCCGGCCCGCGGCCAGATCGTCGCCCAGGGCATGTACGACGCCGGGGCCGACATCGTCTACCACGCGGCCGGTGGCTCGGGTGTCGGCGTCTTCCAGGCCGCCGCGAGCGCCGGCAAGCGCGCCATCGGCGTCGACTCCGACCAGTACCAGACGGTCGACGACCCGGCGCTGCAGGCCGTGATCATGACCTCGATGCTCAAGCGGGTCGACAACGCGGTGGAGGCGTTCATCAACGAGTTCTCCGAGGGCACCGTGGAGGGCGCTGCCGACGTCCGCTACGACCTGGAGGGCGAGGGCGTGGGCCTGTCCACGTCGGGCGGCTACATCGACGACATCCAGCAGGACATCGACGGGTACGCGCAGCAGATCATCGACGGCACCATCACGGTCCCGACGACGATCGAGTGACCCTCGTGCGGGTCTGCCCGCACGACTGATCCACCCTGCGACGCGGGCCCGGGCGGGAACGCCCGGGCCCGCGGTGCGCCGGGGCCGCCCCGGGCTCGGACGGAGCCCGGTGGGTAGGGCACCATACGCACGGCCCCAGGGCCCCGAAGCCCGGCGCAGCGGCTGATCCCGCGCGCCGGAGCCGTCCGAAGTGACCTCCCGCCCACCGGCGGGCCACAGCGAGGAGATGCCGGCATGGCACCAGCGGACTCGCCAGCAGACAGTCCGGCGGCGGGTGACGTCCCCCTCGCCGTCGAGCTGCGCGGGATCACCAAGCGCTTCCCCGGCGTGGTGGCGAACCGGGACATCGAGCTGCGGGTCCGTCGCGGCGAGGTGCACGCCATCGTGGGCGAGAACGGCGCCGGCAAGTCGACGCTGATGAAGACCCTCTACGGCGAGCACCGCCCCGACGAGGGGCAGGTCCTCGTCGACGGCCGCGAGGTGACCTTCCGCAGCCCGGCCGACGCCATCGCGGCGGGCATCGGCATGGTCCACCAGCACTTCATGCTGGCCGACAACTTCACCGTCCTGGAGAACGTCGTCCTCGGCAGCGAGCCCACCCGGCGCGGCCGGCTGGACCTCGCCGAGGCGCGCCGCCGGATCACCGACATCTCCGACCGCTACTCCCTCGGACTGCGGCCCGACGCGCTGGTCGAGGACCTCGGCGTCGGCGACCGGCAGCGGGTCGAGATCGCCAAGGTCCTCTACCGCAACGCGCGGACCCTGATCCTCGACGAGCCGACCGCCGTGCTCGTGCCGCAGGAGGTCGACGAGCTGTTCGCCAACCTCGCCGAGCTCAAGCGCGAGGGCCTGACGGTCATCTTCATCTCGCACAAGCTCGACGAGGTGCGCCGCGTCGCCGACTCGATCACGGTCATCCGGCGCGGCACCACGGTCGGCACGGCCGACCCGAGGACGACGACGGCCAGGCAGCTGGCCGAGCTGATGGTCGGCGCCGAGCTGCCCACCCCGGAGACCCGCGAGTCCACCGTCCGCGAGACCCCCGTGCTGCAGCTGACCGGCGTCACCGTCACCGACGTGGGGCACCGCCCCGTGGTGGACGACGTCACGCTCACCGTGCGGGAGGGCGAGGTCGTCGGCATCGCCGGGGTCGAGGGCAACGGCCAGGCCGAGCTCGTCGACGCGATCATGGGGCTGCGCCCGCTGGCTGCCGGGTCGGTCGTCCTCGGGACGGAGGACGTCACCGGCTGGAGCACCCGCGCCCGCCGGGAGGCCGGCGTCGGCTTCATCCCCGAGGACCGGCACCGCCAGGGCATGCTGCTGGACGCGCCGCTCTGGGAGAACCGCATCCTCGGCCACCAGACCCGCCCGCCGGCCGTGAAGGGGCCCTTCATCGACCGGCGCGGCGCCCGCGCCGACACCGCGCGGATCATGCGGGAGTACGACGTGCGCGCGCCCGGTCCGGACACGCTGGCCGTCGCCCTCTCCGGCGGCAACCAGCAGAAGCTGATCGTCGGGCGCGAGATGAGCGCCGCGCCGCGGCTGCTGATCGCCGCCCACCCGACCCGCGGCGTCGACGTCGGCGCCCAGTCGGTGATCTGGGAGCTGCTCAAGGACGCCCGCGCAGAGGGACTCGGGATCGTGCTCGTCTCCGCCGACCTCGACGAGCTCATCGGCCTGTCGGACACGCTGCACGTGATGCTCCGCGGCCGGCTGGTGGCCACCCTCGACCCGCGGCGGGTGACCCCCGAGGAGCTCGGCGGGCACATGACCGGCGCGCGGACGACGGCGGGTGCGGCGTGAACGGCGTCCTCCGCCGGGTGGGGCTCTCCCTGCTGGGCCCGGTGCTCGCGGTCCTGGTCGCCCTGGTCATCTCCGCGGTGGTCATCGCCCTCATCGGCCAGAACCCGTTCGAGGCGTTCGGGGTGATGGTCGACCTCGGCACCACCCCCTCGCAGCAGGTGCAGTCGATCGTCGTGATCCTCAACCGGGCGGTGCCGCTGTTCCTCGCCGGGCTGGCCGTCGCGGTCGCGTTCCGGATGGGCCTGTTCAACATCGGCGTCGAGGGTCAGTACCGGCTGGCCACCATCCTGGCCGCCGCGGTCGGCGCGGCCGTCGTGCTGCCGGGCCCGCTGCACGTGCTGCTCGTCGTGGTCGTCGCGATGGTGGTCGGGGCGCTGTGGGCCGGCATCGTCGGCGTGCTCAAGGTGACCCGCGGCGTCAGCGAGGTCATCAGCTCGATCATGCTCAACTTCATCGCGCTGGGCCTGGCGTCGTTCCTGCTGACCGGCCCGCTGCGGGGCAGCCCGCCGGGCGCCTCGATCATCACGACCGCGGAGATCCCCGAGTCCGGCCGCTTCCCGAGCCTCAACGGGCTGCTCACCGGGCTGGGCCTGGCCGCGCCGCGCAGCGGTCTCTACGGCTTCCTGCTGGTCGCGATCGTGGTGGGGGTCGTCGTCGCGGTGCTGATCAAGCGCACCCGCTTCGGGTTCGACCTGCGCGCCACCGGCCTGTCGCCCTCCGCGGCCACCGCCAGCGGCGTCGACGCCCGGCGCATGGTCGTGAAGACCATGCTCATCTCCGGCGCGATCGCCGGCCTGATCGGCCTGCCCGACCTGCTCGGCTCGCAGTACGACTACGGCACCGAGTTCACCGCCGGCCTCGGCTTCCTCGGCATCGCCGTCGCCCTGCTGGGCCGCAGCACCCCGGTGGGCATCGCGCTGGCCGCGCTGCTGTTCGCCTTCCTCGACCGGGCGGCACTGCCCCTGCAGTTCGCCGACATCCCGTCCTCGGTCGTCACGATCATCCAGGGCACGATCGTGCTCGCCGTCGTGATCGCCAACGAGATCGCCCGGCGGCTGGCGCTGCGCTCGGCCGAGCGGGCCGGCGCCTCGGCCGGTCCGGGACCGGACGGCGGCGGGGACGGAGCGGTGCCGCCGCCTCCCGCCCCGGACGGCGGGCAGCAGGTCCGCGCCGGTGCGCCCGGGGACCAGCAGGGAGCACGAGCATGAGCACGACGGCGACGACCCGTACCGGTCAGCCCGGCCGCGGCCCGCTGACCGACCTGCTGACCGGCGGCGGCCCGGCGCGGCGGGTGCTGTGGGTGCTCGTCGGGCTGTGGCTGCTGTTCTCGCTGGTCCGCGTCGTCTCGGGCGAGCAGGAGCTCACCTCGTCCTCGACGCTCCGGGCCGCGCTGCTGCTCGCCGTCCCCATCGGCCTGGCGGCGCTCGGCGGGCTGTGGTCCGAGCGCGCGGGCGTGGTGAACATCGGCCTCGAGGGGATGATGGTCCTCGGCACCTGGGGCGCGGGCTGGGCCGGCTACCAGTGGGGCTGGGCCGGCGCGGTCATCGGCGGCGTGGTCTTCGGCGCGGCCGGCGGTCTGCTGCACGCGGTCGCCACGGTGACGTTCGGCGTCGACCACGTGGTCTCCGGCGTCGCGATCAACATCCTCGCCGAGGGCGTCGTCCGCTTCCTGTCCGAGCTGCTGTTCAACGAGGAGACCGGCGGCGGCCCGACGCAGTCGCCGTCCCTGGCCAGCGACCCGCCGTCGTTCTCGCTGCCGGTGCTGTCCTCGGGACCGGACCTGCTCGGCGACCTGGAACGGCAGCACTGGTTCCTGGTCAGCGACCTGGCCGGCCTGCTGCGCGGGCTGACCAGCGGCGTGGGACTGCTGACCCTGCTCGCCGTGCTCCTGGTCCCGGTGTCCTACCTGCTGCTGTGGCGGACGGCCTTCGGCCTGCGGCTGCGCTCGTGCGGCGAGAACCCGGCCGCCGCGGACTCCCTGGGCGTGCCGGTCTACCGGCTGAAGTACCTCGCCGTGGTCGTCTCCGGCGCGCTGGCCGGCCTCGGCGGCGTCTTCCTCGTGTTCGTCGCGGGCATCTACCGCGAGGGTCAGACGGGTGGCCGAGGCTTCATCGGCCTGGCCGCCCTGATCTTCGGCAACTGGCGTCCCGGCGGGCTGGCGGCCGGGGCGGGCCTGTTCGGGTTCGCCGACGCGCTGCAACTGCGCAGCCAGACCGCGGTGGTGGCCCTGCTGCTGCTCATCGCCGTCCTCCTCGCCGTCCTGGCGGTCGTGCAGGCGCGGCGCGGGAGGTGGCTGGTCGCCGGGATCGCCGGGGTCTTCGCCGCCGCCTCGCTGGTCGGGTTCCTCACCATCGACCGGCTGCCGGAGGGGATCGTCTTCTTCACCCCGCACCTGACCACGCTGCTGGTGCTGTCGCTGGCGTCCCAACGGCTGCGGATGCCCAAGGCCGACGGGCTGGTCTACCGAAGAGGAGAGCACTAGATGGCGGACGTCGACTGGGACGCGCTGCGCGGCGCGGCCCGGGAGGCCATGACGCACGCCTACGCGCCGTACTCGCGGTTCCCCGTGGGCGTGGCCGGGCTGGTCGACGACGGCCGGGTGGTCACCGGCTGCAACGTCGAGAACGCCAGCTACGGCCTGGGCCTGTGCGCCGAGTGCGGGATGGTCAGCGACCTCGCCCGCACCGGCGGCGGCCGGCTGGTCGCGGTGGCCTGCGTCGGCGGGGACGGGCAGCCGCTCATGCCGTGCGGCCGGTGCCGGCAGCTGCTGTGGGAGCACGGCGGCGCCGACATGCTCATCGAGACGGTGTCGCTGGGCATCGTGCCGATGCGCGAGGTGCTGCCCGACGCCTTCGGCCCCGACGACCTGGTCGCCGCGGCGGAGCGGGGGCAGGGCTGATGGCCGCGTTCGACGCCATCGACGTGCTGCGCGCCAAGCGCGACGGCGACCGGCTCACCGACGAGCAGATCCGCTGGGTGATCGGCGCCTACACCGACGGCACGATCCCCGACGAGCAGATGAGCGCGCTGCTCATGGCGGTGTTCTTCCGGGGCATGTCCGCCGGCGAGCTCTCGGTGTGGACGCAGGCGATGATCGACTCCGGCGAGCGCAAGGACCTGTCCCCGCTGGGCCGGCCGACCGCCGACAAGCACTCCACCGGCGGCGTCGGCGACAAGACCACCCTGCCGCTCGCGCCGCTGGTCGCCGCCTGCGGCGTCGCGGTGCCGCAGCTGTCGGGCCGGGGCCTGGGCCACACCGGCGGCACGCTGGACAAGCTCGAGTCGATCCCCGGCTGGCGGGCCGACGTGCACGAGGAGGCCTACCTGCGGCAGCTCGCCGAGGTGGGCGCGGTGATCTGCGCCGCCGGGCACGACCTCGCGCCGGCGGACAAGAAGCTCTACGCGCTGCGCGACGTGACCGCGACGGTCGAGTCGATCCCGCTGATCGCCAGCTCGATCATGAGCAAGAAGATCGCCGAGGGCGCGGACGCGCTGGTGCTCGACGTCAAGACCGGCTCGGGGGCGTTCATGAAGGACCCCGAGTCCTCCCGCGAGCTGGCCCGCACCATGGTCGGCCTCGGCGAGGCGGCCGGGGTGAGCACCGTGGCGCTGGTGACCGCGATGGACCGGCCGCTGGGCCGCGCCGCCGGCAACGCCGTCGAGGTCGCCGAGTCGGTGGAGGTCCTCGCCGGCGGCGGCCCCGCCGACGTCGTCGAGCTGACCCTGGCCCTGGCGCGGGAGATGCTCACCGGCGCCGGGCGCCCCGACGTCGACCCCGCCGACGCGCTGCGCGACGGCCGGGCGATGGACGTGTGGCGGCGGATGGTCGCCGCGCAGGGCGGCGACCCCGACGCGCCGCTGCCGCAGCCGGCGGAGAAGCACGTGGTGACCGCCCCGGCCACCGGCACGCTCACCCGCCTGGACGCCTACGCCCTGGGCGTCGCCGCCTGGCGGCTGGGCGCCGGCCGCGCACGCAAGGAGGACCCGGTCTCCGCAGCCGCCGGCGTCACCTGGACGGCGACGGTGGGGGAGCGGGTGACCGAGGGCCAGCCGCTGCTCGAGCTGCACACCGACGACGCCGCGCGCATCCCGCGGGCGCTGGAGGCGCTGGAGGGTGCGCTCGGCGTCGACACCGGCGACGAGCCGCTGCCCCTGCTGATCGACCGCATCTCCGCCTGAGGGGCCCTCCTGCCCCCACCCCGGAAGGACCCCGACCTCCTCACCCCTCGCAGGCTCGGGGTGAGCCTCGGGAGGGGGCCGGCGGCGGGCCCCCGCAGGAGGGCCGGACCAGGGCGGTCGGCGCGGGGCCGCGATCGGAGAGGACACTGGGTCCTCGTGACCAGCACGTCCGCGGTACCGACCTCCACCGCCGCCCCGCGCGCCGGGGAGCCCCTCGATCCGGACGCGGCGATCTCCGTCCGCGGGCTGGTGAAGCGCTACGGCACCGCGACCGCCGTCGACGGCCTGGACCTCGACATCCGGCGCGGCGAGATCTTCGCGCTGCTCGGCCCCAACGGCGCCGGCAAGACGACGACGGTCGAGATCTGCGAGGGCTTCCGCGACCGCGACGGCGGCGAGGTGCGGGTGCTCGGCACCGACCCGGCCTCGGGCGGGCGCCGGTGGAAGGCGCAGCTGGGCATCGTGCTGCAGTCCGGCGCCGGGGACAGCCAGCTGACCTGCCGCGAGCTGCTGCGCGCGCAGGCGTCCTACTACCCCGACCCGCGCGACCCCGACGAGGTGCTCGAGCTGGTCGGGCTGACCGGGAAGGCCCGCGCCCGCGGCCGCTCGCTGTCGGGCGGCCAGCGCCGCCGGCTCGACGTCGCGCTCGGCATCGTCGGCCGCCCCTCGCTGCTGTTCCTCGACGAGCCGACCACCGGCTTCGACCCCGAGGCGCGGCGGCAGTTCTGGTCGCTGATCCGCTCGCTGCGCGACCTCGGCACCACGATGCTGCTCACCACCCACTACCTGGACGAGGCCGAGGCGCTGGCCGACCGGGTCGGCGTCATCGCGCACGGGCGGCTGGCCGAGGTCGCCGTCCCCTCGGAGCTGGGCGGCCGCGGGCGTGCGCCGGCGGTGGTCAGCTGGACCGAGGACGGCGTCCGGCACAGCGAGGCCACCGCGACCCCGACGGCGTTCGTCTCCGCGCTGTCCGCCCGCTTCCCCGGCGAGGTGCCCGACCTGGCGGTGGCCCGCCCGACCCTCGAGGACGTGTACCTGCAGATGATCGGGGAGGCCCGCGCGTGAGCGCCGGAACCGTCACCCGGGGGCGGACGGCGCTGCCGTCGCTGCCCGCCGTCTACCGCTCCCGCGCCGGGGTGGAGCTCAAGGAGTTCTTCCGGCAGCGCGAGTCGGTGGTGTTCACCCTCGTCTTCCCCGTGCTGCTGCTCGTGGTGTTCGGCGCGGTGCTCGACTACGACCTCGGCAGCGGGGTCAGCTTCGTCCAGTACTTCCTGGCCGGTGTGATCGCCGCCGGCATCCTCGGGGCCAGCCTGCAGAACATGGCGATCTCGATCGCCACCGAACGCGCCGACGGCACGCTCAAGGGCCTCTACGGCACCCCGATGCCGCGCAGCGCCTACTTCGTCGGCAAGGTCGTGCAGGTCCTCGCCGTCACGGTGCTGATCATCGTGGTCCTGCTGGCGGTCGGGGCGGTCTTCTACGACGTCGACCTGCCCTCGGGCCGCGACTGGCTGACCTTCGCCTGGGTGACCGCGCTCGGCGCCGCGGCGTGCACGCTGCTCGGCATCGCCGTGTCCAGCCTCGCGCGCAACGGCCGGTCGGCGTCGGCCACGGTCACGCCGATCGCCCTGGTGCTGCAGTTCATCTCCGGCGTCTTCTTCCAGTTCAGCCAGGTGCCGGGCTGGATGCAGACGGTCGCGTCGCTGTTCCCGCTCAAGTGGATGGCGCAGGGCCTGCGCTCGGTCTTCCTCCCCGACGCGCTCGCCGCGCAGGAGCCGGCCGGGTCCTGGGAGCTCGGGCGGGTGGCGCTGGTGCTGGCCGTGTGGTGCGCCGCCGGTCTGGTGCTCTGCGTCCTGACCTTCCGCTGGCAGGAGCGCGGCACGAGATAGCGTCGGGTGGTGCCCGCACCACTCGACGCCGACTCGGTCCGCCGCGCGCCCAAGGTCCTCCTGCACGACCACCTCGACGGCGGGCTGCGTCCGCAGACGGTGCTCGAGCTCGCCGACGAGGCGGGCTACCGCGCCCTCCCCGCCCACGACGCGGAGGCGCTGGGGACCTGGTTCCGCGAGGCCGCCGACTCCGGCTCGCTGGTGCGGTACCTGGAGACGTTCGCGCACACCGTCGGGGTGATGCAGCGGCCCGAGGCGGTGCGGCGGGTGGCCCGCGAGTGCGCCCTCGACCTCGCCGCCGACGGCGTCGTGTACGCCGAGGTCCGCATGGCGCCGGAGCTGGTGACGGCGGGCGGCACCCCGATCGAGGAGGCCGTGGAGGCGATCCTCGACGGGTTCGCCGCGGGCAGCACCGAGGCGGCCGCGGCGGGGACGCCGATCACGGTCGGCACGCTGCTGTGCGCGATGCGGCAGGAGGACCGCTGGGAGGAGGTCGCCGGCCTCGTCGTCCGGTACCGGGACGCCGGCGTCGTCGGCTTCGACCTGGCCGGGCCGGAGATCGGCTTCCCGCCGGACCGGATCCCCGGGGCGATCGCGCTGCTCGACCGCGCCGGCGCGCACCGCACCGTCCACGCCGGCGAGGCGGCCGGCGTCGACAGCATCCGGGCCGCGCTGGACGGCGCCCGCGCCGAGCGGCTCGGCCACGGCGTGCGGATCGCCGACGAGGTGCCGATGGAGGGCCCGCTCGGCCCGCTGGCGCGGCGGGTCCTCGACGAGCAGGTGCCGCTGGAGGTCGCGCCGTCGTCGAACGTGCAGACCGGCGCCTACCCCTCGATCGCGCGGCACCCGGTGGGCCGGCTGCACCGGCTGGGCTTCGCCGTCACGGTGAACACCGACAACCGGCTCATGAGCGGCGTCTCGGTGACCAGCGAGCTGACCGACGTCGCCGCCGCCCACGGCTGGGGCTGGGACGACCTCCAGACGGTCACCGAGCGGGCGCTGGCCGCGGCGTTCACCGACGACGCCGAGCGGGCCCGGCTGCTCGACGACGTCGTCCGCCCGGGGTACGCCGCCCTCCGCGGGTGATCACGGCCACCGCCCGCTGCGGAAGGGCGGACCGGCCGCCGCTGTTACCGTGGGTGTGCCGGCACTCGCCGGACATCCTCCCGGACGGTCCGTCCGGGCATGAGCGCATCCGTGCAGATCCGCCGCGTCCCACGACGCCCGCGATCGCCAGTGAGGACGCCGACTGACGGCGCCCGCGCACCACCACGGGACGCGCCCGAGCTGTATCGGAGTCCCCACCCCCGCATGACCACGTCCGACACCGTCGACGTCCAGAGCACCCTCGACACCCCCGCCCCGGCGGGCCCCACGTTCGCCCAGCTGGGCCTGCCCCAGCAGCTGGTGACCGCCCTCGAGCGGCGCGGCATCCGCGCGCCCTTCGCCATCCAGGCCTCCGTCCTGCCCGACGCCCTCACCGGGCGCGACGTGCTGGGCAAGGCGGCGACCGGGTCCGGCAAGACCCTGGCCTTCGGCCTGCCGATGCTCGCCCGCATGGGCCTCACCGCCCGCCGCGGCCCCCGCGCCCCGCGCGCGCTGGTGCTCGTGCCCACGCGCGAGCTCGCCCAGCAGGTCTCCGACAACCTGGCCCCGCTCGGCCAGGCCGTCGGTGCCCAGTTCGCCACCGTCTACGGCGGCGCCTCGATGGGGCGCCAGATCTCCCAGCTGCGCCGCGGCGTCGACGTCGTCGTCGCCACCCCCGGCCGGCTGCAGGACCTGATCGGCCAGCGCGAGGTCACCCTCGCCGACGTCGAGGTCAGCGTCGTCGACGAGGCCGACTTCATGTCCGACCTCGGCTTCCTGCCCGTCGTGCAGGAGCTGCTCGACCAGACCCGTCCCGACGCCCAGCGGCTGCTGTTCTCGGCCACGCTGGACGGCGAGGTGGACACGCTGGTCCGCCGCTACCTGACCGACCCCGCGCGGCACGAGGTCAAGCGCGCCGGCGACGACGCCCCGCCGGCCGAGCACCTGGCCTACAGCGTCGCCTTCCGCGACAAGGTGCCGGTGACCCAGGAGCTGGCCGCGCGGCCGGGCCGCACGATCGTGTTCGCCCGCACCCAGCTCGGCGTCGACCGGCTCACCGAGAACCTGCAGGCCGTCGGCATCAAGGCCGAGGCGATCCACGGCGGGCTGCCGCAGTCGGCCCGCCGGCGGGCGCTCGAGGCGTTCACCGACGCCCGCAGCCCCGTGCTGGTGGCCACCGACGTCGCCGCCCGCGGCATCCACATCGACGACGTCTCGCTGGTCCTGCACTACGACCCGCCGGCCGACCACAAGACCTACCTGCACCGCTCGGGCCGCACCGCCCGCGCCGGCGCCGGCGGCGTCGTGGTCTCGCTGCTGCTGCCCGACCAGGTCGGTCAGGCCAAGCGGCGGTTCCGGCAGGCGAAGGTGGACCCGCAGGTCGACCGCATCCGGCCGGGCGACGCCCCGATCGCCGAGCTCGTCGCCAGCGGCGTGCCGGTGGAGCCGGTCGAGCGGCCGGCCCGCGAGTCGCGCCGCCCGCACGGCGGCCCCGGCGGCCGGCGTCCGCGCCGCGACGGCGACCGGCCCCGCCGCTCCTACGGCGAGGGCGACCGCGGCCGCCGTGACGACCGGCCGCGCCGGCCCTCCGGCGACCGCGACCGCTACCGCGGCCCCGGCGAGGGCCACCGCGGCGGGCGGTCCGACCGCCCCGCGCCCGCGCGCGACTGACGGAGGACCCCGCGTCCCCCCACCGCTGGCACGCCCGCGGCGGGTCCCTGACGCGGGGCGTTCCAGCACCTCACCACGGCCGGTCCCGGGACTCCCGGGGCCGGCCGCTGTGCTGTTCCGTGGTCGCTCGTGCTCTGCCCCCACCCGTGGGCAGAGCACGAGCTCACGGCAGGGAGGTCCCGGCGCCCGGCCGTGCCCGGGTGCGGAGCCCGGGGCACGTCCGTCAGTGGCGGAAGACCAGCGCCCCGCCGACCTGGGCGACGACCTCGTCCCAGGCCTCCCGCAGCAGAGCGGCGTCCTCGGCGCGCAGGGTGGCGCCGGGCTCCCGCTCGCCGCGCGCCACCGCCCGGCCCAGCGGCGCGGTGGGGGCGAGCAGCTCGTCGACCCGGGTGAGGCCCGCGTACTCGGCGACGTCGCGCACGCCCTCGACCGGCTGGGCGAACACCCGGTGGTCGACCAGGCCCGCCGCGCCCCCGGCCACCTCGGCGAGCACCTCGGACAGCTCGGTGAGGTCATAGCGGTCCTGCTCGGCCGGCAGCGGCATGACGTCGGTGTCGGCCACCTCGGGCCAGGACGCGATCTCGGTGAGGTCGTGCTGCTCGTCGCCGGCGCAGAACCGGGCGAGGTCGGCCGGGGTGTCGAACAGGTAGACCTCGCCGTCGCGGCCGAGGAACCGGGCGACGTCCTCCACGTAGCAGCGCAGCGTCACGCCGGCGCCCTCGGGGACGACGAGCTCGACCGGGAGGATGCCGACGGCCTCCCAGAACTCCGCCGCCGCGGCGACCGCGGCGGGGGTGGCGGTGATCCGGCTGCCGCCGCGGATGGTGCTCACCCCGGCGGTGGCCGCCTCCGCCGGTGCGGCGGCCACCGCGCCCGCGGCCGGGCGGTCGCCCGAGCCGTCCGGGCCCCGCGCGACGGTGGCCCCCGCGCCGCGGCCGGCGCGCGCGGCCTCGGACGGGTCCTCGTCGGTCAGGTCCTCGTCGGTCAGCTCCTCGTCGGTCAGGTCCTCGTCGTCGGTCAGGTCCTCGTCGGCGGCCGAGGGGTAGGCCTCCAGGGTGGTGGTGCCGGCGCCGGTCCAGTCGAGGTGCGCCGAGAGCTCCTCGAGGACGTCCTCCCACAGCTCGTCGAGCGCGCCGCCGACGCCGATCCAGGCGTCCTCGCCCGAGCGGCCGACGAACGCGTCGACCCCGAGGCCGAGCGACCCGATCTCCGGCCGGGCCACCAGCTCGGCGAGGGAGGGGAACTCGGTCTCCTCGTCGGTGTCCTCGTCGGTGTCCTCGTCGGTGTCCTCGTCGTCGTCCGCGCCGGCCCGCGAGGAGGCCGCGCCGTCCTCGTCGTCGTCCCCGGCGGTGTCCAGGCACTCGGCCAGCCGGCTGACGATGTCGATGGTGGCCGCGAGCTCCTCGACCGCCCACCGGTCCGGGTTCTCGGCGGCGATGTCGTAGACGCCGTCGAGGTCGTAGCGGTGGTCGTCGTCGGGCGTCAGGTCCGCCGCGCCCAGCCCGACCACGACCGGCCAGACCGGGTGGTCGGCGAGGTCGTGGTCGGTGGCGGTGCGGCAGAACGCGGCGAGTGCGGCCGGGGTGGGGAAGAGGTGGACCGTGGCGGTCTCCCCCTCGGAGGTGCCGAGGAAGGCCTGCCACTCCTCGCCGTCCTCCTCCCACGGCGGCGCCCACAGGGTGTAGCCCGTGCGGTCGTCGACGGTGAGGGCGATGGGGACGATGCTGGGCCTGGCCACGGAGCCCATCCTGCCCGGTGCGCCCGGGAGCGCACCCGGGGGTTTCAGACCCCCTTCGGGTGCCACACCGTCTTGGTCTCCAGGAACCGCGTCATCCGGCCGGTGCCGGGGTCTGCGGTCCAGTCCGGCTCCTCCGCCGGCGGGCGCAGCACCCGCTTGATGCTGCCGGCCGCCAGCCGCTCGAGCTCCATGGCCCGGCCGGCGGGCGCGCCGGTCAGGTCGACGGCGTCGACGTCGTCGTGCTCGGCCAGCCAGGGGCCGATCTCGCCGGCGTCGCCGGTGAGCAGGTTGACCACGCCGCCGGGGACGTCGCTGGTGGCCAGCACCTCGCCGAGGGTGACCGCCGGCAGCGGGCGCTCGTGCGAGCTGACGACGACGGCGGTGTTGCCGCCCGCGAGCACCGGCGCCAGCACGCTGACCAGGCCGAGCAGCGACGAGCGCTGCGGGGCGAGGACCGCGACGACGCCGGTCGGCTCCGGCAGGGAGAAGTCGAAGAACGGCCCCGCGACCGGGTTGGCGCTGCCCAGGACGGCGGCCAGCTTGTCGGTCCACCCGGCGTACCAGACCCAGCGGTCGACGGCGGCGTCCACGACGGCGCGGGCGCGGCCGGCCGACAGCCCCTCGCCGGCGGCGACCTCCTCGCAGAACTGCGCGTGCCGGCCCTCCATCACCTCCGCGACCCGGTACAGGACCTGGCCGCGGTTGTAGGCGGTCGCGCGCGACCACTTCCCGAACGCGGCCCGCGCGGCGACCACGGCGTCGCGGGCGTCCTTGCGGGAGGCCAGCGCCGCGTTGGCGAGGAACGCGCCCCTGGCGTCGGTGACCTCGTAGGTGCGGCCGGACTCCGAGCGCGGGAAGGCCCCGTTCACGTACAGCTTGTAGGTCTTGCGGACCGCGAGACGGTCGCTCACCGGGAGCTCTCCTTCAGGTACGCGGCCAGCCCGTGCCGGCCGCCCTCGCGGCCGTAGCCGGACTGCTTGTAGCCGCCGAAGGGCGACGTCGGGTCGAACTGGTTGAACGTGTTGGCCCAGACCACGCCGGCGCGCAGCCGGTCGGCGATCGCGAGGATCCGCGAGCCCTTCTCGGTCCAGATGCCGGCCGACAGCCCGTAGGTGCTGTTGTTGGCCTTGGCCACCGCCTCGTCGGGCGTGCGGAAGGTCAGCACCGACAGCACCGGGCCGAACACCTCGTCGCGGGCGATCCGGTGGGCGGGGGAGACGTCGGTGAACACCGTCGGCGGGAACCAGAAGCCGCGGTCGGGCAGGTCGCAGGCCGGCTGCCAGCGCTGCGCGCCCTCCGCCTCGCCGATCTCCGACAGCTCCCGGATGCGGGCGAGCTGCTCGGCCGAGTTGATCGCGCCGATGTCGGTGTTCTTGTCCAGCGGGTCGCCCACCCGCAGCGTGCCGATCCGCCGCTGCAGCGAGGCGATGACCTCGTCGTGGACCGACTCCTGCACCAGCAGCCGGGAGCCCGCGCAGCAGACGTGGCCCTGGTTGAAGAAGATGCCGCGCACGATGCCCTCGACGGCCTGGTCGATCGGGGCGTCGTCGAAGACGATGTTGGCCGCCTTGCCGCCGAGCTCCAGGGTCAGCGCCTTGCGGGTGCCGGCGACGGCGCGGGCGATCGAGCGGCCGACCTCGGTCGAGCCGGTGAACGCGACCTTGTCGACGTCCTCGTGCTCGACGACGGCCCGGCCGGTGTCGCCGGCGCCGGTGACGACGTTGACCACGCCCGGCGGCAGGTCGGCCTGCCGGCACACCTCGGCGAACAGCAGCGCGGTCAGCGGGGTGGTCTCGGCCGGCTTGAGGACGACGGTGTTGCCGGTGGCCAGCGCCGGGGCGACCTTCCACGCCAGCATCAGCAGCGGGAAGTTCCACGGGATGACCTGGCCGGCCACGCCGTGCGGCCGCGGGTCGGTCCCGAGGCCCGCGTAGGCGAGCTTGTCGGCCCAGCCCGCGTGGTAGAAGAAGTGCGCCGCGGCCAGGGGGACGTCGACGTCGCGGGACTCCCGGATCGGCTTGCCGTTGTCCAGGGACTCCAGGACGGCGAACTCGCGGGCCCGCTCCTGCAGGATCCGCGCGATCCGGAACAGGTACTTGCCGCGGTCGGCCGGGCGCATCGGGCCCCACACGCGGGTGTACGCGCGGCGGGCGGCCCTCACGGCACGGTCGACGTCGGCCTCGGTGGCCACCGCGACCTCGCTGAGCACCTCCTCGGTGGCCGGGTTGACCGTCTTCATGGTCTCGCCGGAGCCGTCGACGAACTCGCCGTCGACGAACAGGCCGTAGGACGGCGCGACGTCGACGATCGACCGGGACTCGGGGGCGGGGGCGTACTCGAACAGGGGGCTGGTGGTCATCAGTCGACGCTCACGTGGTCGGGGCCGGAGTAGTGGCCGGTGCGCAGCTTCTGCCGCTGCAGGAGCAGGTCGTTGAGGAGGCTGGAGGCGCCGAGGCGGAACCAGTCGGGGGACAGCCAGTCGGCGCCGACGGTCTCGTTGACGAGCACCAGGTGCTTGATCGCGTCCTTGGTGGTGCGGATGCCGCCGGCGGGCTTGACGCCGACCTGCCGGCCGGTGGCGGCGCGGAAGTCGCGGACCGCCTCGAGCATCACCAGGCACACCGGCAGGGTGGCCGCGGGGGAGATCTTGCCGGTGGAGGTCTTGATGAAGTCGGCCCCGGCGAGCATCGCCAGCCACGAGGCGCGGCGGGCGTTGTCGTAGGTGACCAGCTCGCCGGTCTCGAGGATGACCTTGAGGTGCGCGTCCCCGCACGCCTCCTTGACCGCGACGACCTCGTCGAACACCTCCAGGTAGCGGCCGGACAGGAACGCGCCCCGGTCGATGACCATGTCGATCTCGTCAGCGCCGTTGCCCACGGCGTCGCGGACGTCGGCGAGCTTGACCTCCCGGCTGGCGCGGCCGCTGGGGAAGGCGGTGGCGACGGCGGCGACGTGGATGCCGGTGCCCGCCAGGGCCTCCCGCGCGACGCCCGCCAGGTCGCCGTAGACGCAGACGGCGGCGACCGACGGGGCGGTCGGGTCCTCGGGGTCGGGGCGGCGGGCCTTGGCGGCCAGCGAGCGGACCTTGCCGGGGGTGTCGGCGCCCTCGAGGGTGGTCAGGTCGACCATCGAGATCGCGGTGTCGATCGCCCAGGCCTTGGCCGTGGTCTTGATCGAGCGGGTGCCGAGGGTGGCGGCGCGCTGCTCGGCCCCCACCTGGTCGACGCCGGGCAGGCCGTGCAGGAAGGCGCGGAGGGCGGCGTCCGAGCGGGTCACGTCGTCGAACGGCGCCCCGGGCCCCGGGCCGGGCCGGGTCCCGGCCGCCAGCGTCCCGGGATCGAGCACGTGGGTCATGCGCCCATCCTCCCAGTGCGATCGGCCACTCCGGGACCGCGGTCACCCGGGGGAGCCGGCCGGGCATGGCAGCGTGGGGACATGGCCACGACGACGACGAGACCGGCCCTGCTGTCCTGGACCACCGTCGCGCCCGTGGCCGCGGTGGTCCTCCTGGCGCTCACCTGGGGAGGGGACCCCGGGGCGCTCGTGGTGGTGGTCGACGCGGTCGCCCTCGTCGGCGCGGTGCTGGCCGCCGTCCACCACGCCGAGGTGGTCGCCCACCGGGTGGGGGAGCCGTTCGGGTCGCTGGTGCTCGCCGTCGCGGTCACCGTGATCGAGGTCGGGCTGATCGTCACGCTGATGGCGTCCGGCGGGCCCGAGGCGGCGTCCCTGCCGCGGGACACGGTGTTCGCCGCGGTGATGATCACCTGCAACGGCATCCTCGGGCTGTCGGTGCTGCTGGGGGCGCTGCGGCACGACGTCGTCGTCTTCAACCGCGAGGGGGCCGGGGCGGCGCTGGCGACCGTGCTCACCCTCGCGGTGATGTGCCTGGTCCTGCCCACCTACACCACGAGCGTCAGCGGGCCGGAGTTCTCGACGGCGCAGCTGACCTTCGCCGCGCTCGCCTCGCTCGTGCTCTACGGCGCGTTCGTGGTCACCCAGACCGTCCGGCACCGCGACTTCTTCCTCCCCGTCCCCGTCGACGGCAGCCGCGACGACGAGGACGAGCACGCCGAGCCGCCGTCGAACCGGACCGCGCTGACCAGCCTCGGGCTGCTGCTGGTGGCGCTGGTCGCCGTCGTCGGGCTGGCGAAGGTGGAGTCGCCCGCCATCGAGGCCGGGGTGGCCGCGATCGGCTTCCCGCAGTCGTTCGTCGGCGTGGTGATCGCGCTGCTCGTGCTGGCCCCCGAGACGCTCGCGGCCGCCAACGCCGCCCGCCGCAACCGGCTGCAGACCAGCCTGAACCTGGCGTTCGGGTCGGCGATGGCGAGCATCGGGCTGACCATCCCGGCGATCGCGGTGGCCTCGATCTGGCTGGACGGGCCGCTGCTGCTCGGGCTCGGCGCCACGCAGATGGTGCTGCTCGCGGTGACCGTCGTCGTCGCGGTGCTCACCGTGGTGCCCGGCCGGGCGACCCGGCTGCAGGGCGTGGTCCACCTGGTCCTGCTGGCCGGCTTCCTGTTCCTGGCCGTCGCGCCCTGACCGTTACGGTGGCGCCCGTGCAGCTGACCGTCGTCGACCACCCGCTCGCCCGTGCCCGTCTGTCGCGGATGCGCGACGAGCGGACCGACAACGCCGCCTTCCGGGCGGCGCTGCGGGAGCTGACCCAGATGCTGGTGTACGAGGCCACGCGCGACCTCGCCGTCGCCGAGGAGCCGATCACCACCCCGGTGACGACGACGACCGGCTACCGGCTGGCCGCGCCGCCGCTGATCGTCCCGGTGCTGCGGGCCGGGCTGGGCATGGCCGACACCGCGCACGGGATGCTGCCGGAGTCGCAGATGGGCTTCGTCGGCCTGGCGCGCAACGAGGTGACCTTCCAGCCCGAGGCGTACATGGCCTCGCTGCCGGAGAGCCTGGTCGGCCGGCACGTGTTCGTGCTGGACCCGATGCTGGCCACCGGCGGCTCCCTGGTGCACTGTTGCACGCTGCTCACCGACCGCGGCGCCACCGAGATCACCGTGCTGTGCGCGCTGGCCGCGCCGGTCGGCCTGGAGCGGCTGGAGCAGAGCGGCCTGCCGCTGCGGGTGTTCACCGCCAGCGTCGACGAGGGCCTCAACGAGAAGGCGTACATCGTGCCGGGCCTCGGCGACGCCGGGGACCGCCAGTTCGGCGCGGTCTGACCGTGCGGTTCGCCGTCCTGGGCACCGGTCACTGGGCCCGCACCGTGCACGCGGCGGCGATCGCCGCGCACCCCACCGCGGAGCTCGCCGGGATCTGGGGCCGGGACGCGGGCAAGGCCGCCGAGGTGGGCGCGGAGTTCGACGTCCCCGGCACGGACGACCTCGCGGCGCTGCTGGAGCGGGTCGACGCGGTGTCGGTCGCCGTCCCGCCGGACGTGCAGGTGCCCCTGGCCGAGCAGGCGGCCGCCGCAGGCCGGCACCTGCTGCTGGAGAAGCCGATCGGGCTGACCGTCGACGAGGCCGACCGGGTGGTGACGGCGGTGCGGTCCGCGGGGGTCGCCTCGGTCGTGTTCTTCACCTTCCGGTTCCAGGCGCAGACGACGTCGTGGCTGGCCCAGGCGGGCCGCACCCGGCTGGCCGGCGGCGCCGCCTCGTGGCTGTCGGCGCTGGCCGGGAGCCCGTTCGACTCGGCCTGGCGCCGCCGGTACGGGGCGCTGTGGGACATCGGCCCGCACGCGCTGTCGCTGCTGGTGCCGGCGCTGGGCCCGGTGGTGTCGGTGCAGGCGGGCGCAGGCGCCGGCGACACCGTGCACCTGGTCCTCCAGCACGCCACCCCCGGCGTGGCCTCGACCGTCACGCTGTCGCACACGGTGGCGCCGCTGGCCACCGGCATCGAGTTCTCCGTCCACGGCGACGCCGGGCGGCTGGTGCTCCTGCCCGACACCGAGAGCCCGGTCGCGTCGCTGACGGCGGCGGTCGACGAGCTCACCGCGGCGGCGGTCACCGGCGGCACGCACCCCTGCGACGTCGGCTTCGGCCGCGAGGTCGTCGTCGTGCTGGCCGCCGCCGAGCGGGCGCTGGCCTCGGGCTGCCGGGAGGACGTCCCCGCCTGAGCCCGACTTGCGGCGCGGCCTCCAGTCGCGCGCAAGGGCCGGACAAGCAGCGGCCGACACCGTCTCCCCCGACGACAGGGAGCCCCGGCACCCGGGGCCGGACAGGGAGACGACATGAGCGAGTACCCGTACCTCGGCCACGACCGCGCGAACCCGCAGGCTTCCTCGCACGGCAGCTGGTACGTGCGGCGCGGCCGGATCGACCGGCGCACCTACTGGCTGCACTACGCGCTGCCGCTGTGGGCGGCGAGCGTCGCGGCGGTCTGGGCCGACATCGCCCTGGGGACCGCCTGGTACACGGCCGGCTACGAGTCCTACGGCTACTACTCCTACAGCGCCGACGTCAGCTTCTCGGGCGGGCCGATCACCCTGCTGGTCTCGCTGGCGCTGTTCGCGCCCTCGATCAGCGCGGCGGTGACCCGGCTGCACGACACCGGCCGCTCGGGCTGGTTCCTGCTGTGGGGCCTGGTCCCGGTCGCCGGCGCGATCGTCCTGCTCGTGGTGCTCGGCTTCTCGGCGGGCGAGCCCGGCCGCAACCAGTACGACGGGACCCCGTACCCGGTCCGGCGGGAGCCGCGGCTCGCGACCCGGTGACACCGGTTGACCGGACGGGTCGGCCCGGAGGGGTGCGGATGACCTCCTCCCGGCCGGCTGCCGCCCTGGCCGACGCCGCGCGGCGCCGGCGGGCGCTGCCGGTGGGGGAGAGCTGGACCCTCGAGTGGTCCCCGCCGCAGGCCCGCCCGGGGCGACGCCGCAGGTGAGGGACCCGTCCGGCACACTCCGGGCGTGATCATCGTGCTGGTCGGGGCGGTCGTGCTGGCGCCGGTCGTCGTCATGGCCGACCTCCGCCGCTGGCGCCCCCTGCCGGTGCTGCTGTGGCTGCTCGGCACCGCCGCCGTGGTGCTGTGGGTCGAGACCCGCGACGCCGCCGGGGAGCAGCGGGGCCTGCTCACCGGGATCGGCTGGCTGGTCCTCGGAGTGCTCTGCGGAGGGGGTTCCGTGGCCGCGGGGCGGCGCGGCACCGGCACCCGGCCCCGGCACGGGGACTGACGGGCCTCAGCAGCCGAGCGCGCCGGCCAGCTCCTCGAGCGAGGACACCGACAGGTCGGCGCCGGGGTCGCGCTCCGGCGGCACGCGCGTCCCGCCGAACTCGTCGGGCCGGTGCACGTACGCCGTCCGGAGGCCGCGGGCGCGCGCCGCGGCCAGGTCGTCGACGTGCGCGGCCACCACGAGCACCGCCGACGGCGGCAGCGCGAGCAGCCGCGCCGCCGCGTCGTAGACCTCCGGGTCGGGCTTGTAGCGGCCGACGACCTCGGCGCCGAGCACGAGGTCCCAGGGCAGCCCGGCCCGCCGCGCCAGGTCCACCTGCAGCCGCACCCCGCCGTTGGACAGCGGCGCCAGCACGAACCGCTGCCGCAGCCGGGTCAGGCCCGGCACCGCGTCCGGCCACGGGTCGAGCCGGTGCCAGGCCAGCACCAGCTCGGCGGCGACGTCGTCGGGGACGGGGCCCGCGCCCACCTCGGCCAGCGCCTCCGGCAGCGACTCGCGGTGCAGCACGTCGAGCGGGACGAACGGCCGCCCGCCGGAGCGCACCTCCTCCATGGACGGCCGGTACCGCGCCCGCCAGGCGTCGGCGAACGCGTGCGCGTCGACGTCCGGGCCGAGGAGCCGGGCCGCCTCCCGGGCCACGCCGGCGCGCCAGTCCACGACCGTGCCGAACACGTCGAAGGCCAGCGCGCCGACGTCCACGGCTACAGCCCCAGCGCGTGCGCCATCTCGCCGCGCAGCTGGTCGAGCTCGTCCGCGCCGCGGCCGCGGGCGGCGATGACCCCGGCGTCGTCGTGCACCGGGACCACCGTCTCCAGGTACGCCTTGAGCTTGGGCTCGGTGCCGCTGGGCCGGACCACCACGCGGACGCCGTCGCCGAGCAGCCGCACGGCGTCGACCGGCGGGTCCTCGGCCAGCAGGTCGGTGGCGGTGACCTCGCGGCCGAGCAGCCGGGCCGGCGGGTCGGCGCGCAGCCGCTCCATGGCGTCGGAGATCAGCGACAGGTCCTCCACCCGCACCGACAGCTGGCCGGTGGCGAACAGCCCGTGCTCGCGGGCCAGCTCGTCGAGCCGGTCGACCAGGGTGCGGCCGGTCTGCCCCAGCTCGGCGGCCAGCAGCGCGACGGCGAGGGCGGCGGAGATGCCGTCCTTGTCGCGGGCCACCTCCGGGGTGACCGCGTAGCCCAGGGCCTCCTCGTAGCCGAACACCAGCGGCTCGGCGTCGGTGCCGGCGCGGATGATCCACTTGAAGCCGGTCGGCGTCTCGGCGAACCGCACGCCGTGCGCCTCCGCGAGCGCGGCCAGCAGCGAGCCGCTGACCAGCGAGGCCGCGTAGGTGCCGCGCACGCCGCGGCGCAGCAGCCAGTCGGCGAGCAGCGCGCCCACCTCGTCGCCGGTGAGCTGCCGGCCGTCGCACACCACCGAGCAGCGGTCGGCGTCGGGGTCCTCGGCGATGGCGACGTCGGCGCCGCAGCGGTCGGCCAGCGCGAGCAGCAGGTCGACCGCGCCGGGCTCCTCGGGGTTGGGGAAGGCGACCGTCGGGAACGCCGGGTCGGGGGCGTCCTGCTCGGGGACGCTGACCGGCGGGGCGAACCCGGCGGCGGCGAACACCGCCCGCGTGGTGGCCGCGCCGACGCCGTGCATCGCGGTGTAGGCCACGGTGAGGCCGGCCCGCGCGGCGGCGTCCACCCGCTCGGGCTGCAGCGCCCGCACGACGGCGGCCACGTACCCGGCCTCGACGTCGTCGCCGAGGGTCGTCCACGCGTCGGAGGTGGGCACCTCGCCCGCCGGGCCGACGGCGGCGATCGCGGCCTCGATCTCCCGGTCGGCCGGCGGCACGAGCTGGGCGCCGTCGGCGAGGTAGACCTTGTAGCCGTTGTCCTGCGGCGGGTTGTGGCTGGCGGTGACCATCACGCCGGCGACGCAGCCCAGCGACCGGACCGCCGACGACAGCACCGGCGTGGGCAGCGGCCGCGGCAGCACCGAGACGGCGAACCCGGCGGCCGACAGCACCGCGGCGGTGACCCGGGCGAACTCGTCGGAGCGGCGCCGGGCGTCGAACCCGACGACGACGGCCCCGCCGCCGTGCCCGTGCGCGGTCAGCCAGGCGCCCAGCCCGGCGGCCGCCCGGGTGACGACGGCGGCGTTCATGCCGGCCGGCCCGGCGCGCAGCGGCCCGCGCAGCCCGGCGGTGCCGAAGGTCAGCGGCCCGGCGAAGCGGCGCTCGAGCTCGGCGGTGTCCCCGACGGCGACCAGGGCCTCGATCTCGGCGCGGTCGCCGGGGTGCGGGTCGGCCGCGGCCCAGGCCCGGGCGGCGTCCACGACCGAGCCGGTCACGGCAGGCGCCCGATGAACTCGACCAGGAACTCGCCGAGCCGCCCGGCCGCCGCCCTGCCCGCGGCGAGCACCTCCTCGTGGTCCAGCTTCTCGCCGGTGATGCCGGCCGCGGCGTTGGTGACCATCGACAGCCCCAGCACCTCCATCCCGGCGGCACGGGCGGCGATCGCCTCGAGCGCCGTGGACATGCCCACCAGGTCGGCGCCGAGGCCGCGCAGCATGCGGATCTCGGCCGGCGTCTCGTAGTGCGGGCCGGGCAGCGCGGCGTAGACGCCCTCGGTGAGGTCCGGGTCGAGGGAGCGGGCCAGCTCGCGCAGCCGCGCGGAGTACAGGTCGGTGAGGTCGACGAACGTGGCGCCGACCAGCGGCGAGCGGGCGGTGAGGTTGAGGTGGTCGCTGATGAGGACCGCCTGGCCGACCCGGTGGTCGGGCGCCAGCCCGCCGGCGGCATTGGTGAGGACGACGGTGCGCACGCCGGCCGCGGCGGCGGTGCGGATCCCGTGCACCACCGGCTCGACGCCGCGGCCCTCGTAGAGGTGCGTGCGGCCGAGGAAGAGCAGCACCCGCCGGTCGCCGACGCGCACCGACCGCACCTGCCCGCCGTGCCCGACGGCCGTGGGGGCGGCGAAGCCGGGCAGCTCGCCGATGGCGACGGAGGCCGCGGGCTCGCCGAAGGCGTCGGCCGCGGGGGCCCAGCCCGAGCCCATGACGACGGCGACGTCGTGGCCGTTCCCCAGGGCTGCGGTCAGGTCGGCGGCGGCGGTGGCGGCCAGGGCCGCGGGATCGGGTGCGCTCACCGGGCGACGCTAACCCAGCGCCGTCGCGGCGACCCCGGCCGACGTCCCCACCGGCCGAGGCGGTCACCGGGGGCGCGGCCGCCGTCGAACCACTCGTCCCCGTCGTCCCCGGCCGCGTGTCGGCCGGGGACGACGGGCCGGCTCCCGGACCATGGCTCGGTGCAGCGAACGGTCATCGACGGCGTCCCGGTGTTCACCGCCGGCGGGCGGGAGCGGACGACGGCGGCTCTGGTGTTCGGCGTCGGCCTGCGCGACGAGACGTTCTCGACCATCGAGGTCACCCACCTCGTCGAGCACCTGGCCATGGCCGCGCTCCCGCGCACGCACCTGCGCTGCAACGCCGTCACCGACGTCGACAGCACCGCCTTCTTCGCCACCGGCCGCCCGGACGCCGTCGCCGCCTTCCTCGAGGGCGTCTGCCGCGCCCTGGCCGACCTGCCCACCGAGCGCCTGGCCGCCGAGGCCGGCGTGCTGCAGGCCGAGGGCTGCGGCACCGGCTCCTCCACGGTCAGCGCGCTGTGGGCCGCGCGCTACGGCCTGACCGGCCCGGGCCTGACCGTGTCGGCGGGGCCGGGCCCGGAGTACCTGACCGAGGAGACCGTCCGGGCGCACGCCGCCCGCTGGTTCGTCCGCTCCAACGCCGCGGTGTGGTGCCACGGCCCGCTGCCCGAGGGCCTGCGGCTGCCGCTGCCCGACGGGCCGCGCCCGGTGCGCCGGGTGCCGCCGCCGCGCCCGCAGGACGGGCCGGTCTGGACGCACACCGACGCCCCCGGCGTCGGGCTGCTGCTGGCCACCGACACCCCCGGCGACCCCGCGCTGGCGATCGGCGTCGACGTGCTCGAGGACCGGCTGCGCGAGCGGGCGCGGCACGGCCGCGGGCTGTCCTACGGCGTCGACTCCCTCACCCTCGACCTCGCGCCCGGCCGGCGCGAGGTGGCGGTCGTGGTCGACGCCCGGACCGGCCGCGGCGCCGAGGTCGCCGGGCTGCTGTGGGAGACGTTCGCCGGGCTGTGCGCCGACGGGCCGGACGCCGCGGAGGTCGCGCACGCCGTCGCGGGACTGGAGGCCGAGCTCGACGACGAGGACGCCGTCGGCACGGAGCTGGCCGACGCCGCCTACTGCGCGGCCACCGGCCTGCCGTTCCGCCCGGCCGCGGACACCCTCGCCGCCTGGCGCGCGGTGACGCCGGCGCGGGTGACCGCGGCGCTGCGCCGCGCCGCGGCCACCGCCGTCCTCGGCGTCCCCGACACCGCGGCCTGGGACGGCCCGGCCGGCGTCGCCCGCCGCCCGCTGTGCGGCACCCTCCCGGAGCTGCCGGCCGGCACGGTGTTCCGCCCGCCGCTGCTGCGCCGGCTGCTCGACCCGGCCGCGCGGGTGGCCCTGGTCGTCTCCGAGGACGGCCTCGCCCACACCGACGCCGACGGCGACGTGCACGGCATCCCGTGGTCGCGGGTCGAGGCCGTGGTGCCCACCGACGACGGCCGCGGCGTCTCCGTCGTCGGCCGCGACCTGTGCGGTGTGCGCGTCCACCCCGACCTGTACGGGCGCCGCGCCGTCGCGGCGGTCACCGGCCGGGTGCCGCCCGCCGCGCTGCTGCCGCGGCCGCGGACCCCGGAACCGGGCACCGTCCCCGCGGTGGTCTGAGTCCACCGGGGGATCCGCGCTGTCCAGGGGGTGCGGGAGCGCCGATCTCCCTATCCTCGGCAGCGTGCAGATCCCGTTCTCCTCCTCGGAACGCTCCAGCCTGGGTGTGGAGTGGGAGCTGCAGCTCGTGGACCGGGAGAGCCGGGAGCTCACCGCCGGGGCGACGGAGATCCTCGAGGAGATCCGCCCCGACGGCGCCGAGGAGCACCCGAAGGCCAAGCACGAGCTGCTGCAGTCGACCGTCGAGGTCATCACCGGCGTGTGCACCACCGTCGAGGAGGCCACCGCCGACCTCGCCGGCACGGTCGCCGAGGTGGCCGCCGCCGCCGACCGCCGCGGCCTGGGCCTGCTGTGCGCCGGCACCCACCCGTTCACCGACTGGCAGACCCAGCTGATCTCGCCCAAGGAGCGGTACCTGCACCTGGTCGAGCGGATGCAGTGGCTGGCCCGGCGGCTGCAGATCTTCGGGGTCCACGTGCACGTCGGCGTCCGCTCGCCGGACAAGGCGATGCCGATCGTCAACGCGCTCACCCAGTACGTGCCGCACTTCCTCGCGCTGTCGGCGTCCTCGCCGTTCTGGGTCGGCTGCGACACCGGGCTGGCCTCGGCGCGCAGCAAGGTCTTCGAGGCCATGCCGACGGCGGGGCTGCCCACCCAGCTGCCCGACTGGGCCGGCTTCGAGACCTACATGGAGACGCTGATCTCCACCGGGGCCATCGAGAGCGTGCGCGAGGTGTGGTGGGACATCCGCCCGCACCCGGGCTTCGGCACCGTGGAGCTGCGCATCTGCGACGGCCTGCCCACGCTCGAGGAGGTCGGCGTCGTCGCGGCGCTGTCGCAGTGCCTGGTCGAGCAGTTCGACACCCAGCTCGACCGCGGCTACACGCTGCCCACCCCGCCGAGCTGGGTGGTGAAGGAGAACAAGTGGCGCGCGGCCCGCTGGGGCCTGGACGCCGACGTGGTGGTGGACGAGAAGGGAACGGTGCGCCCGGTGCGGCAGGCGCTGCTCGACCTCGCCGAGGAGCTGGGCCCGACGGCGAAGCGGCTGGGCTGCGAGGCGGAGCTCGCGGGCGTCGAGCGGGTGCTCGCCGTCGGCGCCTCCTACCAGCGGCAGCGGGCCGCGGCGCTGGCGTCCGGCGGCGACCTGCGCGCCGTCGTCGACGGGCTGCTCGCCGAGCTCCGGGACGGCCTGCCCACCTCCGGGCCGGCCGCCGGCCCCGACGGTCCCGTCCCCGGCCCGGCGGCGTGCGCCGGCGGCCACGCCGCATGACCCGGACCCCCGAGGAACTGGCCGCCGGGCTCGACGCGTGGGTGGCCGACCGCAACGACTCCCTGGTCGGCGTGCGCCGGCACCTGCACATGCACCCCGAGCTGGCCTTCGCCGAGGTGGAGACGACGGCGTTCCTCGAGCAGCGGCTCGCCGGCGCCGGGCTCGCGCCGCGCCGGCTGCCCAGCGGGACCGGGCTGGTGGTGGAGGTCGGGTCCGGCGACCCGACGGTGGTGCTGCGCGCCGACATCGACGCGCTGCCGCTGGCCGACCTCAAGGACGTCCCCTACGCCTCCACCCGCGAGGGCATGTGCCACGCCTGCGGCCACGACGTGCACACCACCGTGCTGCTCGGCGCCACGCTGGCGCTGGCCGCGCTGGACGACCTGCCGGGCACGGTGCGCTGCGTGTTCCAGCCGGCCGAGGAGACCGTCCCCGGCGGCGCGACGCACGTGGTGGCGGCCGGCGTCCTCGACGGCGCGTCCCGGGCGTTCGCGCTGCACTGCGACCCGGCGATCCCGGCGGGCACCGTCGGCCTGCGCACCGGCTCGATCACCGCCGCCTGCGACCGCATCGACGTCACGCTCACCGGCCCCGGCGGGCACACCGCCCGCCCGCAGCTGACCGTGGACCTGGTCGACGCCCTCGGCCGCCTGGTCACCGGGCTGCCCGGGCTGCTGTCGCGCAAGGTCGACCCGCGGGCCGGGTTCTCGCTGGTGTGGGGCGCGGTCAACGCCGGGGTCGCGGCCAACGCCATCCCGCAGCGGGGCACCCTGCGCGGCACCGTGCGGGTGCTCGACCGCGACGAGTGGCAGCGCGCCGAGGGGCTGCTGCGCGGGTTGGTCGAGCAGGTGGTGGCGCCCACCGGCGCCGGCGTCGAGGTGGAGTACGTGCCCGGCGTGCCGCCGGTGGTCAACGACCCGCGCGCGGTGGCGCTGCTGCGCACCGCGGCGCTGCAGACCGTCGGCAGCGAGAACCTGCGCCAGTCGCCGCAGAGCATGGGCGGGGAGGACTTCGGCTGGTTCGCCGACGTGCTGCCGATCGCGCTGGCCCGCCTGGGCACCCACGGCGGCGGCGCGCCTCTGGACCTGCACCGCGGCACCTTCGACGTCGACGAGCGGGCCATCGGGGTCGGCATCCGGCTGATGGTGCGCACCGCGCTGCAGGCGCTGACCGCCGCCGCCGGGACGTCGGGGTCGGCCGCCGGGGCGCCCGGTCCGGGCCACCCCGCGCGTCCACGGTCGGGGGAGCGCCGGTAGAACCTTCCCCGACCGAGCATCCGATGCGGGGAGTTCACCGATGAGCGCCACCGACACCGCGACGCCCGGCGAGGACGAGGTCCCCGCCGAGCACGAGGTGCCCGACGAGCTGTCCCTCGCCGGCGACTTCCCGCCGGTCGGCCGCGAGCAGTGGCGCGAGCTGGTGGCCGGGGTCCTGCGCAAGGCGGGCCGCGAGGAGCTGCCCGACCCGGTCGAGGACGCGCTGCGCCGCACGGTGGCCACCGGCGTCAGCGTCGCGCCGCTCTACACCGCCGACGACGCCGGCGACCTCCCGACGGCGGTCGGTGTGCCCGGCCTGCCGCCGTTCGTCCGCGGCGCCCGCGCCGGCTCCTCGCCCGACAGCGGCGTGCCCGCGGGCTGGGACGTCCGGCAGCGGCACGCCCACCCCGACGTCGCGGTCACGCGGGAGGCGGTCGCCGCCGACCTGGAGAACGGCGTCACCTCGCTGTGGCTGCACCTCGGCGAGGGCGCGGTGCCCGTGGACGCCCTCGGCGACGTGCTCGCCGACGTCTACCTCGACCTCGCGCCGGTCGCCGTCTCCGGCGGGCTCCCGGCCGCCGAGGCGCTGCTGGCGCTGGCCGGCGACCGCACCGACCTGGCACCCGGCGGTTCTCTGGGTCTCGACCCGCTCGGCGACCAGGCCGCCTCGGGGGAGGAGCAGGACCTCGCCGTCCTGGCCGACGTCGCCCGGCGGACCCCGGCGGGCTGGCGCACCGTCGTCGTCGACGCGACCGTGTACGCCGACGCCGGCGCGACCGCCGTCGAGGAGCTCGGCTGCTCGCTGGCCGCCGGGGTGGCCTACCTGCGGGCGCTCACCGACGGCGGGCTGGCCGTGGACGAGGCGTTCGAGCGCATCGAGTTCCGCTACTCCGCCCCGGCCGACCAGTTCACGACGATCGCCGCGCTGCGCGCCGCCCGCCGGCTGTGGGACCGGGTCGGCGAGGTCAGCGGCGCGTCGGAGGCGGCCCGGGCGCAGCGCCAGCACGCGGTGACGTCGTCGGTGATGACGACGAGGCGCGACCCCTGGGTGAACATGCTGCGCACCACCGTCGCCTGCTTCGCCGCGGGCGTGGGCGGGGCCGACGTCGTCACCGTGCAGCCCTTCGACGCCGCGCTCGGCCTGCCAGACGCCTTCTCCCGGCGGATCGCGCGCAACACCCAGAGCCTGCTGGTCGAGGAGGGGCACCTGGCCCGCGTGCTCGACCCGGCCGGCGGCTCCTGGTACGTCGAGTCGCTCACCGAGGACCTCGCGCAGGCCGCGTGGGCCTGGTTCACCGAGGTCGAGCGGGCCGGCGGGCTGGCCGCGGCGCTGGCCTCGGGGCTGGTCCGCGACCGGCTGGCCGCCGCCTGGGACGCCCGCGCGAAGCGGCTGGCGACGCGCAGCGACGCGATCACCGGCGTCAGCGAGTTCCCCGACCTGACCGAGAAGCTGCCCGAGCGGCAGCCGGCGGCCGACCTGCACCCCACCGGCGGGCTGCCCCGGGTGCGGGCCGCGCAGGAGTACGAGGAGCTGCGCGACCGCGCCGACGCCGCCGGCCGGCGGCCGCAGGTGTACCTCGCCACCATCGGACCGATCGCGCGGCACACCGCGCGGGCCTCCTTCGCCGGCAACCTGTTCCAGGCCGGCGGCGTGGCCACCCCGGCCGCCGACGGCGCGTCCGGGTTCGCCGACGCCGGGACGACGGTCGCCTGCATCTGCGGCACCGACGCCGACTACGCGGAGGCCGCCGCCGCGCTGGCCGCCGAGCTGCGGGCCGCCGGCGCGGAGCACGTGTGGCTGGCCGGGAAGCCCTCGCTCGGGGTGGACGGCGTGGACGGGTACGTGTACGCCGGGTGTGACGCACTCGAGGTGCTCAGGACCGTGCACGGGCAACTCGGCTTGACGGCAGAGACGGCCGTCTCTGCCGCTTCCTCGGAGGAGGAGCGGGCATGAGCGGGATCCCCGACTTCGGCGGCGTCGAGCTGGGCCGCCCGGCGGCGCACGCCGGTGCCGACGACTGGGCCAAGGCGTTCGAGGGGGCGACCGGGCGCGGCGTGGAGGAGGCGACCTGGGAGACCCCCGAGGGCATCGCCGTCCCGCCGCTGGCCACCCCGGCCGACCTGGCCGGGCTGGACTTCCTGCAGACCTACCCCGGCCTGCCGCCCTACCTGCGCGGGCCCTACCCGACCATGTACACGACCCAGCCGTGGACGGTCCGCCAGTACGCGGGCTTCTCCACCGCGGCGGAGTCCAACGCCTTCTACCGGCGCAACCTCGCCGCCGGGCAGAAGGGCCTGTCGGTCGCCTTCGACCTGCCCACCCACCGCGGCTACGACTCCGACCACCCGCGGGTGGTCGGCGACGTCGGCATGGCCGGGGTGGCGATCGACTCGATCCTGGACATGCGGCAGCTGTTCGACGGCATCCCGCTGGACCGGATGAGCGTCTCGATGACCATGAACGGCGCCGTGCTGCCGGTGCTGGCGCTCTACGTCCTCGCCGCCGAGGAGCAGGGGGTGAGGCCGGACCAGCTCACGGGGACCATCCAGAACGACATCCTCAAGGAGTTCATGGTCCGCAACACCTACATCTACCCGCCGAAGCCGTCGATGCAGATCATCAGCGACATCTTCGCCTTCACCTCGGCGGAGATGCCGCGCTTCAACTCGATCTCCATCTCCGGCTACCACATCCAGGAGGCCGGGGCGACGGCCGACCTGGAGCTGGCCTACACCCTCGCCGACGGCGTCGAGTACCTGGGCGCGGGCAAGGCCGCGGGCCTGGACATCGACGCGTTCGCGCCGCGGCTGTCGTTCTTCTGGGCCATCGGCATGAACTTCTTCATGGAGGTCGCCAAGCTCCGCGCCGGGCGGCTGCTGTGGGCGCGGCTGGTGAAGGAGGCCGGCGCGCAGAAGGACAAGTCGCTGTCGTTGCGCACCCACTCGCAGACCTCGGGCTGGTCGCTGACCGCGCAGGACGTCTACAACAACGTCGTCCGCACCTGCCTGGAGGCGATGGCCGCCACCCAGGGGCACACCCAGTCGCTGCACACCAACGCCCTCGACGAGGCGCTGGCGCTGCCCACCGACTTCTCCGCGCGGATCGCCCGCAACACCCAGCTGCTGCTGCAGCAGGAGTCGGGGACGACGCGGGTGATCGACCCGTGGGGCGGCTCGGCGTACGTGGAGAAGCTGACCTACGACCTGGCCCGCCGCGCCTGGGCGCACATCCAGGAGGTCGCCGAGCACGGCGGCATGGCGCAGGCCATCGACGACGGCATCCCGAAGCTGCGCATCGAGGAGGCCGCCGCCCGCACGCAGGCGCGCATCGACTCCGGCCGCCAGCCGGTGATCGGCGTCAACAAGTACCGGGTCGAGGCCGACGAGGCGATCGAGGTGCTGCGCGTCGACAACGCCGACGTGCTCGCCCAGCAGAAGGCGAAGCTCGCCGAGCTCCGGGCGTCCCGGGACGACTCCGCCGTGCGCGACGCGCTGCGCCGGCTCACCGACGCCGCCCGCGCCGCGGCGGAGGGACGGCGCGGGCGCGACCTCGACTCCAACCTGCTCAAGCTCGCCGTCGACGCGGCGCGGGCCAAGGCGACCGTCGGGGAGATCTCCGACGCGCTCGAGGAGGTCTACGGGCGGCACTCCGGTCAGGTGCGCACCATCTCCGGTGTGTACCGCGACGAGGCCGGCCGCTCGGGGCCGCTCGAGGAGACCCGCCGGATGACCGAGGCGTTCGAGGAGGCGGAGGGACGGCGCCCCCGCATCCTGGTCGCCAAGATGGGCCAGGACGGCCACGACCGCGGCCAGAAGGTGATCGCCACCGCGTTCGCCGACCTCGGCTTCGACGTCGACGTCGGTCCGCTGTTCCAGACGCCGGAGGAGGTCGCGCGGCAGGCGGTCGAGGCCGACGTGCACGTCGTCGGCGTCTCGTCGCTGGCCGCCGGGCACCTGACGCTGGTGCCGGCGCTGCGCGACGCGCTGGCCGAGCTCGGGGCCGACGACGTCCTGGTCGTGGTCGGCGGGGTCATCCCGCCCGACGACGTGCCGCGGCTCGAGGAGATGGGCGCGGCCGCGGTGTTCCCGCCGGGCACGGTCATCGCCGAGGCGGCGCAGGAGCTGCTGCGGACGCTGTCCCAGCGCCTCGGTCACTAGGGAATGGGCCACTGATGCCCGCACCGGACGTCCCCGCGCTCGTCGAGGGGGTGCTGGGCGGCGACCGCCGGTCGCTGGCGCGGGCGATCACGCTGGTCGAGTCCCGCCGCGCCGACCACCGCGAGCGGGCGCAGGAGCTGCTGGTCGAGCTCCTGCCGCACGCGGGGGACGCCCGGCGGGTCGGCATCTCCGGCGTGCCCGGGGTGGGGAAGTCGACGTTCATCGACCAGCTCGGCGTCGACCTCACCGCTGCCGGGCACCGGGTGGCGGTGCTGGCGGTCGACCCGTCGTCGGCGCGCTCGGGCGGGTCGATCCTGGGCGACAAGACCCGGATGGCGCGGCTGGCCGTCGACCGGAACGCCTTCATCCGTCCCGCGCCGACCGCGGGGACGCTCGGCGGGGTCGCGCAGGCGACGCGGGAGTCGATGGTCGTCGTCGAGGCGGCCGGCTACGACGTCGTGCTGGTGGAGACCGTCGGCGTCGGGCAGTCGGAGGTCACCGTCGCGGAGATGGTCGACTCGTTCCTGTTCCTGACGCTGGCCCGCACCGGCGACCAGCTGCAGGGGATCAAGCGCGGCATCCTCGAGCTCGCCGACGTCATCGCCGTCAACAAGGCCGACGGGCCGGCCGCCGCCGACGCGCGCAAGGCCGCCCGGGAGCTGGCCGGGGCGATCCGGATGCTGCGCGGGCACTCCGAGTGGGACGTGCCGGTGCTGACCTGCGCGGGGCTCACCGGCGAGGGGCTGGCCGAGGTGTGGGCCAAGCTGGTCGAGCACCAGGACCGGGCGCGGGCCTCGGGGGCGTTCGACGAGCGTCGCCGGGCGCAGCAGGTGCGCTGGACCTGGCAGCTCGTGCGCGACGGGCTCGAGCACCGGCTGCGCGCGCACCCCGCCGTCCGGTCGTCGGCGCCGGAGCTGGAGAAGGCCGTGCTGGCCGGTGAGCTCACCCCGGCCCTGGCCGCCCGGCAGATCCTGGAGACCTTCCTCGGCACCCCGGACGCCTGAGAGTCCCCGCCCCCGCGATCATGGAGCGCCGGTGGCGACACGTCGCCGATGCCTGGTGTGTCGCCACCGCAGCTCCATGATCGCGGGCGGTCCACAGCCGGGCGGGCGTCCACAGCCGGGCGGGCGTCCACAGCCGGTCCGCGGCGGCGCCCGGCGGCGCCGTCCGCCCCGAGGGTCGCGGCGTGGACTTCGCGCTGTACCGGACGATCGCGCGCCAGGGTGGCGTCTCCACAGTCACGCAGGCCCGCGAGGGGCTGACCGAGTGGGAGGTCCGGCGACTGGTCGACTCCGGGCGCTGGCGGCGCACCCGCTGGCGCGGCGTGCTGGCCGACGCCGAGCTGCCGGACTCCCTCGGGTCGCAGGTGCGCGCGGCCGCGCTGGTGGTGGGCGCCGACCTGGTCGCGTGCCACTCGACAGCCGCGGCGCTGTGGGGCTTCGACGTCCTCGGCGACGACACGCTGCACTTCCTCGGCCCGCCGTCCGTGGCGAACCGGAGCCGCCCGGGCATCCGGGTGCACCCGTCGGTCCTCGGAACCGACGACGCGGTGCTCCTCGACGGCGTCTGGTGCACGCCGCCGGCGCGGACCGCCTGCGACGTGGTTCGCGCGACCGCGCCGATCGACGGGCTGGCGACGCTCGACGCGGCGCTGGGCACGAGGGAGTGCACCCGGGCGGAGCTGGCCGCGGAGGTCGAGCGGCAGCGCGGACTGCGCGAGGTCGTCCGGCTGCGGCGTCTCGTCCCCCACGCGAACGGGCTGGCCGAGTCGCCGATGGAGTCGCGGATGCGCTGGCGGTTCATCGAGGGTGGGCTCCCGGCGCCCGACGTCCAGGTCCGGGTCCTCGGCGACGGGTGCAGCTGGTACCTCGACACCGGCTGGCGGGAGCAGCGGGTCGCCGCCGAGTACGACGGGCACGCGGCGCACACGACGCCGGAGCAGCTGCGCGACGACCGGCGCCGGCACAACGGCATCACCGAGCGCGGCTGGACCCTGCTGCACGTCACGGCTGCGGACGTCCACCGCGAGCACCGGCGGATGGTCGCCGAGGTGGCGCGGGCCCTCCGGCTGCCCGTCCGGCGGTGATCACGGAGTTCCGGTGGCGACACACCGGACGGCGACGGCGTGTCGCCACGCGAACTCCGTGATCGCGGGGGAACCGGCCGCGAGGGCGCGGCAGAAGTGGTCAGAAGGTGGAGCGGCAGTCGCGGGCGCGGAGCTCGGCGAGGTAGTCGTCGGGTGCACCGGCGGCCTCGGCGGCGTCGGCGATCGCGCCCAGGTGCCGCGCCGAGGGCAGCCCGCCCTCGAAGGCGTCCAGCGCGTAGACGTAGGCGACGACGTCGCCGCCGAGGGTGTGCACCCGCAGGTTGAGCTTGCGGTAGAGCCCGCGGTCGGCGCCCTCCCAGGCGTCGAGGTCGCGCTCGTCGGCGGGCGTGAGGTCGTAGAGGGCGACGAACACGCCGGGCGCCTCGCGGTCCTCGGCGGGCACGAGGGTGGCCAGCGCGCCCTCCCAGCCGTACTCCTCGCCGCCGAAGGCGAGCCGCCAGCCGCGGATCCAGCCGGTGCCGACGTGCGGTGAGGACGGGCAGCGGCGCAGCATCTGCTCGGGGTCCATGTTGGACCCGTACGCGGCGTAGAGACCCATCGCCGACCGAGCCTACGGCCGCTGTGGCCCGCGCGACCCCGTGAGCCTGCCGACACCGCCCGCCCGGGCTGGGAGGATGGACGGCGAACCCCCGGTCCACGACGCAGGAGACCCGCATGACCCGCATCGTCATCATCGGCGGCGGCCCGGCCGGCTACGAGGCCGCGCTGGTGGCCGCCTCTCTCGGTGCGCAGGTCACCGTCGTGGAACGCGACGGCCTGGGGGGCGCCAGCGTCCTCACCGACTGCGTGCCCTCGAAGACCTTCATCGCCGCCGCGGGCACCATGACGTCGGTCCGGGACTCCAGCGTCCTCGGCCTGCGCGGCGCCGACCTGGCCACCGTCGGCCTCGACCTCGCCACCGTCAACGCCCGCGTCAAGGGCCTGGCCGTCGCGCAGTCGGCCGACATCCACGCCCGGCTCGAGGCCGAGGGCGTGCGCCTCGTCTCCGGGCAGGGCCGGCTCGCCGACGACGTCCGGGGGCTGGTCGAGCACCGCGTCGAGGTCCTCGACCGCGACGGCGGGGTGCGGGAGACGCTGGAGTGCGACGTCGTCCTCATCGCCACCGGCGCCGACCCACGCGTGCTGCCCGGCAGCGAGCCCGACGGTGAGCGGATCCTCGACTGGCGCCAGCTCTACGACCTCGACGAGATGCCGGAGCACCTCGTCGTCGTGGGGTCGGGCGTCACCGGCGCGGAGTTCGCCTCCGGCTACCTGGAGGCCGGCGTGCCGGTCACCCTCGTCTCCTCCCGCGACCAGGTGCTGCCCGGCGAGGACGCCGACGCCGCCGACGTCATCGCCGAGGTCTTCCAGGCCCGCGGCGGGCGGATCGCCGAGCGCGGCCGCGCCGCGTCCGTGACGCGCACCGAGAAGGGCGTGCTGGTCGAGCTCACCGACGGGCGCACCGTCGAGGGCTCGCACGCGCTGATGACCGTCGGGACCGTGCCGAACACCGCCGGCCTGAACCTCGAGGCGTGCGGCGTGGAGCTGCGCGAGTCCGGCCACGTCGTCGTCGACCGGGTGTCGCGCACCAACGTGCCCGGCATCTACGCCGCCGGTGACGTCACGGGCGTCTTCCAGCTCGCCAGCGTCGCGGCCATGCAGGGCCGGATCGCCATGTGGCACGCGCTCGGCGAGGCGGTGCAGCCGATCCGGCTCAAGACGGTGGCCGCCAACGTGTTCACCCACCCGGAGATCGCCACGGTCGGCGTGCAGGAGAAGACGCTGCCCGAGGGCCACGACCTCGACGTCGTCCGGCTGCCGCTGGCAACCAACGCTCGGGCGAAGATGAGCGACCTGCACGCCGGGTTCGTGAAGCTGTTCGCCCGCAAGGCCACCGGCGTCGTCGTCGGCGGGGTGGTCGTGTCGCCCGGCGCCAGCGAGCTGATCCTGCCGATCGCGCTCGCGGTCACCAAGGGCCTGACCGTGAGCGACCTCGCGCACACCTTCGCCATCTACCCGTCGCTGTCGGGCTCGATCACCGAGGCCGGCCGGAGGCTGATGGGGGCCGACGCGCTGGCGTGACGCCCGTGACGGCCGGGGCGCGCGGGACGGGGCCGTCGCGGCGCCTGTGACGGGTGGGGTCCCGGGTGGTACACCTGGGACCCCGGCCCGCCGATGCCGGGAGGGATGCACGCCTCCCGAGTCCTGTCGCGGTCCTTCCCGCGGGCCATCGCCCTCGCCGGCGCCGTCGTCGCGCTGTGCACCGGGCCGGTGGCCGTGGCGCAGGCCGACGCCGGTGCCACCACCGTGGTCGGGGAGCTCGTGCAGGCCTGGCCGGAGACCTCGCTCGAGGGCCAGCACGCGGGGGAGTCGCACGAGCAGCCGCTGACCTTCGTCGAGGGCGCCGACGGCACCTCGGTGCGCGTGCCGACCGACGCGGTCGCCGGCATCGACGTCGGCAGCACCGTCGAGGTGACCGTCGGCGGCACCGCCGACGACGAGGCCGCCGAGGACGGCTACGAGCCGGCGCTCGAGGTGCTCGACACGCAGGTCGTGCGCACCGCGCGGGCGGCGACCACGGTCCCGGCCGGCTCGGTCACCAACCAGGTGACCGTCGCGATGGTCGCGCCCGCCGGCGGCACCCCGGACGGCACCGCGCTCGCGGACGTCGTCGACACGGTCAACGGCGACGTCGCGGCCTTCTGGGCGCAGCAGACCGGCGGCGCGGTGACCGTCGGGGTCACCGCCGCCCACGACTGGATGACCACCGCCTCCGGCTGCGCCGACCCCACCGCGCTGTGGGACGAGGTCGCCGCGCGTGTCGGCTTCCAGGCCGGCCCCGGCCGGCACCTGCTGCTCTACGTCAGCAGCCGGCCGCAGGACCTGCCCGGCTGCTCCTACGCCCTGGGGCAGGTCGGTACGGGTCCCGCCTCGGGCGGGCGGCTCTACGTCCGTGACGACCTGGCCTCGGTCGTCGCCCACGAGCTCGGCCACAACTTCGGCCTGGGCCACTCGAGCGCCCTGCAGTGCGACGGCACCGTCGAGACCGGCGCCTGCCGCACCGCCGCCTACCGCGACTTCTACGACGTCATGGGCGTCTCCTGGGACCGGATCGGCGCGCTCACCGCCGCCCAGGCCGACCGGCTCGGCGTGCTCCCGGCCGCGGCCGTGCAGACCGCAGGCGACGGGACGACGACGGCCACCCTCGCGCCCCTCGGCGGCGGTACCGGCACCCGGGCGCTGCGCCTGACCGACGCCGCCGGCACCGACTACTGGCTGGAGTACCGCACCGCCGTCGGCCGCGACGCGTGGCTGACCTCGGACAACCGCTACCGGCTCGACAGCGGCGTGCTGCTGCACCGCGCCGGCGGGATGCCGGACACCTCGCTGCTGCTCGACGGCAGCCCGTCGGCCGCGGCCGGCTGGGAGACGGACCTGCAGACGGCGCTGGTGCCGGGCGTGCCGGTCGCCGTCGCCGGCGGCGCGCTGACCGTCACCCTGGACGCGGTCACCCCGGCCGGCGCCACGGTGACCGTCGTCCGCACGTCCGCGGCGGCCGCCGTCCCGGCCCCCGCCCCGGCCGCCCCGGCGCCGCAGGTCCTGCCCGGCAGCCCCGGGGCGGCCGCCCCCGCGCCCGCCGCCGTCCCGGCCGCGCCGCCCGCACCCCCCGTCGCGCCGCCCGCACCCGCCGTCGCGCCGCAGGCCCCGGCGCCCGCGGTCGAGGACCCCGCCCCGGTCGCCGCGGCACCGGTCGAGGCGGCCGCCACCGAGCCCGCCGGCAGCGGCTGGGCCACCCCGGCGCTCGCGGCCGGCGGCGTCGCCGGCCTCGGCGGGACCGTGCTGGCCACCCGGCGGGTCCTCCCGCGGCTGCGCCGCGGCTGACCTGCCCGTCCGGGTGCGGTCCGGCGCCGCGGCTGCCGATGGAGGAGCCGTGCACGTCGACCGCCGTCCGCGCCTCGCAGCCGCCGCCGTCGCCGTGGCGGCCGTCCTCTCCCTGGTCGGCGGCGTCCCGGCCGCCCGGGCGGAGGACGGGGCCCCGGCCGCCGGCGACACCGTCGTCGGCCGGCTGGTCCAGGCCTACGCCGACCCCGAGACGCCGGGGCGCCACCACGGCGCGGCGGAGGACCCCGGGCTGCTGAGCTGGATCCGGACCGCGCCGGGGGAGACCGTGCGCGTCCCCACCGAGGACCTGGGCGGCGCCGAGGCCGGCGCGACCGTCGAGGTGACCCTGGGCGGTCCCGTCGAGGACGCCGCCTCGGAGGACGGCCTGGAGCCCGCACACGAGGTGCTGTCCGCCGAGGTGGTCGCCGCGGCCGACCGGCCGCCGACCGCCCCGGCGACGGAGCCGGTCAACCACCCGGTGCGCGTGGTCATGGTGCAGCCGGCCGACGCCGCGGCCCAGCGGGCGGCCGACCCCACCACGCTCGCCGACGTCGTCGCCGCGGTGGACGGCCCGGTGGCCGACTACTGGTCGCAGCAGACCGGCGGCAGCATCCGGTTCGGCGTCGTGAGCCGGACGGACTGGATCCCCAGCACCGCCACCTGCGAGGACCCCTTCGCCCTGTGGGACGCGGCGGCCCGGGCGGCGGGCTGGACCCCGTACCGCGGGGAGCACCTGCTCGTCTACGTGCCGCGGGACGCGCCCGGCTGCGCCTACGGCCTGGGCACCGTCAGCGGGTCGATGGCCGAGGGGGGAGTGGCCTACGTCCAGGACACCGGCACCTCGGTCATCGCCCACGAGCTCGGCCACAACCTCGGCCTCGGGCACGCCTCGGCGCTGCAGTGCGACCGCTCGGTGGAGACCGGCACCTGCCGGACCTCGTCCTACGCCGACTACTACGACGTCATGGGCTTCTCGTGGGAGCGGCTGGGCTCGCTGTCCGCGCCGCACGTCGCCCAGGTCGTGTCGTACCTCCCCGCCATGGACGTCGGCCCGGACGGCGGCACCTACGTCCTCCCGCGCTGGGACGCGAGGACCGCCGACCGGGCCCACGCGCTGCGGTTCACCGACGCTGACGGCGCCGTCTACTGGCTGGAGTACCGGCCCGCCGGCGGCACCGGCCGCGACAGCTGGCTGGGGCAGCTCGGTCCCGCCGCGCCGCAGCCGGGCGTGCTGCTGCGCCGCACCGCGCCGGGGCAGGACGACGACACGCTCCTGCTCGACGGCACGCCGTCGGCGAGCAGTGGCTGGAGCGCCGACGTGCAGGTCGTGCTGCCCGCGGACGGGCGCGCGGTCCCGGTCTCGGGCGGCGACGTCACCGTCGCGGTCCGGGCCGTCACCCCCGAGCAGGCCACGGTGGAGGTCGTGCCCGCCGGCCCGGCGGCGATCGCGGCCGCGGCGGCGGCCGACGGCGGGCTCGGCACCCCGGGCTGGCCGGCCACCTGCGGGCTGCCGTGGGGCGGGTGCGTGCAGCACTTCCCCGGCGGCAGCGTCTACCACTCGCCGGCGACGGGCGCGCACGTCGTCCGCGGCGTCCTGCTCGAGGAGTACCGCCGGCGGGGGGACTCCTCCGGGAGCGGCATCGGCTACCCGACCGGGGAGCAGTACGCGACCCGGGACGGCGGGTGGACGCAGGCGTTCCGGTGGGGCCGCATCCACTGGTCCCCGGCGACCGGTGCGCACCTCGTCGGCGCGGTCATCGGCGCGGCGTACGACCCGCTGTGGGGCGAGTCCGGTCCGCTCGGCTACCCGGTGGGCGACCAGTACGCGACGGCGAACGGCGGCGCGACGCAGGCGTTCCAGCACGGGCGGATCCACTGGTCGGCCGCCACGGGGGCACACGCGGTGTACGGCGACGTCTCCCGCGCGTACGACCCGCTGTGGGGCGAGTCCGGCGTGCTGGGCTACCCGGTGGGGGAGCGGTACGCGACCGCCAACGGCGGCGTGACCCAGGCGTTCCAGAACGGCCGCATCCACTGGTCGCCCGCGACCGGGGGCCACGCGGTCCACGGCGAGGTCTCGAGGGCCTACGACCCGCTGTGGGGCGAGTCCGGGGTGCTCGGCTACCCGGTCACCGACCGCTACCCCACGGCGAACGGCGGGGTGACCCAGGCGTTCCAGAACGGGCGGATCCACTGGTCCCCGGCGACCGGCGGGCACGCGGTGCTGTCGGTGATCGGCCGGGCCTACGACCCGCTGTGGGGCGAGTCCGGCGTGCTCGGCTACCCGGTCGCGGCCCGCTACCCGACCGCGCAGGGCGGCTGGACGCAGGCGTTCCAGAACGGTCGGATCCACTGGTCGCCCGGCACCGGGGCGCACGCCGTGCACGGCCCCGGCCGCTTCGAGTACGACCGGCTCTGGGGCGAGTCCGGCGTGCTGGGCTACCCGGTCACCGAGCCGTACCCGACGGTGGGCGGCGGGGTGACGCAGGCCTTCCAGAACGGGCGGATCCACTGGTCGCCCGCGACCGGCGCCATTCCGGTCACCGGTGCCGTCTCGCGCGCGTACGACGCCGTGGGCGGGGAGGCGGGCCGGCTGGGCTATCCCGTCCGGCACGGCGCCTGGATCCGCCCCGACGTGTACCGGCAGGACTTCCAGGGCGGCAGCGTCACCTCCTCGTCCCTCGGGACGCGGGTCACCTACGCCTCCTGACCCCCTCGGGGGACGGACGCCGGCGACACCTCAGCCACGGACGGACCCGTGCCGATACGCGTGCCATGTCGCGTACCCGGAGCCTGTCCCGGCTCGGCGCCGCCCTGACCGGGGCGGTCACCACCACGCTGCTCGTCCTCGTCGCGGCTCCTGCGCACGCGGCGGACGAGTCGGTCACCATCGACGTGCTCAAGGTCGTCGACGGCGAGTACGTCGTCGAGACCGTCTCCGTGCCCGGCGGCAGCGCCGACCGGACGGAGGCCTCCCTCGAGGCGCGCGCCGACGTCGTCGAGGCGAGCCCGTCGGTGACCTACCGGCCGCAGGGCGGCGACCCGTTCTGGGAGGCCGACGACCCGCAGCAGGTCGGCGCCGTCCGGGAGGTGTGGCCGAGGACCCGCGGGGCCGGCCAGGTCGTGGCCGTCCTCGACACCACCGTCGACACCACCCACCCCGACCTCGCGGGCGCGTTCGTCCCGGGTACGGACACGACCGGCGCGGCACCCGACGGCGAGTGGCACGGGACCGGCGTGGCCGGCGTGATCGCCGCGCGCGCCGACAACGGGATCGGCAGCGCCGGCATGGCCCCGGAGGCGCGGATCATGCCCGTCCGCGTGTGCGCGCCGAGCTGCCCCTCCGCCGCGGTGGCCCGCGGGATCCTCTGGGCCGTCGACCACGGCGCCGACGTCGTCAACATGTCCCTCGCCGGCGCCGGTTACTCCGACGTCACCGGGGTCGCCATCCGCTACGCCCTCGACCGGGGTGTCCCGGTCGTGGCCTCCACCGGCAACGACGGGCTCAACGGCAACCCGGTCATGTACCCGGCCGCCAACAGCGGGGTCGTCGCCGTCTCCGCCACCACGCCGACCGGGGCCCCGGCCGACTGGGCGGTGCACGGCTGGCAGGCCGACGTCGCCACCGTCGGCGAGAGCGTCCTGCTGCCGATGCCCGGCGACGGGTACGGCAGCGGCAGCGGCACCTCGTTCTCCGGTCCGGCCGTCGCCGGCGCCGTCGCCCTGCTGCGGGCGAGCCACCCCGGCATCACGCCCGAGCAGGTGCAGGCGGCCCTGCAGGCCGGCGCCGACAGCAGCGGCACGTGGGACCGCGCCTGGGGCGCCGGCCGCCTGTCGGTCCCGGCCGCCTTCGCCGCCGCCGACCGCGCCGGCGCCGCGCCCACGGTCGTGCCGTCCCCGGGCACCCTGGACGTGAGCTGGGCGCCGGTCGCCGGGGCCACCTCCTACACCGTGCGCGTCGACGGCGCCGTGCGGGCCACCGTCACCGGCACCACGGCGCGGGTCACCGGGCTCACCGACGGCAACCAGGTCGCCGTCGACGTCCAGGCCGACGGCGGGGCGCGGAGCGCGGCGGCCCTCGCCACGGTCGGCCCCGCGGCCCCCGCGACGCCGACGCTGCACTCCGCGACGCTGCGGGGCACCGCCACCAGCGCGGTCCTCGACGTGACCGCGTCGGTCGCCGGCCCCGCGGTGCCGAAGGTGGCCCTCTACCGCGACGGCGTCAGCATCGGCGTCTACGCCGTGAGCCTGACCGGTACACCGCGGACGGTCGGCATCGGCATCGGCGCGATGCCCACCCAGGAGACCCGCTGGCAGCTGCGCGGGGTGGACGACCTCGGCCGCCAGTCCGGCTTCTCCGAGGCCGTGGTCACCGGCAGCGGACGTCCCGCCCCGCCCGGGGCGGTCACCGGCCTGACCGGCCGGACCGACGCCGACCGCGCCCTGCTCACCTGGGACGACGTGGGCGTCGCGTACACCTACCGCGTCGCCGCCGACGGCGCCGTCGTGGCCACCCCGCAGACGGCCGGTGCCGCGGTCGCCGCCCCGCCGGCCGGGACGTCGCGCGACTACGCGGTCGCCGTCGTCGACGCCTGGGGGCAGGCGGGTCCCGAGGCGACCGTGACGGTCTCGTCCACCGTGGCGACGAGTCCCGGCGCCCCGGCCGGCGTCACCGCCACGGCCGGCGACCGGTCGGCGACCGTGTCCTGGTCCCCGGCCGCCGACAACGGCAGCCCGGTGACCGGCTACACCGTCACGGCCGCGCCCGGCGGCGCCACCGCCACCACCACCGGGGCGACGAGCGCGACGGTGACCGGCCTGACCAACGGCACGTCCTACACGTTCACGGTGACCGCCACCAACGCCGTCGGCACCGGCCCGGCCGGCGCGCCGAGCACGGCCGTCACGCCGTCGGGGGCCGACGCCGGCACGAGTGCCGTCGCCGCGGCGTACGCGGCCACCGGCGGCAGCACCGGCCCGCTGGGGGCCCGCGTCGGCGCGGCCTACGCCACCACCGGGGGCGGCCTGACCCAGGCGTACCAGAACGGGCGCATCCACTGGTCGGCCGCCACGGGGGCGCACGCCGTGTACGGGGACATCTCGAGGGCCTACGACCCGCTGTGGGGCGAGTCGGGGGTGCTCGGCTACCCGATCGGCGACCGGTACCCGACGCCGGGGAACGGGTGGACGCAGGCGTTCCAGTTCGGCCGGATCCACACGTCCCCGGGGACGGGCGCGCACGCGGTGTACGGCGACATCTCGAAGGCCTACGACCCGCTGTGGGGCGAGTCCGGGGTGCTCGGCTACCCGGTGAGCGACCGGTACCCGACGCCCGGGAACGGGTGGACGCAGGCGTTCCAGTTCGGCCGGATCCACACCTCGCCGGCCAGCGGCGCGCACGCGGTGTACGGCCCGGTCTCGGGCGCCTACGACGCGCTGCGCGGGGAGTCGGGGGTGCTGGGCTACCCGGTGGGCGCCCGCTACGGCACGGCCGGGGGCGGCATCACCCAGGCCTTCCAGAACGGGCGCATCCACTGGTCACCCGGAACGGGCGCCCACGCCGTGTACGGGGACATCTCGAGGGCCTACGACCCGCTGTGGGGCGAGTCCGGGGTGCTCGGCTACCCGGTGAGCGACCGCTACCCCACGCCCGGGAACGGCTGGACCCAGGCGTTCCAGTTCGGCCGCATCCACACCTCGCCGGCCAGCGGCGCGCACGCCGTGTACGGCGACATCTCGAGGGCCTACGACCCGCTGTGGGGCGAGTCCGGGGTGCTCGGCTACCCGATCAGCGACCGGTACCCGACGCCGGGGAACGGGTGGACGCAGGCGTTCCAGTTCGGCCGGATCCACACGTCCCCGGGGACGGGCGCGCACGCGGTGTACGGGGACATCTCGAAGGCCTACGACCCGCTGTGGGGCGAGTCCGGCGTCCTGGGCTACCCCGTCGGGGCCCGGTACCCGACGCCGGGCAACGGGTGGACGCAGGCGTTCCAGTTCGGCCGCATCCACACGTCGCCGGCCACCGGCGCGTACGCGGTGCTGCAGCCGATCTCCCCGGTCTACGACTCCCACTGGGGCGAGTCCGGGCAGCTCGGCTACCCGCTGGGCAACGCCGTCACGGCCGCCGACGGCAGCGTGAGCCAGGCGTTCCAGCGCGGCCGCATCACGGTGCGGGGCGGTCAGGTGACGGTGAGCCTGGGCTGACCCGGCCGCGCGGCCTCTACTCGGCGTCGGCGATCGTGCAGATGACCGCGCCGCTGGTGACGGTGGCGCCGACCTCGGCCGACAGCCCGGTCACGGTGCCCGCCTTGTGCGCGGTGAGGGGCTGCTCCATCTTCATCGCCTCGAGGACGACGACGAGGTCACCGGCCTCGACGGTGTCACCGTCCTCGACGGCGACCTTCACGATCGTGCCCTGCATCGGCGAGGTCAGGGAGTCGCCGGACACCGCGGACCCGCCGTGGCCCGAGCCCCGCTTGCGCGGCTTGGCGCCACCGCCGGCGGCCACCGGCGCCCCGCCGCCCGCGGCCAGCACGGCGGGCAGGGAGACCTCCAGCCGCCGCCCGCCGACCTCGACGACGACGGTCTGCCGCGGCTCCTCCTCGTCGGCCCCGGCCGGCGCTGCGCCGTAGGGCTGGACCTGGTTGTCCCACTCGGTCTCGATCCAGCGGGTGTGCACGGTGAACGGCTCGCTGGTGAACGCCTCGTCGCGGACCACCGCGCGGTGGAACGGGATGACGGTGGGCATGCCCTCGACGACCAGCTCGTCCAGCGCGCGGCGGGCGCGCTGCAGCGCCTCCGCGCGGCTGGCGCCGGTGACGATCAGCTTGGCCAGCATCGAGTCGAACGCGCCGGCCACCTCGCCGCCGGTCTCGACGCCGGAGTCCCAGCGCACGCCGGGGCCCTGGGGGATCTCCAGCCGGGTGACCGGGCCGGGGGCCGGCATGAAGTTGCGGCCGGCGTCCTCGGCGTTGATCCGGAACTCGATGCTGTGCCCGCGCGGGGCCGGGTCCTCGGTGATCTCCAGCGGCAGCCCCTCGGCGATGCGGAACTGCTGGCGCACCAGGTCGATGCCGCTGGTCTCCTCGCTGACCGGGTGCTCCACCTGCAGACGGGTGTTGACCTCGAGGAAGGAGATCGAGCCGTCGACGCCGACGAGGTACTCGACGGTGCCGGCGCCGTGGTAGCCGGCCTCCCGGCAGATCGCCTTGGCCGACTCGTGGATGCGCGCCCGCTGCTCGTCGGTCAGGAACGGCGCCGGGGCCTCCTCCACGAGCTTCTGGTTGCGCCGCTGCAGCGAGCAGTCGCGGGTGCCGACGACGACCACGTTGCCGTGCGTGTCGGCCAGGACCTGCGCCTCGACGTGCCGCGGCTTGTCGAGGAACCGCTCCACGAAGCACTCGCCGCGGCCGAAGGCCGACACGGCCTCGCGGACGGCGGAGTCGAACAGGTGCGGGATCTCCTCCTCGGTGCGGGCGACCTTCAGGCCGCGCCCGCCACCGCCGAACGCGGCCTTGATCGCCACCGGCAGGCCGTGCTCCCGGGCGAAGGCCAGCACCTCGTCGGCGCCGGAGACCGGGTCCTTGGTGCCGGGCACCAGCGGCGCGCCGGCCTTGGTGGCGATGTGCCGCGCGGCGACCTTGTCGCCGAGGGCGACGATCGACTCGGGGGAGGGGCCGATCCAGGTCAGCCCGGCGTCGAGGACGGCCTGGGCGAAGTCGGCGTTCTCCGACAGGAAGCCGTAGCCGGGGTGGACGGCGTCGGCGCCGGAGCGCTTCGCGGCGTCGACGACCTTGTCGATGACCAGGTAGGAGTCGCCGGGCGTCGTCCCGCCCAGGGCGAACGCCTCGTCGGCGACGCGGACGTGCAGGGCGTCGCGGTCGGGCTCGGCGTAGACCGCGACGCTGGTCAGCCCGGCGTCCCGGCAGGCGCGGGCGACCCGGACCGCGATCTCCCCGCGGTTGGCGATCAGGACCTTCTGCACCGGCGTACTCCCTCGAAGACGGACCGGTCGGACTCTAGCCAGCGCCCGCCCGCCCGCCCGCAGTAGGGCGGGGAGCCGCGAGCGCGGCTCAGCCGGCGGCCGGCTTGGTGACGGCGTACCGGAACCCCCGCCAGTTGGGCCCCGGGCTGTCGTCGGGCTGGACCCGCAGCACCACCAGGCCGCGCTCGGTCAGGCGGGGCAGCAGGACCTCCATCGGCAGGCCGTGCATCTGCAGCACCGCGCCGAACCGCCGCCGGACGTAGGCGTGCACCAGCGGCCGGGGCACCGTCCGGTACAGCCGGCCGACCAGGGTGTCCGACGGGCCGGTGGGGACGGCGAAGACCGCCAGCCCGCCGGGCCGCAGCACCCGGCCGAACTCCTCGGCGTAGCGCAGCGACAGCTCGGGCGGCATGTGCTGCAGCACGATCGTCGACAGCACCAGGTCGAAGCTGTCGTCGGGGAACACCGACAGGTCCGCCGCCTCGTTGTGGACGAAGGTGCAGCGGCCCTCGGGGTCGTGCCGGCGCGCCTCGGCGAGCATCGACGGCGCGATGTCCACCCCGGTGACCCGGTCGAAGTGCCGGGCCAGGGCCTGGGTCAGCCGGCCCACCCCGCAGCCGAAGTCCAGCGCCGTCTCCCGCCGGGCCGGCAGCCGGAGGGAGTCGGCCAGCGCCATGACGTCGTCGACCACGCGGACGCCGGTCGCGAAGAACTCCTCGGGGTCCCAGCGCCCGCCGCGGCGGTCGGGCTCGGTGAGCACCGCCCACATCGGGTCCCGCGAGCCGAAGGTGTCCCACGCCGTGCGCAGGGAGCGTGTGTCCACGGCCGGACCCTAGGCCGGTCGGTGGGTGGCAGCCAGCGCCGCGGCATCCGTGCTGGTCAGCGGCGCCAGAGGTCGGTGACCGTGAGTCCGCGGCGGCGCAGCTGCTCCCGCAGCGCGGCCAGCGACAGCCCGACCACCGACGCCGGGTCGCCCTCGACCCGGCGCACGAACGGGGCGCCGAGGCCGTCGAGGGTGAACGCGCCCGCGACCGCCAGCGGCTCGCCCGTGGCCAGGTAGGCCTCGACCTCCGCGGCCGTCGGGGTGGCGAAGTACACGACGGTCGAGGTGACGACGACGTCGCGGGACTCGACCACCCCGCCGCGGACGTCGAGCAGTGCCTGGCCGGTGTGCAGCACGCCCGAGCGGCCCGACATCCGCCGCCAGCGCTCCCGCGCCTCGGCGGCGTCGGCCGGCTTGCCCATCGGCTGGCCGCGGAACTCCAGCAGCGAGTCCGCGCCCACCACCAGGGCGTCCTCCTCCCGCGCGGCGACGGCCGACGCCTTGGCCGACGCCAGCAGGGCGACCCGCTCGGCGACGCGCGGCGCCGTCACCGTGGTCTCGTCGACGTCGCTGACCACGACCTCGGGCGCGAGGCCCGCCTGGCGCAGCAGCGCCAACCGGGCCGGGGACGCCGAGGCCAGCACCAGCCGGCGGGTCCCGGTCATGCGTTCTCCTCCCCGGCGCTCGTCGTCCGCGGCCGCGGCTCTGCCCGTGGTCCGCACGAGCTCGCGAGCTCGCTCACGCGAAGCGCCCGGACGCGCGCCAGCCGCCGGGGCCGGGCTGCAGCGGCTGCCGGTGCGCGTCGGCTCGGCTCGCCCACGCACCGACCGGGGTCGGGCGCCGGCGCGGCCGGCGCTGCGAGAGCGCGGCCACGACGACGGTCAGGGCGGCGAGCTCCTCGTCGGTCGGCTCGCCGCGGACCACCCGCAGGAGCGGGCGCTGCTCCTCGCTCACAGGCCGATGTCCGCTCACAGGGGGATGTTCCCGTGCTTCTTCGGGGGCAGCGTCTGGCGCTTGTTGGCCAGCAGCCGCAGCGCCTTGGTGATCTCGATGCGGGTCTCCGAGGGGCGGATCACCTGGTCCACGTACCCGCGGTCGGCCGCGATGTACGGCGACAGCAGCGCGTCCTCGTACTCGGTGATGAGCTCCGCGCGGCGGGCGTCGGCGTCCGGGGAGTCGGCCAGCTCGCGCCGGTAGAGGATGTTCACCGCGCCCTGGGCGCCCATGACGGCGACCTGCGCGGTCGGCCAGGCGAGGTTCAGGTCGGCGCCGAGGTGCTTGGACCCCATGACGTCGTAGGCGCCGCCGTACGCCTTGCGCGTGATGACCGTGATCTTCGGGACCGTGGCCTCGGCGTAGGCGTAGATGAGCTTCGCGCCGCGGCGGATGATCCCCTCCCACTCCTGCGACGTCCCGGGGAGGAAACCCGGGACGTCGACGAAGGTGAGCACCGGGACGTTGAAGGCGTCGCAGGTGCGCACGAACCGGGCCGCCTTCTCGCTGGCGTCGATGTCCAGCGTGCCGGCGAACTGGGTGGGCTGGTTGGCCACGACGCCGACCGGCCGGCCCTCGACCCGGCCGAAGCCGACCACGATGTTCGGCGCGAACAGCGCCTGCACCTCGAGGAACTCGCCGTCGTCGAGCACGTGCTCGATGACGGTGTGCATGTCGTAGGGGGTGTTCGGCGAGTCCGGGACGACCGTGTCGAGCTCGTGGTCGGAGTCCGTGACGCCGTCCGGCGTCGTGTCGGCCGGGGCGACCTCGACGGCCGGCAGCGGGTCGAGGTTGTTGCTCGGCAGGTAGGACAGCAGCGCCTTGACGTAGTCGAGCGCGTCGGCCTCGTCCTCGGCCAGGTAGTGCGCGACGCCGGACCTGGTGTTGTGCGTGCGGGCGCCGCCGAGCTCCTCGAGGGTGACGTCCTCGCCGGTCACGGTCTTCACGACGTCGGGACCGGTGATGAACATCTGGCTCGTCTGGTCGACCATGACGATGAAGTCGGTGAGCGCGGGGGAGTAGACGTGCCCGCCGGCCGCGGCGCCCATGACCAGCGAGATCTGCGGGACGACGCCGGAGGCGTGCACGTTGCGCCGGAAGATCTCGCCGTAGAGGCCGAGGGAGACCACGCCCTCCTGGATGCGCGCGCCGCCGCCCTCGTTGATCCCGATGACCGGGCAGCCGTTGCGGACGGCCAGGTCGAGGACCTTGACGATCTTCTCGCCGTAGACCTCGCCGAGGCTGCCGCCGAAGACGGTGACGTCCTGGGAGAACACGCACACCGGGCGGCCGTCGACCGTCCCGTAGCCGGTGACGACGCCGTCACCGAACGGCCGCCGGGCGTCCATGCCGAAGTTGGTGGAGCGGTGGCGGGCGAACTCGTCGAGCTCGGTGAACGAGCCCGGGTCCAGCAGCGCCTCGATCCGCTCGCGGGCGGTCATCTTGCCCGCCGCGTGCTGCTTCTCCACCGCCCGCTCGGAGCCGGCGTGCGTGGCCTCCTGGACGCGGCGCTCGAAGTCCGCCAGCTTGCCGGCGGTCGTGTGGATGTCGATGTCGCCGGGGACGTGCTCGCCGGCGCTCTCCAGTTCAGCCGCACTCACGGCCCGTAGCGTAGGGGAGTGCCCGACACGCCCTCCGCCCGCTGGTCGGAGCTGGACCGCCCCCCGCTCGACGCCGCGGCGCTGCAGACCGCGCTCACCAGGGACAGCCGGCTGTGGCGCTCGCTGGAGGTCGTCGAGGAGGTCGGCTCCACCAACGCGGTCCTCGCGGAGCGGGCCGCCGACGACGACCTGCACGAGGGCGCGGTCCTCGTCGCCGAGCACCAGGCCGCCGGGCGGGGCCGGCTCGACCGCACCTGGACCTCCCCGCCGCGGGCCGGGCTCACCGTCTCGGTGCTCCTGCGCCCCGACGTCCCGGCCGCCCGCCGCGGCTGGCTGCCGCTGCTCACCGGCGTGGCGCTGGCCGAGGCCGTCGGCGAGGTCACCGGCGTGCGCACCTCGCTCAAGTGGCCCAACGACCTGCTCGCGGTCGACGGCGCCAAGCTCGCCGGGATCCTGGCCGAGGCGGTGTCCGCCCCCGCCCGCCCCGCGGTCGTCGTCGGGACCGGGCTCAACGTCGGCACCCGCCGCGAGGAGCTGCCGCCGACCGGGTCGTCACTGGCGCTGGTCACCGGAGCCCCGGTCGACCGGGGGCCGGTCCTGCTGGCCTACCTGCGGGCGCTCGAGCGGCGCTACCTCGCCTGGACGGCGGCGCTCGGCGACCCGGTCGCCACCGGCCTGGCCGCGGACTACCTCGCCTGGTGCTCGACGGTCGGCGCCGAGGTGACCGTCACGCTGCCCGACGGGTCGGCGCTGTCGGGCACCGCGACCGCCGTCGACTGGGACGGCCGGCTGGTGGTCCGCACCGACGGCGGCACGGTGGAGCTGGCCAGCGGGGACGTGCAGCACGTCCGGACACGCCCCGCCGGAGCCTGACGCGCGGTCCGCGCTCGGTCATCCTGGCGAGGTGCCCTACCCCGACAGGCTGCTGGCCGACGACGAGGAGGTCGTCGTCCACCTGCACCCGCACTGGACGACGCTGTTCTGGCCCGTGGTCGGGCTCCTCGCCGTCGTCGGCGCCGGCTCCTACCTCGCCGCCCTCGTCCCGGCCGGCCGCCAGCAGGGCGTGCTCCGGTCGGCGCTGCTGGCGGCGGTGCTGGTCGCCCTCGTCGTGCTCGTCGTGCGCCCGGTGCTGCGCTGGCGGACCACGCACACCGTCGTGACCACGCACCGGCTGCTGGTCCGCTCGGGCGTGCTGTCCCGCCGCGGCCGGGACGTGCCGCTGTCGCGCGTCACCGACGTCTCGATCCACCAGACGCTCGGGCAGCGGGTGCTGCGCTCCGGGACGCTGACCGTCGAGACGGCCGGCGAGGGCGGCCCGGTGGTGCTCGAGCGCCTGCCCGCCTGCGCCGACGTGCAGCAGCTGCTGGTCCGGCTGGTCGAGGAGGACGCGGACGGGGACCCCTGGGCCGGCGCTGCCGCCGACCGGTACGGGTACGACGACGCCGGGGTGTGACCGACCGGTCACGGCGAGCCTGGCCCGGTTCTGTCGTACCCCCGACCTACCCTGCGCGCCCATGCGGCTGCTGCACACCTCGGACTGGCACATCGGGCGGTCGCTGCACGGCGCGGAGCTGCTCGCCGAGCAGGAGGCGGTGCTGTCCGGGCTGGCCCGGGTCGTGGCCGACGAGGGCGTCGACGCCGTCGTCGTGGCCGGGGACGTCTACGACCGGGCGGTGCCCTCGGCCGACGCGCAGGCCGTGCTCGACCGGGTGGTCGGCCGCCTGGTCGGCGCCGGCGCCACGGTCGTCCTCACCCCGGGCAACCACGACTCGGCGCGGCGGCTGGGCACCTTCTCCTCGCTGCTGACCAAGGCCGGGCTGCACGTCCGCGCCGAGACCGCGCGGCTGGACGAGCCGGTGCTGCTGGCCGACGCGCACGGCGAGGTCGCCGTCTACGGGCTGCCCTACCTCGAGCCGGAGATCGCCCGGCACGAGCTCGGCGTGCCGGACGCGCGCAGCCACGAGGGCGTCCTGCGGGCGGCGATGGACCGGGTGCGCGCCGACCTGTTCCTGCGCCCCGGCACCCGCTCGGTGGTGCTCGCGCACGCCTTCGTCGGCGGCGGGGTGGCCAGCGATAGCGAGCGCGACATCTGCGTCGGCGGGGTCGACGTGGTGCCGGCGCCGGTGTTCGACGGCGTCGACTACGTGGCGCTGGGGCACCTGCACCGCCCGCAGACCCTCAGCGACCGGATGCGCTACAGCGGCTCCCCGCTGGGGTACTCCTTCGGCGAGGCCGGGCAGGACAAGCAGGTGTGGCTGGTCGACCTCGACGCCGGCGGGCTGGCCGGCGTCCGGTCCGTGCCGCTGCCCGCGCCCCGGCCGCTGACCGTGCTCACCGGCACCCTCGACGACCTGCTCGCCGACCCCGCCCACACCGCCGCCGAGGAGGCATGGGTGTCCGCCCGGCTCACCGACCCCGTCCGCCCCGCCGACCCGATGCGCGCGCTGCGCACCCGGTTCGGCCAGTGCGTGCACCTGGAGTGGATCGGCGGCACCGCCGGCGGCGACGGCCGCAGCTACCAGGAGCGGCTGCGCGGCCGGGACGACCTCGACGTCGCGGGGGAGTTCGTCGCGCACGTCCGCGGCGGGGTGGGCGTCACGCCCGCCGAGCGCGACCTGCTGGCCCGGGCGCTGGGCGCCGCGGGCCGCGAGGAGCTCGCCCGGTGAGGCTGCACACCCTCACCCTCACCGCCTTCGGGCCCTTCGCCGGCACCGAGACCGTCCGGGTCGACGAGGTGGCCCGCGACGGGCTGTTCCTGCTCTGGGGCCCCACCGGCGCGGGCAAGACGACGCTGCTCGACGCCGTGGTCTTCGCGCTCTACGGCACCGTCCCGGGCGCCCGCGGCGAGGCCCGCCGGCTGCGCAGCGACCACGCCGACGCGGCCACCCGCACCGAGGTCTCCTGCGAGCTGACCCTCGCCGGCGAGCGGCTGCTGGTCGTCCGCCGCCCGGAGCAGACCCGGCCGAAGAAGCGCGGCACCGGGGAGACCACCGAGCAGGCCAAGCTCACCGTGCAGCGCCACACGGCCGACGGCTGGGAGCCGGTGAGCACCCGCATCGACGAGGGCTCGGAGTACCTGCGGGTGCGGCTGGGCCTGTCGGCCGAGCAGTTCTGCCAGGTGGTGCTGCTGCCCCAGGGCGACTTCGCCCGCTTCCTGCGCGCCGAGCCCGAGGACCGCGGCCGGCTGCTGCGCACCCTGTTCGACGTCGACCGGTTCGCCCGCGCCGAGGACTGGCTGGCCGGGGAGCGGCGGGCCGCCGAGGAGGAGCTGCGCGCCGACCGGCACCGGGTCAGCACGCTGCTGCACCGCGTCGCCCAGATCGCCGACGTCGAGGTGCCCGAGGAACTCGCCCCCGAGCTGGTCGGCGCCCGCCCCGGCGCCTCGGTCGGCGCCTGGGTGACCGGGGTGCGGGGCCGGGCGGCCGAGCGGCTGGTCGCCGCGGCCGCCGAGGCCGACGACGCCGCCGCCGCGAGCACCCGGGCCGAGGCGGAGCTCGCCGCCGCGCGGGCGCTGGCCGACCGGCACGCCCGCCGCGACCGGGCCCGCGCCGAGCTGGAGCGGCTCACCGCGCGCGAGCCGGAGCTGGCGCCGCTGCGGGACCGGGCCGACGCCGGCCGCCGCGCCGAGGTGCTGCGCGACGTGCTGGACGCCGCCGGGCGCGCCGCCCGCGCCGCCGAGCGGACCGCCACCGCCCGGGAGGCCGCCGAAGCCGCCTGGGCCGCGGTCTCCGGCGGGCGCCCGGCCGGCCCGGAGCCGGCCCGGGAGCTGCGCGACGCCGCCGCCGCGGTGCGGGCCCTGCTGCCCGAGGCCGACCGCGCCGCGGACCTGGCCGCCGAGGTCGCCCGCCTGGCCCGCGAGGGTGAACGGCTCACCGGCCGGGTCGCCGGCGGCGCCCGCGCCGTCGAGGAGGAGCCCGCCCGGGTCGCCGCGGCGCAGGCGCGGCTCGACGCGGCGCAGGCCGCGGCCGCCCGCCTGCCCGGCCTCACCGCCGCCGACGAGGCCGCCCGCGCCGCGCTGGAGGCGGCCACCCGCGCCGCGGAGGTGACCGGCCGGCTCGACCGTGCCGCCAAGGCCGCCGACGCCGCCCGGCTGGGCTGGCTGGAGGCCCGCGAGCGGCTGGTCGAGGTCCGCACCGCCCGGCTGGAGGGCATGGCCGCCGAGCTCGCCGCCGGGCTGACCGACGGCGCCGACTGCCCGGTCTGCGGCTCGGCCGAGCACCCGCGCCCCGCGGTGCCGGCCGGCCCCGCGGTCACCGCCGACGACGAGGAGCGCGCCCGCGCCGCCGTCGACGCCGCCGAGGAGCGGCGCACCGCCGCCGGCCGGGCGGTCGAGGAGCTCGAGCGGCGGCTCGCGGTGCTGCGCGCGCAGGCCGGGGAGCTGCCGGCCGCCGAGCTGGCCGGGCGGGCGGCGGCCGCGGCGGCCGAGCGCGCCGAGGTGGCGGCGCTGGCCCGCGGGGTGGAGGCCGCCCGCCGCGAGCTGGCGGCGGCCGAGCAGCGGCGCGACGCCGCCGCCACGGCGCTGGCCGCCGACCGCGAGGCGCTGCAGCGGGTCACCGCCGAGCACGCCGCCCGCGCCGAGTCCCACGCCGAGCTGGCCGCCCGCCTCGACGCCGCCCGCGGGGAGGACCGGGACCTGCCGGCCCGCGTCGCGCGGCTCACCGCCGAGGCCGCCCGCTGCGAGGCCGCCGTCGCCGCCGCCGAGGACGAGGGCCGCGCCCGCACCGCCGCCGGGGAGGCCCGGGACGCCGCGGAGCAGCGCGCCGCCGCGGCCGGGTTCGCCGGCGTGGGGGAGGCGGCCGCCGCCCTGCTGGAGGACGGCCGGCTGGCCGCGCTGGACCGTCGGCTGCGCGACCACGACGAGGCGCACGCCGTGGTCGTCGCCACCCTCGCCGACCCCGAGCTCGCCGACCTCGGCGAGCGCCCCGATGTCGCGGCCGGGCAGCAGCGCTGCGCGGAGCTGACCGCCCGCCGCGAGGACGCCGTCACCGCGCTCGACCAGGCCCGCCGCTGCGCGGACGCCCTCGACGCGCTGGCCGGCGACGTCGTCTCGGCCGAGGTCGAGCTGGCCGAGCGGCGGGCCCGCGCCGAGCAGGTCTCGGGCCTGGCCGACCTGGTCGGCGGGCGCGGGGCGAACACGCTGCGGATGCGGCTGCAGTCGTTCGTGCTCGCCGCTCGGCTCGAGCAGGTCGCCGAGGTGGCCAGCAGGCGGCTGCAGGAGATGTCCCGCGGCCGCTACACCTTCCTGCACAGCGACGCGCTGGGCCGCCACGGCGCCCGCGGCGGCCTGGGCCTCGACGTCCTCGACGAGTACACCGGCGTGCGGCGGCCGACGAAGACCCTGTCGGGCGGGGAGAGCTTCATGGCCTCCCTCGCCCTGGCCCTGGGCCTGGCCGACGTCGTCACCGCCGAGGCCGGCGGGGTGCAGATGGACACCCTGTTCGTCGACGAGGGCTTCGGCACCCTCGACGCGCAGGCGCTCGACGCGGTCATGGGCGTGCTCGACGAGCTGCGCCGCGGCGGGCGGACCGTCGGCGTGATCAGCCACCTGGAGGAGCTGCGCACCCGCATCCCCACCCGCCTCGAGGTCGTCGCGGGACGGTCGGGGTCGCGGCTGGCCGGCTGAGCGCGGCCGGCGGCCGGGTCAGCGCGGCCGGCGGCCGGGTCAGCGCGGCTCGGCCGCCGCCGCCAGGGCCGGGGCGGCCTCGGCGATCCGCTGCAGCAGCCGGTCGAGGGGGTCGCCGCACAGGGTGGCGATCCGGTCGACGGTCCGGGTGAGCTCGGCGACGGTGAGCGGGTGCTCGGCGACGCCGGCGTTCGACCACGCCGGCCGCATGCCGGGCTCGCCGTGCGCCGGCTCCCACACCGTGTGCACCACGGTCGTGCGCACCGCGTAGAGCTTGCGCACCTGGTGGGTCCAGTCGACGACGTCGTCGTTGAGCCGGCGGTCCCGGACGCGCAGCGGCATGAGGTTGCGGATGAGGCGGACCAGCGCGTCGAGCTCCAGCGGGAGCAGGTAGGGCGCGGCGACCCGGTCGATGCCGGACAGCGCCCGCGCCAGCCGGGACACCGCCCGCTCCGCCGACGCCGCCGCCGCGACCAGCCGCCCGACGGCGGCCTCCCACTCCGGGGCCTCGACCGCCGTCACGCCTCCCCTCCCGGGAGGGCCGTCGGCCGGGGGTCCCGGCGCTGCGCTCGGGCGGGTGCGGGGAGCGGTGCGTGCACGCCCCCAGTCTGCCGGGTCCGCGGCGCGGCTACCGGTCCGCGGGGGACAGGCGGCCGGTCGCCAGGCCCGCCGGCGCGCGCGGGGCCGGCGCGGCGGGGAACACCCAGGTGCGGTAGCTGACGAAGCGGATCACCGTGCCGACGGCGATGGAGACGACGTTCGCGGCCTGCAGCACCAGCGCGCTCTCCTGGCCGAGCGGGTGCCGGACCACGTAGACGATCGCCAGCCCGAGCAGCAGCGTCACCGCGTTGACCACGGCGAAGGCGAGGTACTCGCGGCGCAGCCCGGTGCGCGCCCGGCCGGCGAAGGACCACCAGCGGTGCCCGGCGAACGCCACCGACGTCGACACCGTGGTGGACACCAGCTTCGCCACCACCGCGCCGGCACCGGCGTGCGCGTACAGATACTGGAACAGCGCGAGGTCGAGGACGAACGAGACCCCGCCCACCACGCCGAACGCCGACAGCTCCCGCAGCAGCACCCGCCAGGTGCCGCGCAGCCGCTGGAGGAGGGCGCCGCGGCGACGTCGACGTCCCGGGGCCAGCACGGACCCGAGGGTACGGGTCGCGGCGCGGCGGACGCCGGGACACACGGGATACTCGGGCATCGTGCGCAGCTCCCTCGGGTCCCCGTCCCTCCGGTGGCCGGGACGCCGGTGGGCGGCCGCGGTGCTCGCCGCAGCCCTCCTGACCGCCGGCTGCGGCGCCGCCCACGAGGCTCCCCCGTCGGCGAGCGCCACCGCGCCGGCCCCCCAGGCGGGCACCGCGCCGGAGGGGACGACGCAGACCCTGGGGTTCGCCGTCGTCGGGGACTCGATCACCGCCGGCCTGGACGCCCCCGTCGAGGGCACCGAGGTCCGCGGGCGGAACTCGTGGGTGCGCGCGGCCGACGTCGCCCCGCTGGAGTTCCGGGGCGGCTGGGCGGTACCCGGTGCCCGCACGGCGGACATGAGCGCGGGCGTCCGGCCGGTGCAGGCCGACGTCCTGGTCGTCCTGGCCGGCACCAACGACGTGCTCCACTCCGTCCCGTGGGAGGAGACCCGGCAGAACCTGCTCGACGCCGTGGCCACCGCCGGCGTGCAGCGGGTCGTCCTGGTCGCCGTCCCGCCGCTGGATGTCGACCCGGAGGGGCGGGAGGAGCTCGACGCGCGGCTGGTCGAGCTCGCCGGCGAGCAGGGCTGGGCGCACCTGGACCCGTGGACCGACGTCGACACCGGGGAGGGCACCTTCGCCCCGGGCGCCTCCGAGGACGGCGTGCACCCGACCCAGGCGGTCGCGGACCTGGTCGGCGCCCGCATCCGGGCGGCGCTGCTCGACCTCGCCGGGAACTGAGCCGGCCGGCCCCGGCTAGCCTCGTCCTGCCATGTCCTCCGATCCCGCCTCGCCCGATCCCGCCTCGCCCGATCCCGCCTCGCCGCCACCCGCCCCGACCGACCCCCGGACCGGGCTCCCCGTCATCGCGATGGTCGGCGGGGGCCAGCTCGCCCGGATGACCCACCAGGCCGCGATCGCGCTCGGCCAGTCGCTGCGCGTGCTGTCCACCGGTCCCGACGAGTCCGCGGCGCTGGTCGCCGCCGACGTCCGGATCGGCGACCACCGCGACCTCGACGCGCTGCGCGCCGTGGCCGACGGCGCCACCGTGCTCACCTTCGACCACGAGCACGTGCCCACCGAGCACCTGCGGACGCTGGCCGCCGAGGGCGTCCGCGTCGCCCCCGGCCCCGACGCGCTCGTGCACGCCCAGGACAAGCTCGTCCTGCGCCGCGCCCTCGCCGCCGCCGGGGAGCCCCAGCCGGCGTGGGCCGAGGTCGAGACCCTGCAGGGCATCACCGACCTCGCGGAGTCGGTGGGCTGGCCGGTGGTCGTGAAGACCCCGCGCGGCGGCTACGACGGCCGCGGCGTGTTCGTCGTCGGCGCGGCCGAGGAGGCCGCCGGCCTGCTCGAGGCGCACGGCCGGCTGCTGGTCGAGGAGCGGGTGCCGCTGGTCCGCGAGCTCGCGGTGCTGGTGGCCCGCTCGCCGTTCGGGCAGGTCGCCGTCTGGCCGGTGGTGGAGACCGTGCAGCGCGACGGCATCAACACCGAGGTCCTCGCGCCGGCCCCGGACCTCGACGAGGACACCGCGACGGCCGCGCAGGAGCTCGCCGTGCGGGTCGCCGACCGGGTCGGCGTCGTCGGCGTCATGGCCGTCGAGCTGTTCCAGACCCCCGACGGCGTGCTGGTCAACGAGCTGGCGATGCGCCCGCACAACTCCGGGCACTGGACGATCGAGGGCGCGCGCACCAGCCAGTTCGAGCAGCACCTGCGCGCCGTCCTCGACTACCCCCTGGGGTCGACGGCGATGGCCGCGCCCGCCGTCGTCATGGCCAACGTCCTCGGCGGCCGCGCGTCGGAGCCCGGCTGGGACGGGCCCGGCCTCGACGAGCGCGTCCACCACCTGATGGCGCACTGGCCCGACGTCAAGCTGCACTGGTACGGCAAGGGCCAGCGCCCCGGGCGCAAGCTCGGCCACGTGACGGCGCTGGGGGAGGACCTCGCGGAGGTGCGCGCCCGCGCCGTCGCCGCGGCCCGCTACCTCGCCGACGGCGTGGTCGACCCCGCGTTCGCCTTCCCCGAGGAGCACTGACGTGAGCGAGCCGCTGGTCGGGATCGTCATGGGCAGCGACTCGGACTGGCCCACCATGGAGCCGGCCGCGGAGGCGCTCGCGGAGTTCGGCGTCCCGTACGAGGTGCACGTGCTGTCCGCGCACCGCACTCCGCAGCGGATGCTCGACTACGCCGGCTCGGCCGCCGGGCGCGGGCTGCGGGTGCTGGTCGCCGGCGCCGGGGGAGCGGCGCACCTGCCGGGGATGCTCGCCGCGGCCACCCCGCTGCCGGTGGTCGGCGTACCGCGGCCGCTGGACCGCCTCGACGGCCTGGACAGCCTGCTGTCGATCGTGCAGATGCCCGCGGGCGTGCCGGTCGCGACGGTGTCCATCGGGGGCGGCCGCAACGCCGGCCTGCTCGCGGTGCGCATCCTCGCCGCGGGCGACCCGGGGCTGCGGGCCGCTGTCGAGCGGTTCCAGGCCGACCTGGCCGACTCCGTCGTGGCGCGGGACGCGGCGCTGCGGGCCCGGCTGACCGGCGACGGCGGATCTGCTGGGACGTCCTAGCATCTACCCGTGAGTACGAGCGGGCTGTACCAGCTGACCGAGGAGCACGACGCGATCCGGGCCGCGGTCCGCGACATCGCCGAGCGCGAGATCGCCCCGCACGCCGCGGACGTCGACGCGAACTCCCGCTTCCCGATCGAGGCGCAGAAGGCGCTGACGGCGGCCGGCTTCCACGCCACGCACATCCCGGAGCAGTACGGCGGCGAGGGCGCGGACGCGATCGCCACCTGCATCGTCATCGAGGAGGTCGCCCGGGTCGACGTCTCGGCGTCGCTCATCCCGGCGGTCAACAAGCTCGGGTCGATGCCCGTCATCCTGTCGGCCTCGGAGGACCTCAAGCGGAAGGTGCTCCCGTCGATCGCCGAGGGCCGGGCGATGATCAGCTACGGCCTCTCCGAGCGGGAGGCCGGCTCCGACGCCGCCTCGATGAAGACCCGCGCCCGGCTCGAGGGCGACACCTGGGTGCTCAACGGCACCAAGGCCTGGATCACCAACGCCGGCGTCTCCGAGTGGTACACGGTCATGGCCGTCACCGACCCGGAGAAGCGCGCCAACGGCATCTCCGCCTTCGTCGTCCACCGCGACGACCCGGGCTTCGCGGTGGGCCCCAAGGAGCGGAAGATGGGCATCAAGGGCTCGCCCACCTGCGAGCTCTACTTCACCGACTGCGCCATCCCGGCCGACCGGGTCATCGGCGAGCCCGGCACCGGCTTCAAGACCGCGCTGCGGACGCTGGACTTCACCCGCCCGACCATCGGCGCGCAGGCCGTGGGCGTCGCCCAGGGCGCCCTCGACGCCGCCGTCGAGTACACCCGCGAGCGGAAGCAGTTCGGCAAGGCCGTCAGCGACTTCCAGGGCGTGCAGTTCATGCTCGCCGACATGGCCATGCAGATCGAGGCCGCCCGGCACCTGGTCTACGTCGCCGCTGCCCGCGGCGAGGCGGGCCACTCCGGCGGCAAGGTGGACCCCGACCTCGGCCGGCTGTGCGCCGCGGCCAAGGCCTTCGCCTCCGACGTCGCCATGAAGGTCACCACCGACGCCGTCCAGCTGTTCGGCGGCGCCGGCTACACGCAGGACTTCCCGGTCGAGCGCATGATGCGCGACGCCAAGATCACCCAGATCTACGAGGGCACCAACCAGATCCAGCGGATGGTCATCGCCCGCAGCCTCCTGAGGTAGGGCTCTCCCGCCCCGTGACGGCGCGCCGCCACGGGGCACGGGACCCGCCCACCGGCTCCCGCGGCGCGCGACGATGGCAGCTCCCAGCCCGGGCCGGGAGCCGTCCGGCCCCATGCAGTGGAGGGCCGGACCGATGGGCGCAGCGGTGCGAGCGGGCGACGTCAGGCTGTGGGTCGAGCAGCGGGGGAGCGGGCCCGAGGTCCTGCTCGTCAACGGCGGCGGTGACCCGCTCGAGGCCTGGCAGGCCCAGCTCGACGGGCTGTCCGACCGCTACCGGCTGATCGCCTTCGACAACCGCGACGTCGGCCGCTCGACCCGCCCGGACCTGGCCTACACGGTGGCCGACCTGGCCGACGACGCGGCCGGCGTGCTGCTCGAGTGCGGAGCCGGCCCCGCCCACGTCGTCGGCTACTCCGGGGGCGGCGTGATCGCGCAGGAGCTCGCCCTGCGGCACCCGGACACCGTCCGCAGCCTCGTGCTGGTCGGCACCTGGGGCCGTCCCGACGTCCGCTGGCACCACGTGGTCGGCTCCTGGCTCTGGATGGCCGAGCGGGCGCCGAGCGAGCGGGCGTTCCTCGAGGCCTTCTTCGCCTGGGCCTACACCCACCGCGCCCACGAGGACGGGCGGGTCGACCGGACGATCGAGGCCGCGCTGGCCTTCCCGTACCCGCAGTCCAGCGAGTCCTTCCAGCGCTTCGCCGACGCCTTCTGGGACCACGCGACCCTCGACCGGCTGCCGCGGATCGCCGTCCCGACGCTGGTCCTCACCGGCAGCGCGGACCCCATCGCCCCACCGGACTACGGCCGCGCGGTGGCCGAGGCCGTCCCGGGAGCGCGCTTCGAGCTGATCGAGGGCCAGGCGCACGCGCCGTTCGAGGAGGTGCCCGAGGAGTTCAACCGCCGGCTCGACGCCTTCTGGCGCGAGGTACCGGACCTCCCGCGCTGACCTCGGCGAACAGCTCCTCGTACGCGTCGAGGACGGTGCCCAGGGCGTAGCGCTCCCGCGCCCGGGCCCGGCCCCGCTCGCGGTCCGGCGGCGCCGCCGCGAGCCGGCGGAGCCCCTCGGTGAGCGCGGGCACGTCGCGCGGCGGTGCCACGACGCCGAACCCGGTCTCCCGCACCGGCGTCCGGACGCCGGGCAGGCCGCTGGCCAGCACCGGGACGCCGGCCATCATCGCCTCCACCTGCACGATGCCGAACGCCTCGAAGGAGTTCACCGACGGCAGGGCGAACACGTCGATCGAGGCGTAGAGGTCGGCGATCTGCTCCTCGGGCAGGAAGCCGAGCAGCCGCACCCGCGGGTCGCCGTCGGCCGCGCGCCGCACCTCCTCGACGACCGACCCGCCGGCGACGTCGGCGAAGTCCCCGCCGATGAGCAGGCGCGCGTCGGGGTCCCCGAGGGCGAGGAAGGCGCGCACCAGGTACTGCAGCCCCTTCTCCTCGACGATCCGCCCGAGGAACCCCACGTGCAGCCCGTCGCCGTCGCGGAACCGCGGCCGCCCGGCCGGCCGCTCGCGGCACGGCGGCGGGATCGCGGCGGTGCGCCCGGCCATCGCCGGCCACAGCCGGCTGGCCCGCGCGTAGTCCTCGCTGGACACCACGACGCGGGCGCTGCGCCGCAGCGTGGCGCGGCTGGCGAGGTCCACGCCGAGCGTCTGGGCCCGGTTGACCGCGCCCGGCGGCAGGCTGACGTCGCAGTGGTAGGTGCTGACCAGCGGCGTCCGCGTCCCGACGGCGAGCAGGCCCGCCTCCGGCATGGGCAGGTGCAGGTCCACCACGTCGGCGGTCCGGCCCGCCGCGCGCACCCGCCGCACCAGCGCCGGGCTCACCACGCCCTTGCCCAGCCGCGCCACGACCGGCGCGCGCTCGACCTCGACCCCGCGCAGCACCTCCCGCTCCGGCAGGGACCGGTCGTGCCGGCTGGTGAGCACCCGGACGCGGTGCCCGCGCGCGGCGAGCCCCTCGGCGACGTCGCGCGCCACGTTGGTGAGGCCGCTGACGTAGGGCGCGTAGTAGTCCAGCGCCACCACCAGGTCCAGCCGGTCGCTCACCGCGCTCCTCCCGTCGACCCCGCGGGGACCGGCGGCACCGGCGCGGCCCCCGTGCCCCGGCGGGTCAGCACGACCGCGCACCAGGCCAGCGCCGCCGCCGAGCCGCCCGCGAACGCCCACGACGCCCCCGCGGTGCCGGGCACCACCAGCGCGACGACGGCCGCCGCGGCCAGCCCCGCTCCCCAGGCCAGCGCGCTGTCGCGGTGGCGCGCGTCGGCCACCACGGCCTGCGCGGCCACCAGCAGGGCCAGGTGCACGACGCTGCCGGCGGCCAGGACGGCGACGTCGGCGGCCGCGGGCTCGTAGCGCTCGCCGAACACCAGCCCCACCACCGGCGGGCCGGCCAGTGCCCCGACGACCGCGGCCGCCGCGGCCAGCGCGCCGACCGCGGCGAGCAGCCGGCGCACCACCCGGGCCCGCGCCCGCGGGGGGCCCGAGCCGGCGTCGACCAGCGCCGGCAGCAGCGCACCCTGCAGGGGCACCGCCACGAACAGCGGCAGCCGCACGAGGGTGAAGGCCGCGACGAAGGCCGCGGCCGCGGTCCGTCCGGCGGTCCCGGCGGTCACCAGCACCGGCGCGGCGTTGAGCAGCGTCTGGGCGCAGACCGTGCCGACGACCAGGTGTGCCACGGCGCCGGGCGCCAGCCGCGGGACGCCGGGCGGCGCCGGGGGGCGGCGCCGCAGCCGCCACGCCAGCAGCGGCAGGTGCGCCAGCGCCAGCGCGGCGACCAGCGTCCACCCGAGGGCGGCCGGCCCCGCGGGACCGGCGAGCAGGACGACGACGGTGGCGCCGAGCACCCGCAGCACGGCGTCGGCCAGCAGCACGACGCCGTAGCTGCGGTAGCCGCCGGTGCCAACGAGCAGCCCGCGCAGCACGAACTGTCCGGGGGAGACCAGGCAGACCGCCGCCAGCGCGACGACCAGGCCGGCCGAGCCCAGCGTCGGCAGCAGCAGCGGGATCGCGGCCGCCACGGCGACGAGGCCGGCCAGGGTCAGGACGGCGGCCACCCGCAGCGTGCCGCGGGGCAGGCCGCGGCCGGGACCCAGGTGCACCAGCCGGGCGATCTCGGTCTCCAGCGGCAGGAACAGGCCGAAGCCGAGCAGCAGGGACAGCGACCAGTACGCGCCGAACCCGGCGTACTCCCCGGCGGGCAGTGCGCGGGCCACCAGCGCCAGGTAGACGTAGACCAGGACGCCGGAGACGACGACGCACAGCGCCACCCAGCTCAGCGACGGGACGAGGCGGCGCGCACCGCGGGGTGCCGGTGTCCGATCCCGGCCGCGCTGGGGCACGGGCCGACGCTAGTGCTCCGGAGGGTGCCGGGCGCGCCGGGAACGCCTGGTGGGGGGCGACGCGGCACCCGCTCGGGGTGTTCACTGGCCGGAGCCGGTCAACAGCGATCAGCAGGGGGAGCGTGTGGACGTCGTCGGGGAGGCGCGCCCGCGCCCGGTGGCGGACCCGGGACCACCCCCGCCGCCGCGCTCCCGGGGCCTCTCCCGCCTGGGGGTCCTGGCCGCGCTGGTCGCCGTCCTCGGCGCGGTGCTCCTGCCGCTGGCCCCCGTCCGCATGAGCACCCCCGCCGTCACCTGGCCGCAGGACCCCGCGCGGCCGGAGTCGACGATGCTCGAGCTGACCAACCAGGAGCCGCTGGCCCTGGACCTGCGCGTCGGCTGCGCCGCGGTCCGCGCCGCGGCGGACGTCCCCGGCGGGGTCGTGTTCTCCACGATCGTGCCGGAGCACCCCGCGGCCGGGACCGACGGCCTGCTGGTCACCTCCTCGGACGGCCGGGTCCGGGTGGTCGACCGCGGCACCGAGGTGCTCGACCAGCCGGTCCCCGCCGGCGACTGCACCTACCGGGTGACGGCGGACGCGGACGGCCTCACCGTGGTGCGGGACGGCACCCGCGTGGCCGGCCTCGCGCCGCCCGACGGCGGGACGGTGCTGCCCGACGTGGACGTCCTCGCCACCGGCCTGACCGCCCTCCCGGACGGCGACCTGCGGGTCTCGCTCACCGTGGACGACCAGTTCGACACCACGCCGACGCCGGCGAAGCTGGCGCTCACCGGGCTGGTGCTGGTCGCCGCGCTCGTCGCGCTGCTCGCCCTCGCCGCGGCCGACCGGCGCCGCGGCCCCCCGTCCGGCCCCCGGGCACCGGAGCCGCGCGCCGCCCGTCCGCGGGGGGCCGCCCGGTGGGCGGGGGGCGTGGTGGACGTCGCCGTCGTCGCGACGGCGCTGCTGTGGCTGTTCATCGCGCCCACGTCCGACGACGACGGCTACTACGCGGCGATGGCCCGCAACGCCCAGGAGACCGGGTTCGTCGGGAACTACTACCAGCTGCTCAACCAGTCGTTCACGCCGTTCACCTGGTTCTACCGGCTGCTGGGCTGGTGGCAGGAGCTGGGCGACTCACCGACGCTGCTGCGCCTGCCGTCGCTGGTCACCGGGCTGGTGACCTGGGTCCTCCTGCGCCGGCTGGTGGCCCGCGCCGGCGCGCTGCCGCCGGCGGTCGCGGCGTCCGCCTGGGGCCCGGTCGCCGCGCGGCTGCTGCTGGCCGCCGCGTTCCTCGCCTGGTGGCTGCCCTACGGCATCGGGGTGCGGCCCGAGGCCGTGGTGGGCGTGCTCGCGCTCGCCACGCTGGTGGCGGTCGCCGCCGCGCTGCGCACCGGCCGGCTGCTGCCGGTGGGGCTCGCGTTCGGGGCCGCGGGGCTGGCGGTGGCCTGCCACCCGACCGGCTTCGTCGCCCTCGCCCCGCTGGTCGCCACGCTGCCGCGGCTGGCCCGGCTGGTGGCGGCCGGGCGCGGGCGCACGGAGGCGGCGGGGCGGACGCTGCTGGTCCTCGCCCCCGGGGCGTTCGCCGTCTGCGCCGCCTTCGCCGACGGCACCCTCAACGACTTCCGCCGCGGCCAGGAGATCTTCCTGTCCATCCAGCGGCAGGACGCCTGGTACGACGAGTGGCAGCGCTACGCCTTCCTGTTCCAGTCCATCCCGATGGGCTCCTACGCCCGGCGGACGGCGGTGCTCGCCGGGATCGTGGCGCTGCTGTGGTTCCTCGTCCTGGCGGTGGCCGCGCGGGCGCGCGACGTCCGGGTCCCGCCCACGCTGCTGCTGGCCGGCGGGTCGCTCGGCGCGGCCCTGCTGCTGCTGTGGTTCACCCCGAGCAAGTGGACGCACCACTTCGGCGCGCTGTCCGGGCTCGGGCCGCTGTTCCTCGCGCTGTTCCTCGTCGCGGTGCCCGGCCTGGTCCGGGCGGTCACCCGCGACCGTCCGGTGTCCCCGACGGTCCCGGCGCTCGCCCTGGGCTCGGGGGTCGTCGTCGCCGCCCTGACCATGCGCGGGCCGAACAGCTGGCCCTACACCTGGCTCCCCGGGATGCCGAACCCGGACGAGCCGCCGTCGGTCGGCCCGGTGGCGCTGGACGACCTGCTGACCTGGGCGGTCGTGGCGCTGGTCGTGCTCGCCGCCGTCCGGGGTCTCGGGCGGCGCGCCGGGGCGGGCTGGGCGGTGGCCGTGCCGGCCCTCGCGCTGGTCCTGCTGCTCACCTCGGTGGGGTACCTGGTCGGGAGCTTCACGCTGGCCGGCCTCCGCACGCTGGACACCTGGTCCCCGGGCGCCGCCGCGCTGACCGACCCGCTCGCCCGCTCCTGCGGCGCCGCCGGCGACGTCGACGTGCTCGACGTCGCCGCGGCCCGGCCGCTGGCGCCGGTGCCCGGAGGGCCGGTGTCCGAGGGGCCCGCGGACTTCGCCGCCGGGAGCGGCTGGTTCGCCGCCGGGCCGCCGCCGGGGGAGGGGGTCGCCACCTGGAGCTGGGGCAGCCTCACCGGGCCGGGGGGCGAGGACACCACCGGCGGGCAGGTCACGCCCTGGTTCCCGCTGCCCGAGCCCGCCGACGACGAGGAGGCGGCCGTGCTGGCCGCCGGCCGCCTCGTCGGCGCCAACGGGCTGCGCGTCGAGTACGCCGAGCCGGCCGGCGACGGCGGGGCGCCACGCGTGCTGCGCACCCAGGACCTCGCCGACGGCCTGGACTCCCCGCGGTGGCGGACCTTCGTCCTGGACGCCCGCGGCGCCCGCGACGCCGGCGCCGGCCTCGTGCGCCTGGTGGCCGACGACCGCAGCGTCGGCCGGGGCGGCTGGCTGGCGTTCACCGGACCCTCGGTGCTGCCGCAGGTGCCCCTGACCGAGCTCCTCCCGGCGGACGCGCCGGTGGCCGTGGCCTGGCAGATCTCGTTCCTCTTCCCGTGCCAGCGCCAGCCCGTCGTGCGCTCGGGCGTCACCGAGCCGGCCGCCTACGGCATCGTGTGGCGGCCGGACGGCAGCACCGACGGCCTGGTCGACAACACCTGGCAGGTGTTCCGCGGCGGCGTGTTCGCCCCGGTCGAGCGCACCTCCGCCGTCACCGAGCTCGGCGTCCGGCTGCGCGGGACACCCGGGGTCCGCCAGGTGCAGGTGCTGCGCTTCGACGTGCCCTACGCCCGGGACGCGTACGACCTGGAGCGCTCCCGCGTGACCCGGCCCGGCTGGGCCGGCCCCGCCCCGGACTGAACCGTTCCGTCCCGGGACCGCGCGGGGGATTGTCCGGGGCGGGTTTCCCGGCCAGGCTCCCGGAGCATGTCCCGCCCCGGAGGACGGCCGCCGAGCCCGCGCTGGCCGTCCGGTGCGTTCCGGCAGCGCCGGGGAGGCCGCATGGACGTCGAGGACCAGCAGCTCCGGCCCCGTGCGGTGCACACGGCGTTCACCGGGAACGTCGCGGCGGACCTGCCCCGGGTGACCGGCGGCGCCCCGGCCCGCCCCGCGCGCCGCACCGCGGGCACGGTCCTCGCCGGGCTGGGGCGCACGATGCGGCCCCGGCAGTGGGTGAAGAACCTGCTGGTGTTCGCCGCGCCGCTGGCCTCGGGCACCGTGGTCCGGCCCGACGTCCTGGCCGCCACCCTGCTGGCCTTCGCCCTGTTCTGCGTCGCGGCCAGCGGCCTCTACCTGCTCAACGACGTCCGCGACGTCGACGCCGACCGCCGCCACCCGCGCAAGCGGACCCGGCCGGTGGCCTCCGGCGCGGTGCCGGTCCGGGTCGCGCTCGTCGCGGGCGGTGTCCTGCTGGCGGCGTCCCTGGGGACGGCGGCGGTCCTGGCCCGGCCGGCGCTCACCGCGGTCCTGGCCACCTACGTCTGCATCTCACTGGCCTACAGCCTGGCGCTCAAGGACCAGCCGGTGATCGACCTGGCCTGCGTCGCCTCCGGGTTCGTCCTGCGCGGCGTGGCCGGGGGCGCGGCGGCCGGCGTCGCGCTCTCGCAGTGGTTCATCCTCGTCGCGGCGTTCGGCGCGCTGTTCATGGTGGCGGGCAAGCGGTACGCCGAGCTCCTGGCGCTGGGTGAGCAGGCGGAGACCCGGCGCAGCCTGCGCGAGTACTCCGCGAGCTACCTGCGGTTCGTGTGGAGCCTGTCGGCCGCCGTCACCTGCACGACCTACGGCCTGTGGGCGTTCGAGATGCGCAGTGACAGCGGCATCCCGTGGACCACGATCTCGGTCGCGCCGTTCGTCCTGGCCCTGCTGCGCTACGCCGTCGACGTCGACCGCGGCAGCACCGGCGCGCCCGAGGAGGTCGTGCTGCGCGACCGCGGGCTGCTGCTGCTCGGCGCCGTCTGGGCGGTCACCGTCGCCCTCGGCGTCTGGACCGGCTGACCGGCCCGCTCAGCCGAGCAGGCGGGAGACCGCGGCCAGCCGCGAGTCGCCGGCCATCGAGGCCAGCCACGCCGACCAGCCGGGACGGGCGCGGACGGCCTCCAGCGCGGCCCGCGCCGCCGCGCGGTCGCCCCGCCGGGAGGCGGCCAGCGCGGCGTAGAGCTCGCGCGCGCCCTCGGGGGCGAACAGGGCGAGGGTCTCGTAGTCGCGCTCGTCGTAGGCGCGCTGCAGGTTGCGCAGCACCCGCAGTTGCGCGACCGGGTCGCCGGAGTCGTCGACGCGCAGGTCCGTCCGCACGCCGTCGTCCTCCTCGGTGGCCGGCTCCCCGCTGACCACGAGCAGCGCCGCGGACTGCCGGCCGCGCAGGTCCCCGCCGGCGTCCTGGCCCGCGGTCAGGGCGGCCAGCAGCCGGTCGGCGAGGCCGCCGCGGGCGGCCTCGTACGCCTCCGCCATCGCCGGCAGCACCTCCGGCGAGGTGAGCATGTTGCCCTGCACGCTCCAGCCCTCGCCGAGCAGGTGGCCGCTGACCGGGAAGGAGCCCGGCCCGGTGTCGGCGGCGACCGCGCCGGAGGGGGCGAGGACGGCGAGCTGCCGGTCCTGGTCCTCGGCGGCGGGGGGGGGGGGGGGGGGGGGGGGGGGGGGGGGGGGGGGGGGGGGGGGGGGGGGGGGGGGGGGGGGGGGGGGGGGGGGGGGGGGGGGGGGGGG